>DVKX01000013.1 GCA_018715805.1 Candidatus Faecousia intestinigallinarum | reverse complement strand
GAACTTCTCCAGCCTGGACGCCAGAGTGATCTGGATGGATTTCAGCGTCTTGGCCGAACCGGAACGATAGTCCTTGTAATACTTCACGGCGATGTGGTCCGGGGAGCGCATTTCCAGCCGATCAAACAACTCGTCCAGAGGGGATTGGTAGGAATCATCATCCTCCCGCACCTCGCCGGCCCGCAGCATTTCCATGACCATGGGGAAGTTTTTTTCATCCTCCGGCGCTTCGTACCACAGGTAAAACACCAGCGCCATCAGAAGCATGGAAGCTGCCGTGTCCCAGAAGGGGTCGTTGGACTGGCTTCCCTTCGGGGTAGTGGCCTTGAACAGGTTCGTCACCATCTTCTGCACGTCGTTGTCCGATTTCAGATAGGAAAAGGGATTGTAGCAATGGCTTTTCTCCATGTTCAGAAGATCTACCACCCGGATTTCGTACCCTCGTTTTTCCAGCAGGCCGCCGCAGTCCCGCAGCAGTTCTCCTTTGCAGTCCAGAATGAAATAAGACGTGTTGGCTTGGCACAGGTTGACTTTGGCATAGAACCGGCTTTTGCCCGCGCCGCTGCCGCCCACCACCAGGGTGTTCAGGTTACGGCGGTGTTTCCTGCCGTCCAGCCCCATGCGGACGTGCTGGGTGAAAATGCGGTTTTGAAACGGGTCTTTCGCCCGGTATTTCTTATTCACGGCCCGCGGATCGCCCCATTTGGCGGAACCGTGTTCTTCGCCTCGTCTGTAATTGCGCCGGGACGAGAGATAAATCCCGATCCCCAGCCCATAGGCGGCAATAAAAAGGAGGACAGTTTTTACACTATCCTCGCACCACACGATTTGGAATGGATGGTTCATTGCCGCAGGCAGGTCGCTGACGATTTCCGAAAGTCCCCCGGAAACAGCAGGCGCAATCAGCAGGGCAAACCAGATGACCGGGACCAGCCCCAGGGCGTAAAGCCAGGGGCCGCCCGCCTTGTTATCTGGCTTCATCCCGGCGCTTCACTTTCTTGTCTTTTTGCGCGGGGGCGTCAATGGTTTTCAGCAGCACATCCTCCACCGGGCCGGGGTCGCGCTGTTCCTCCAGCATATCGTTGCGCAGCTCATTGAGGGCGCGGATCATAATTCCATGCTCATAGCTGTCCAGGGTGAGGACAACCTTGTCCTGTCGTTCCATTTTTCAAAACCTCCTTTACCGTTCCGGTTCCTTCTGCTTGCTGTCACGGGTGAGGCCCATGGCCCTGGCCATGCGGCCATTCAGGGATTTGAACGCATCCCGCATATCGGTGAGGGCGGCGGGAATGTCCTCTCTGGGGACCTGCCCCTGGAACACGCCGTCCAGCTTGGAAATCTCATATTCCTGGGCGTCCACGCCATACCGCCTGCAGAGCATATAGCTGACCGCATAGGCTTTATACCCGTCTGTCTCTCTGGAATAGCTGTCCATGCTTTGGGCAAGCTGCACGTTGGCGATCTCCAGGGAGACACAGCGGAAGATGTCCGGGGCGTCCATGCCCTTTTTCACCAGGATGGTGTTCTGCTCTGCAGAAAACATGGCCCCACGGCCCTGGGTCAGTTCCTCCACAGCCCGGATGGGGACCGGGGAACTGGCGATCAGGCCCTTTATGAGCAGGCGCTCATCGTAGCTCACCTGGGGCTGAACCTGATCCCGCGCCGTGGTCTGGGAAATGTCATAGACCTCTTTTGCGTAAAAGTTCTGACCCACGCTGCCATCCTCGCGGCGGTATGCCTTGCCCGGTTCCAGGATAATGATGGGCAGGCGCTTCTCGTCCTCCAGAATTTCGATCCCATGGGAATGCCACTCCTTGTAGCCGCCCACGCGCTGCGCCTGGGGGCATTGGTTCCCGATCAGCAGGGCGTTGCGGGCGGAATGGAAGGGGAACCGGCTCTGCACATCCAGATAGGCTTCCATGCTGGCTGTGCCCTGGGAGAACTCTCCGAAAATCCGGTCCAAGGTGGCGTAGGCTTCTTTTCGCTGCTTTTCCTCCTTCACCTGCCACCATTGGCGCTTGGGACGCTCTTTCCGGCTTTCCTGCTTTTCGGGGGCAGGCTCTGTCCTGGGCTGCTGTTCAAACAGATCGTCAAAGTGATTCATTACCGTTTACCTCTCTTTCGATTTGGGTTTCTTTTTGGGTTTGGGCGGCTGGTGCCGGGTGGTTTTCTGGGCAGCCTTCTTCTGGGGCGCAGCCGGCTCCTCGGCCCTGGCCGTTTCCGCCTCCTGTTTCCTTCTGGCCTGGATGTCCCGCAGCTCCTGACGGACCGATGGTTTCTCAGTCCCCTCAGAAGTACCCCTTGCGGACTTGCTGCTGTTCTCGGAGATAGGCGCGGACGGATGGGATTTTTCCGCCGCCGGGGTAAAAGAATCGGTTTTCTCCGCTGCCGGGTGTTCCGGCTGGGCCCTTTCCTTCTGGACAGGCTTCTCCATCAGTTCATCCACAAGCCGGTCATCCTCATTCTTTTCCGGGGTAGCCTTCTCCGGGGCTGCCGGTTCCTCGCCACGCTGTTCACGGGATTTCTCGATGTCCTCCTTGATGGACGCCGTATCCACCACCGTGAGTTTGAATTTCTCCACGATCCGGTTGGCTCTGGCGGCGTCATCCTCGAACACCAGAATGTCGATGGTGTCGTCGCCTTTCTTCACTGGGATAGGCGCGTAGAGGATTCCGTAGCCCTTGGCCTGTCTGGCAAACTCCGGGCAGTCCTCTTTTTTGATGGTGTAGACCTTCATGGGGCGCTTCTCCCGCAGCATGGTTTCAATGCGGGCTTTGCCCTTGGTCTTTTTCTGATCTTTCAAAACCGTGTAAAGGGCGGCGGCAAGATTTTTGGCGGCGGAGCCGGTGATCTTGAGGGCAAATTCAGCGCCCTCCAGGCTCATCCGCACCACTTGTTCCGCCGCGTCGCCTGAGTTATACATCAAAAATCATCTCCTTCCTGGGGGAGCCTTCTGTTCTGGTTCCTGGCGGGCTTTTTCCTCCTTGCCGGACATTTCTTCGCGGGCGGAGCGAATCTTCTCCTTGATGGAAGTGGAGCGCAGGGCAATGTCCTCGCACAGCTTCACCTCCCGGCGCAGCTCCTTCAGCCGCGCAGAACGCGCGGAAATCTCCGCCCGGATCGTTTCCTGCCGGGCCGGGTCGGCCAGCACCGCCTTGGTGCGCAGTTGCCGGTACAGTCTTTTGCGCTGTTCCGTCAGCTCCCCGATCTCTGTTTCCACCGCTGTCCGGTGGCTGGTGAGCTGTTCCAGGGTGTCGATGCGGTGGCGGGAGAGAAGGCGGGCTTCATCGGTCAGCTCCTGCGCCCGGATCAAGTCCTCCCGCAGCGCATGGGGAACACGCCTGGGCGGGCGGTTCTGCTTTTGCGGAAATACCCCCAGCAGATAGCAGTAGTGGAAGTAGAGGGCGCGGAACCCTGTCACCTTTTTGGCCTGCTTCCAATCCCCGCGGAGCCTGCACCGCAGCGGCTGTGTCCTGTACTCCCGCTGGGGGCGGCGCTGGTCCAAAATCCTTTTGCGGATGTTCTCCAGGGAATAGTCCTCGCCAAAGTTACGCATGAGCTTGCGTCCCCGTGGATAATTCAGCGGACGAACCGTAATGTCCTTGCCCACCTTGATGTCGTACCCCATCTGCCGCAGGTGATAAAAAAACTGCCGCTCCGTCATGGATTGGCGGATGGCAGTATCTACATCGGCTTTGATGAGGGAGAGATAGGTGGGGCGTCCTTCCTGTTCGGCCCGCCATTCCCCGTACTGCTTGGACTTCCCACGCTGGGGGTTTTCAATGACGGAAAGCCCGTACTCCCGGCACAGCCGGTCGGATTCCCGCTGCATATCGAAATAATCCTGTTCCGTGCGGTGATATTTGATCCCGTCGATGAACGAAACCGTGTTCACCACAAAGTGGTTGTGCAAATGGCTCTCCCTGTCCAAATGGGTGGCAACCAGCACCTGGTATTTTTCACCCCACAGCTTTTTTGCCAGGGCAAGGCCGATCTCATGGGCCAGCTCCGGCGTGGCCTCGCCGGGGGCAAAGCTCTGATAGCCGTGGTAAGCAACCGTTCCGTCCTCCTTTCCAAACCGCTTTTTCACAGCCATCATCTCATCGCGGGCAGTAGAGGGGCTGCAATTCACCCCGGAAACAAACTGCCGCAGGACCGTTTCGCCTTCGCTTTCCACCGCCTTGCTGGTTTTGCTCTGCTGAACGGCATACTCGATCACATCCGCAAGGCCCTGAGCCTTCTTGCCATCCATGTCCTGCTTTTCAAAGAAATCTGGATTTTCGGTCTTGTCTGGGTTTTCGATATAGATGAGGACCTTGCCCAGCCAGCCGTTCACCCGCCAGATAGACGTAGTGGCCACGTCACACCATAGCACGGGGCAGGATCACCGCTTTGGTGATGTCCCGGACGAGCTGGTCGAGCTTGCGCATTTCCTCATCGTAGCGGCGCTCATCTATGACCCCCAGCACATGGGCTTTCTGGGCGATCTGATTGAGGTTGCCGCCAATCCGGTGCAACTCCCGCATGAAGTCAAAGTAGTCCGGCGGCGGCGCGTCCTGGGGAACCAGACCGTTCACCAGATGGCGCAGGTATGCCTCGCGGGAAAGGCCGCTGCGCTTCACTTTTTTATTCAGGGCTTCCGCCTCTTTTTTGTCCAGCCAAAACTGGACGTGTACGTTGCGTTTTCTCATTCTTCCGAATCCTCCTTTCTGCCTATGCGGTTGATTTGAAGCAGGCACATAATCAGCACGCCGAGCACACCGCCCAGCAGAAATCCAATGGCGAAAAACAATCCTTCCATGAAAACCTCCATCCTTTCAAAAGGGGTATTAGGGGGCGTTCCCCCTAACAAGCGGCCTTTGTGGTATCACAAAGGCGATGCTTGCTGGTACAGCTACATTCCATTCCCCTGCGGGGAATCTGGGACGGGCGAAAAAAGAACATCACCGGTCGCCCCGGTCACGGTTTTGTCCCCTGGCCTTAAAATTCACACCCGTGAAGTGGTCGGCGTCCAGGATATAATCGCCTTTCTTCCACTGCTCATTGACAAGCTGCTCGGCCTCCATCCGACTTGCAGCGTTCACTGTGACAGTCATCTCCAAGGTTTCCGTGATGGTCACATCGTAATCCTTCATCGCTCATGCTCCTCTCTAAAAATGGGCAACAAAAAAGAGCGTTCATTTTCAGAACGCTCTCCAAAAAAAGATATTCGTTTTTACCGCGCCTTCTCCTGTTTGGGATGGCGGGTGGGGATCGCCAGAAGTTTACGCACCCGGCCCTCCAAATGCTTCTCAATGGCCTGCAGATGTTCTTCCGGCAGGTTAAGGCTTTCGTGGCGTTTGAACCGGAACCCGATCATGCGGCGGAGCTGCTCTTTCTGCTTCGGTCCCATAACCTCGGCGCACACCTCCTCATAGGAGATGTTATAGGGGTTGGAACGGGTTTTTGCATACTCGTCCAGGTTCGCGTAATCTTCCTTGCCGGCGTAACAGAACAGAGACAGCCCGTTGTCAAAAATAGGGGCGGGGGCAATGATGTCACCGCTGTGGTTATCCCGCAGGACGCCAAAGTTTCCAAAGTGGCGGTCCTCATTGTAGATCAGGGCGTCAAACACCAACATACTGCGGATTTGCTCGGAAAACTCCGGCCCCAGCTTGTCGTAGTAGGCAAGGCAGGCGGCGATGCCCCCGGTCCGGACAATACGCCCGATGGGGATATAGGCTGTGTCGATGTTGGTAAACAGGGCGCACTTAGAGGCGGTAATACCTTTCCAGTTCTCCAGATCGTAATGCACGGCATTTAAGCGCATGGTTTCCGCAATCTGCGAAGCATAATACTCGCAGTACGGCTCCCGGCCCGCATTGGACGCGCCGGTCGTGCCACCCTTGTAGAGATAAATCCCATCGTGTTCCACATAGCGCCACGCCTTGGGCAGCATACCGCCTGTGGTCAGCTCCGGGGATGTGGTAAACGCCTGACGGCTCCCGCCAGCGCCGGTATAGGCCACCAGCGCCAGTATCTCGGAAAAGCGGTTTTCATAAAGATTGTACTGGGAAAATTTCCCCTCAAATCCTTCCGGCACCACCCAATAGCTGTCGTTGAGCGACAGCCCCTTGCACACATCGATGATTCCCTTGGTGTCGTTATGGCTGAGGCCAAGGGTTTTCAAGATCTCGTCCACAAAGGCGCGGTTTTTGGGGATCACCCGCCGCTCCAGCCAATGAATGACGCCCTCGCCGGTGCGCTCCATATCCAAAGGCAGCAAATGGGCCTGCTCTTCGTTGGTGTACAAGATTTCGGCCACAAGGCCGGACAGGCCCTTCTTTTCCATGGAAAAGCGCAGTAGCTCCGTATCATAAATACGGAGACTGTAAACATTACTCATAGGCTCCTCCTTGTCATTCAGTTCCAGTGAAACATCCTTTCCCAGCGCCGAAGCGACTCTTAGGATCATATCCAGCGTAGGGTTCTGTGTCCCACTTTCCAGGCGGTTGATGCCGGAACGCTGGATTCCCAATCGTCTGGCCAGTTCTGCCTGGGAAATGCCCTGTTCCAGACGGGCCTCCACAAGCTGGGATATGATTTTCTGCCGTTTACGCAGTTCATCCATACTCTCACCTCATTGCTTTAATGTTAACATATATGATAACAATTTGCAAGAGGGAGAATCTGTTGAAGCTGCGAAACCGGCAACTCACCGCTCTGGCTCTTTGCCCTGGCCGCCCCGAATGGGAATCCCCAGCCGGCGGCACAGAAAATCATTCACATCCTTTCCGCGGGGCGGCGGTTTGTTCTCCACCCGGTAGCCCTCCGGCATAACAGCCATGATCGCCTTGGCCGCCAGCCTGCCGGCGGTGTCGTTGTCCAGGTGGAGATACACGGTTTTCACATGAGGGTGATCCTCCAGGAACCGGGTGAGCGCCACCGGCAGCTTGCTTTCCTCCATCTTTTTCTTTGGCTGGTACACCCCGGCCAGGGACAGCAGGTTATGCCGCCGCCAGTCGATCCCGTCCAGCTTGCAGAGCGTGGCGTAGGACATGACGTCAATGGCGCACTCGCACAGATGGACCGCCGGATTCTCCACACAGGCGGGCAGGGCAAAAGAAAAGTGCTTATCGCTGCCGCTTAAATCCCCGTGGAACCTGGCTTCGCTGATTCCCCGCAGGCAGCCGAACCGCGCCTTACCCTCCTTATCGAAGCCGACAAACACCACGTTGCCATGACCTTTGTTCCGGCTCTCATAAATCCGCCCGGTCTGAACGCAGTAGTCGATCACCTCCTGGTCAATGCCACGGCCCCTGAGATAAGCCACCATCGCCCGGTTATCAGGGGCAGACTGGGGCAAAAGCAGGTTCTTGGGCTTTTCCTCTTTGGGTGCCGGCACAAAAGAAGGCGGCCTGATGGCCGCCCTGCCGGAGATGGTTTCCATGGCTTCCAGAAAGGAATAGCCGTTGACCTTGATGAGATAGTCCAGCGCGCTGGCCCCGCCGATTCCGCGGGAAAACCAGCACCACTTGCCATTGGAAATCCGCAGGCTGTCATGGGTTTTGGTGCAGTAGACGTTGCCGGAGACGTGGACCAGCTCCTGGGGTTCGCAGGTCCGCAGGTAGGTGAGAAGGTCCACCTGCCTTGCCCGCTCAATGGTTTCTGAATCATAAAAAGGCATAAAAATCCCCCTTTCCATAGTCTTGGATTTGCCGCCCATAGGGGTAGCGGACTATGTATAGAATCCCTGATGCTGGCTATGAAAAAAGCCGGCTGGATTTGCTCCAACCGGCAGTTTCTGCATATATTTTTCTGTTTTATATGCAGATACCAGCGAAGAATGTGCAGATTCTCCGCTGCGGGTATCTGATGTTGTCAACCCTTTGGTTCAATAGGTGTCACTCAGCAAAAAGTCCGCCAAATGCACAATCTTCACACCGTTGATATTTCCGGCGGCCAGTTCGTCCAGAGTGACCACATATTTGGGATAGTGGTCTTTAATCTCCAGAAGATTGGCGACCTCCCGGTCCGATTCCTCCGGCAATCTCCGGCACACCTGAACATAGATGCGTTCATCCCGCCGCACCGCTACAAAATCAATTTCTTTTGTCTCGTTTTTTCCGATATAAACCTCATAGCCCCGCCGCAGCAGCTCGAAGTAGACGATGTTCTCCAGCATGGAGGCAATGGACTTCGGATTGAAGCCCATGATGCAGTATTTCAGGGAAGCGTCTGCCAGATAAAATTTTTCCTGGGTTTTTAGCACGAATTTTCCCTGTAAGTCATACCGCTGGCAGCGATAGATCACAAATGCCTTTTCCAGCCAGTTCAGATAGTTGTAAACAGCTTCCACAGACAGGGAACGTCCTTCGCTTTTGAGGAACTTCGCGATGGCGTTGGCCGAAAAGGTCTTGCCCACATTTTCCACGATATACTTGACCACACGGTTAAACAGATCGAAGTTCATAATATTGTGCCGCCGTGTAATATCGTTGGTAATGACAGAATTATAAATGCCCTCCACAATCTGATAGGCCGAGCGTTCGTCAAAATGGCCCAGCGCCACAATGGGAAAACCGCCAAACCGCAGATATTCGTTTAGCAGCTCCTTGGGAGAACGGGAATCATTCTGTTTGAAATCCAGGTATTCGGAAAAGGACAGGGTGTAAACCGGAATGGAGATATACCGTCCCGTCAAATAGGTGGAGATTTCGCTGGACATCAGCTTGGAATTGGAGCCGGTCACATAAATATCAGTATTGGCATTTTCCAGCAGGCTGTTGACCGCTTTTTCCCACCCATCAATTTCCTGCACCTCGTCCAGCAGAAGGTAGTAGCGTCCATCGTCCACCATCTGATTTTTGATGCTGCTGTACATTTCCTTGTCGGTCATCCCATCGTCAAAATCCTCGGACGTATAGCGCATACAGAGTATATGGTCCGCGGCAATCCCGCTTTTTTGCAGATCGTCCCGCAGCATATCCAAAATGGTAGATTTCCCACAGCGCCGGATTCCCGCCAATATTTTCACAAGCGGAACATCCCGGTAGGTTTTGAGCGCGTTCATATATTGCGGTCTGATAATCATATCCTTCGCCTCCTTACTCCTTAGCAATAGTATAGCCAAAAACTCCAGAAATATCAATAGTTTTTACTTGCAATCCGAAAAAACTTTTCTTCTTCCTTAACTTTTTCGGATTAGATAGCATAAGGATATGTAAAAACGGTGCGGATCTCCCGCACCGTTCCATGGGACTATTCTGTTTTGAAAGCGCCGATCTTCTTCAAATAGGCAAATCCATCTGCATGGCCCCGGAAGTAGATGTGTTCCCGTTCCATATTGTCGGCCCGCAGATACAGCCGGATAAATTCCTTTAAGGACTCATGTTCATCCGAAGAAAAGGAAAGGTGCCCGTTGCCCTCCAGCAGAGCGCCAATCACAGGATTTTGGCGCTTCAGTTCCTCCATCCGGGCTTTCACCTCAGTATATTCCGGGTTGCTATCGGCTAAATCCATCACAATGTCGCTGTCAATTTCAGAAAACTGCTCGGAAATGCGCTCCGGAAGCAAGCAGTAGCTATCCTCCATCTATCATCACCCCTTGCTGCGATTTTTATTATACTATACCTGTCCCGCAGCACAATGACAACTGTGCAATCATCACCGTTCCATCTGTGCCTTGGATTTCTGCTTGGCTTCGGCAGCCCTGGCCTGTTCCTGCACGGTGTCCCAGATATTTTCCATGTGGGAGGTTTCCTTATCTTCCCACCGCTCAAAAATCTGCTTCAACGGCTTGCCGGATTTCAGCAGCGCTCTGGCCTGGCTATCCTCCAGATCGTTATATTCCAGAGACACCAGGATGTCCTCCCGTGCCGTGTACTCATAGGCATGGTTCAAAATTTCAGCCGGCGGCTGGGAAAGCAGCCACTCCCGGAACTGTTCCTGTTCCGCAAACATTTTCTCATAGAGCTTGGTATTTAATTCTTCGTTGGTCATGGGAACCTCCTTTACCGTTCCAGGCCCACCACTTTCCGGGCAGGCGCTTCTTCGCCCTCATCAGGGACGTCATCCATCAGCGTCTTGTCTTTCTCATCCATGTTAAGCAGGATATTGAGTTCCTGCAAACGGGCCGTCTTCTCTGCCAGTTCCTCCTCACGGGCAAAGGGAGCAGCCAGTTCGGTGCGGGCGTTTTCAAGCTGGGCTTTGGTTTCCTCCAGCTTGGCCCGTTCCGATTCCAGCGCCTTCGGTAGATTCTCCAGCGCATTGTCCAGACGGGTGATGTTGCCGAATACATCCGCCCCCAGCGTCACCGTGTGGGACAGCGTACCTTTCAGCGTGATGCGGTACTCGTTGCTCATCCCGTCATAGGCCAGCACCATGGAGAAGCCCCGGTACTGCCCCAAAAGAACAGCATCGGAGCCGGTCATCCGGGTGCAGACATCAATAATAGCCTTGCCGGCAGCCTCTTTTTCGGTGTAGTGCCTGCCCTCCACCTCCATGCCGCAGAATCCTTCCTGGGGCCTGGGGTGAGCCGCCGCCAGCGCCGCATCCTGCTCATACCCTTCGATCCGTTCCGTCAGCCGGGTGATCTCAGCCGGATATTTGCGGTACACCAGCTCTTCCAGCGCATACACCTGATTCAGATGGCTGGCTTTCAGCATATTCAGTCTTGCCACCTCCATATCCAGGTTGCACTTCTCAATGATGAGAGGGTTGCCCGTGGCCAGCGCCTTGATCTCGGAATAGCTCAGGGCAGTTTCGTCCACATCATCCGCCACGCGAACCGGAGCTTTGCTGGTCATGATCTGGGCGATAAATTTTTGTTTGTTCTCGACGAGCTGGTACAAATAAGCATCAAATGTTCCCTCGGTTACATAGCGAAAGATCTCCACCTCCTCATTTTCGTTACCCTGGCGGACGATGCGGCCCAGCCGCTGCTGCAGGTCAGTCGGTCATTTTTTGCGGACAGTTCATACATGCTATCCTTTTCTGTTCTCTGCTCCTGCGTTTGCTCTCGTTTGATTTCTCCCTCCGTATCTTCTTGGCACAAGCAGGACAATACCTTGATGCA
>DVKX01000012.1 GCA_018715805.1 Candidatus Faecousia intestinigallinarum | reverse complement strand
GATCCAGGTGATACTGACCTTGAACCTAAGCAATTATTAACTGAAGCTGAATAGTGTCAATACAAAGTTACCACAAATATAAATTATTTTGCCATCTGCTTTTGTCCCGCACGTGCAGCGCAGATCTTCCGGTAGGTATTGCGCTGGGATTTCGGGATCTCCAGGAGCTTCAGCGCATCCTCCAGAGAGACGTGCAGGTTGGCCATCAGCTTATTGATCGCCCGTATATTGGCGCAGATCTTCGCCTGGCGCATTCCCTCCTCCCGGGCTTCCCGCAGCTCCAGGGTGAGGTCTTTTTGTGTTGTCATTGCCATAGCAGTTCCTTTCTTTTTTCTGTATTTCCGGCGCTGACCCACAGACTTGTTCCACAGGCAGTGCCTGCCGGTTGACCACAGACCTTCCCACACCGCAGGGGCGTGGAAAGGTCTGCTGGACAACCTTGGAAAAGTCTATGGACAGCGCCTGGGCAGTCCTCGGAGGGGCTGCGCCCCCCGGTCTTGGCGCAAAGCAGCCGGGAGGGTGCAGCTTCCCCCTGCTTAGACGGAAATATATTTTTGTGTTTTTGTATCGTGGACATAAAAATGGTCAAAATGGGGCAGAAGCGCCTGGATGAGCGCTGACGACTGCCCATCCGAAAAGAGATCGCCGTCAGAAAAGCCGTCAAAAGGGCAGACTTTCCCCGTCTATGTCTTTCAGGGATGGACAGCAGGAGAGACGTTCCCTTGGAAGACAGAGGGAATTTTTGTATATTTCGCCAAATTCCGGGACACCTTTAATCCTTCCCTCAAAGTATAAAACCCCCGTTATCTTTTTAATGGGGGATGCTTCCCGAAAAATCGGTACACCCCCCAAAAAACATTCCTGCACCGGCTGGCTGCCAGAAACGGCGGCGGGAACCATTTCCGTCAGGTAATAGGAATTGCACCGCAGATCCCCGGCTTTGGCCAGGCAGTTGTGCTTCACAAAGGCTTGGAGCTTCTCCAGCTGCTTCAATACCCGCTGCACCGTGGAGCGAGCCATATCCAGCCCGTTGCATACCTTATCCCGCCAGGTGCCTGCAATATACCGGATGGACGGAAAGGCGCGCCCAGAGCGACCGGCGCAGCAGTAGAGGAAGAGAAGCACGCAAAAGCCCGCCGGGGTAGCGTCCACATCCATGACGGCGGCGGAGATCAGGGTGTAGCCCTCGTTTCCAGCCTTGGTAAGTTTATAGGTGTTTGCGGCGTAGATGGGACAGTTCAGCGACTTGCTCCACCGCCAGGAACGCTTTTTCTTGAGAAAGCCGCCCAGCTCCAGCTCCGAAAGCGCCTGCAGGACTGTCTCCTCAGACAGGCGGCACAGTGCCGTCAGCTCGGCCACAGTCACCTTCACCAGGCCGCTTTTCCGCTCCTGGAGCGCCAGCGCCAGGTAAACGATCTTGGAGGTATAGTGCATTGTGGTGTCCCGGATCAGGCGATTGGGGGTAGCTGTGTACTTTCTTAAGAATCTCATGGGGTTCTTTCCTTTCGTTATTAAATCATGTTCAAAATGAAAGCGCCTGGGCGGTAAACCCAGACGCCAGGATAACAGCATTTTGTTTGAAGCATTGCTTTACCGTACGGGCGCGGCAGTGACCGTAACGGCGCAGGTAGCCAAAGCCTGGCCGCAGCGGAAGGTAATGGTGGTGCTCCCTGCAGCAATGCCGGTCACGCTGCCGTCCGCTTCCACAGTGGCAATCGCGGGGTCGGCGCTTTCCCATACCACAGGATCGACCACATCGCTGCCGGGATAAACGGTGGCCGCCAGCCGTTCTGTTTGTCCCACGGTCAGGGGCAGAGCAGTTTTGTCCAGCTGCGCCACCTCCGCATGGACGCCCACCTGCACCGTGCAGCTTGCCTCCACACTGCCGCAGACCGCCGTAATGACCGTCGCGCCGGTGGCTTTGGCCGTAACGGCGCCATCTGCATCTACCGTGGCCACAGCAGGATCCGCAGACCGCCACTTCACGGCAAAGCCGGTGGCGTCTGTGGGATTGGCAGCTGCCGTCAGCAGCGCTGTTTCTCCGGCGGCCAGGGTGAGGGATTCTTTGTCCAGGGAGATGGCCTCCAGGGGGATGGCCACCGTGATATGGCAGCGCGCTTCCACACCGCCGCAGGAGGCCGTGACAACGGCTTCCCCCACCCCCTGGGCGGTGAGAACGCCGTTCTCCGCTGTGACGATGGCGGGGTCATTGCTTTGCCATGCTACCTCCGGCAGTACAGCCTCCTCGGGCTGGATCCCGGCGGTGTATTCCAATTCCAGAACTTCCCCAGGAGTCAGGAAAGCTGCCCCCGGCACTGTCAGGGTGATCTGCGGATGCAGGATCCGCTCCTGCAGATCCAGCGCAGCGGCAGCTTTCTCTGGATTTCCCTGGATGGCCAGCGTTATGGTGTAATGTTCTTGCGCCAGAAGAACCTGTGTTTGCTCCGGCGTCAGCGCCACCAGCAAGCCCTCCGGAGCCGCCTGATAGATCAGAACATAGCGCAGTTCCGGCAGGATCGTTCCATTCATCCCATATACCTGGGCAATATCCCCCGGCTGCGCCTGGACGGTGAGGGCGGCGTCCGCCAGAACGGCCACGGCGCTGGTTCCATTGGGCATAGTGACGCCTTGGGATCTCCCGAGGGTCAGCAGCACCATAAGCGCCAGCACCAGCAGCACACATAAGATGGACAGCCCCTGGCGTACCCAGTATCCCCATTGACTCCACCAGGATGGAGCCTCCTGGGTTCCATTTTCCTCCGGACTTCCCGCAGCAGCGGGATTTTTCTTTCTGCCCCAGCTGCCCCGGGTCACAATCGCCCGGGTGGATTTATTAAACAACATATTATTCTTCCTCCTTGTGTTCTGCGGTGTTGGATTCGCCGGTGTTGTTGGCGCTGTCTGTCTCGTCCAGCTTCTCCTCCCCGTTTTGCCCCTGCTCCACCAGGCGGGCAATCGTCTGCCGGAACATCCGGTCATAGAGCGTCAGTGCCGCCAAAGACGGCCGCCAGAGGTCGGGGAGATAGGGGGCGGGGTATACTGGGCAAGCGCCAAAGAGGGGCGCTGTCTCCTGTACGGCCTTGCCGGTGGAATAAGAGAGGATGGCGGCAATGCAGCGGTCGCCCACCATCTGGACGCCCGCTGCGGTGTTGGCGATCTCCCAGGGCTTGCTCCCGGCCACCAGCACTACGCCGTCGCAGGTTTCCAAGCCCCTGGGCTGGTCGCCCAGGTCTACGATGTAGCAGTCATACACCCCATCCGTGCCCAGGACAAAGGGAATCCCGCATACCTTATAGCCGCCGGAAATCTCCGTGCCGTTCAAGACCAGGGCAATGGTCGCCACCGTCTCCGGCTGCATCACCACCGCCGGGTCAAAGCCCAGGGCTTTGCAGTAGTGCCAGAGCGCCACGGACTGGGTGGTGCAGCCGATTCGCCGCTGAGAACCCAGTACCCCCAGGATCAGAACCGCGCCATCGGGAACGGCCAACGGGGCAACCCGAGGGGATTCCTGCCGCCCTGACTTTTCTTGGCCTGACTCCGGCTTTGGCAAAGGTCGGCGCAGTAGCGCTGGGAGCGCCTCCTGGCTGCCGCAGGTATGGAGCAGGGACGGGAGCGGCTGCTCCCGCGTCCCCCAGAGGATCATTTTTCCACCCCGCTCCTGGAGCAGCTGCGCGGCTGCCAGGATGTGTCCCATTGACCAGGCGTCTTCTTGAAGCAGAACCATGTTTGCTGCTTCCTCCTGCTCCAGCAGCAGCGCGGTGAGAGAAGGAGCCTGCGACGCTTCCAGCGCTTTGGCAGGGAAGCCCGCTTCCTCCAGATACTGGCACAGCATTGCTGCGCCCTTGCCGATGATGAATGTCATGTACTTTCTCCTCCTATTTCTACAGGATAACGACCCCCGCTTTGGACGGGCGGTTTGGGTTTTTCCGGAGAATCAGAGGTTTCCCCGGTGAAGTTTACATAGGCCGCAGGATCCTCTGATTTCCCATTATAATGGATCCGAAAATCCAGATGGGAACCGGTGGACTCCCCGGTGGAACCCACATAGCCTATGACCTGTCCTTGCTGCACTGTTTGACCGCTGGAGACGATACAATAGGCCAAATGTAAGTAGCGGCTGTCAAAGCCGTCCCCATGGTTGAGAATAATGTGGTTTCCGGCGGAGTTGTTGTAGGCGATGGTGGTAACGGTGCCGGCGCGGGTGGCGTAAACCGGCGTGTACTGCGCGGCACCCAGATCGATGCCGTTGTGAAAAGATTGGGCGCCGTTGATGGGATGCTCCCGCCAACCGTATTCGCTGGTTATGGAAAATGTACCAATGGGCAGGGGACAGAGCCATTTTGCTGAGGAAGGGGGCGCGGCGGATATGCCGGGTGCGATGGCTTCCAGCACATCCGGGGGCACTTCCTCCGGCATGGTGGTCGCCATATCCATCAGGCTGGCAGGCAGGAACAGCAGGAGCAGAACCACCAACACACAGGCTATGGCGCTCATCGTCCGCCTCCAGACCCCATAAGGGAGAGCTTATAGGCCGGAATGTCGAACTCCACCTTCAGCCTTTGGGAACCGATCATGGCCAGGGCACGCTTGCGCATCCGGGATTCCAGTACCTTTTCCTCCTCGGCCGTCAGCTTGAACAGCTGCACCGTGTCCGCCAGATTCTGTCCGTCCGTTCCAAAGAGGATCTTATAGGCGGCGGTATCCAGCACAGACTGGCCGTAAAGCCGCACCTGGTTGTCCAGCAGCTCCTGGAGAGAGTGGAAGGCCAGCCAGAGATACCCCTCGTACTTTCGCACGCGGGTGGCCATATTTTTCATAGCCTTGGCCGCCAGCGTCAGCTCCGGGTCAAAAAGGATCTGCGCTTCATCTGCGATGATCAGATACTGCGTATTCTGATCCGCAGAAACGGTGGAGAAGATCTGGCGCATCAGGTTGTAATATTGCGCCGCCCGGTTTTCATCAGAGCTGTTGTAGAGACGGTTGGTATCGATGACCACCAGGTCGGCGGAGAGATCGATGTTGGTGTGACCATTCCAGATATAGGCATCTGCGCCAACAGCCATGCTTTTGAATAGGACAGCCAGATGCTCGAACTCCGGATTCTTCTGCGCCATCTCCTGAAGTACCTGATACAGCTCCAGCATGGTGGGGTACTCCTCCGGAGGCCGGGCGGCCAAGTCTCCCCAAAGGGCGTCCTGGCCGATGCCCCATCGCCGGTACACTTCAAAAAGAGCTTCTTCCAGCAGCTGCCGCTGCAAATCGGTGAGGCTGCGGTATTTATAGGAAAAGAGCATCTTCAGATGCTGAATATGCTCGTCCAAAGGCCGGATCTCGCTGGAGAACTTTTCTTCCTGCTCCTCATCCAATAGTGGAGCCTGAATTTGTAAGGGATTGATCTTAGCCTTACCGCCGCTGGCGTCCCACCAACTGCCGCCCAAGCGCTTGCACAGTTCCCGAAACTCCCGCTCCGGATCAATGACAATGCACTTCATACCGAGCATCAACTGAGATTGAAGGAGGTGTTTGAGCATGGTGGACTTGCCGGTGCCGGAGATCCCTGTGACGACGCCATTTCCGTTGGTGCGACTTTTGTCTTTATATCGAATGTCCAACACCACCATCTTTTTGTCCAAGGTGCGGGCAAAGTGAACGCCGTGATCATCCCGGAGTACCCCCACCGTGCAGGGATACCCGCCCACCAGGGTTTCCAGAGGCGTTACTCGTTGTAACACCTGCTCCACAGCGCTTTGCGGCGGATAGTAGGGGGAGAGCTGCTGAAAGGCAGGCTCCTGGAGGCAGGAGAGGGGCTTCAACTTCAGCCGTTTCACTGCCAGCCGCCGCTGAAGATCCCCGCACACCCGCTCCAATTCCTCTTTTCCGCTGGCAAAAGGCATCAGGAGGATGGACATTTGCCCCAGCGTCTTGTTTTCTGCGTCCGCCTCATCCAAGAGCCGATCCGCGCTCTGCGCAGAGCGTTCCGCCCGTTTCTGTGCCCGACGATCCCGTTCCTCCCGGGCAGAGCGCTGTGCGTCCCGGATCGCGCCGGAGAGGGCGTCTGCAATTTGAACGGTTCGGCTGGGGTCGTAGGTAATGCAGGTAATACAGTCGGTGGCGTTGGTAATGTCCATCGCCCAGTTATAGTCCAGTTGCCCTGGATACCGGGCGATGCCGTAGCAGCGGCAGACGCTGCCGCCTACTCGCAGCCTATCTGCCTGGAAAAACAGCCCGCCTACCGGGGTGATGCGTTCCATGAGCTGGGCATGGGCAAGCTCCTCGGGGGTTCTCTGCCGGGAGAACCAGCGCTTTTTTCCAGGCAAATAGGGAATGTCTACCGTTCCTTCCTCCTGCCACACCCCCAGCTCACCATATAGGGAACACAGGTGGAGGATCGCGTCATCCTCCATAAGCTCGGCGGCAATCCGATTGTCATTCAGCCGGTTTCCCAAAACTTCTGCGCGTGCCAGCAGGCGGCGATCAGCGCCTCGGGCGGCGCGACACCAAAGTTTGACGAAAATCAGGGGTTCCTTTGCGCCTGCCTCCAGCAGCTCCTCCAGGGCGTCCAGTTCGCCATCGATGAGCTGCAGCCGGGCGGGATTCTCGGTGTGACTGCGCAGCTGCTCTAATTCCTGGAGCATGGAACGGACGTCTACCGTCCTGGGGATGGAGATGATCTGAAGCGGCTCGGTTTCTGAAGTAAGGGCAGAAGCCATATGTTCTGTCAGGTTGATGTGATCCTGCTCATCCAGCAGGCTATTGTCTTGCCCCCGCACCCGAAGAAAGGCGAAGAGCATTTTGTCCGTTGTCCAAAGGATGTTGTCTTGAATAGCCTCCACATGGAGGAACTCCTGAGCGGTGCGGTTACGGCTGGTGTTCTTCTTGGACACGATATACTACCTCCTGTTCCTGTTGATAAAAATAGTGCTTCTGTCCCTTGAGAAAGGCGATCCGGCGCTCCAGAAAAGTGAATATAGAGTCGGTGTCTTCCATGCGGGCGAACAGGCCGTATACTAAGGACAGATAGCCCAGGCCGAGCAACAGGACAATAAGCTGCGCGCCCGGGGTTGCCAGACTTATCCAGCAAACGACAGTTGCAGCCACGCCCGGCACGCCGGCTGCGATCATCTGCCGCAGTTCCCGTTTGCCAACGCCGGGGAAATACTGCCGCTCCAGCCGGATCCGCTCCGGCACATATAATTTTTTCATAACAAACCTCCTACTATGTTATGGTTCCATTTCCCAGTCCTGCGTTGGCGCGGAGAGATCGTTTTGCTGACTGGCGTTATAAGCGTCGATGTCTGATTGCAGATCAGCGCCGGCCTCCCAGGCGGCCAGGGACGCCTGGAAATCCCCCTTTTCCAGCAGGTAGTCGGAGATCTCCTCCGCTGCTTTGACGGCGCGGAACAGCTCCTTCGGCTCGTTCTGAAGCACCGTGATCCAGTTCTGCACATAGGCAATGTGGGATTGCCGGTGG
>DVKX01000011.1 GCA_018715805.1 Candidatus Faecousia intestinigallinarum | reverse complement strand
CACCAGCGCCGGCGCGTCGTTAATGCCGTCGCCCACCATCAGCACCCGGCGGCCTTCCCTGCGAAGCTTCTCCACCGCAGCGGCCTTGTCCCCCGGCAGCACATCGGAAATCACATGGGTAATTCCCGCTTTTTCGGCAATGGCCTTGGCTGTCCTCTCATTATCGCCTGTCAGCATCACCACGTCCAGACTCAGCTTCTGCATGGCGGCAACAGCCGCCGCAGAATCCTCTTTCAGCATATCCGCCGCCACGATGGTTCCCAAATAGTCGCCGTCCTGGCCGGCAAAGTGCAGGGGGGTCTTCCCTTCCTCCGCCAAAGGCGGCAGCTTGGGGATTCGTACCCCCAGTTCTTCCATCAGTCGGGCGTTGCCGCCAAAGCAGCGCCTGCCCCCCACCGTGGCCGCTACGCCCCGGCCAGGCAATGTCTCAAAGTCTGCTGCCTGCTCCAGCTTCAGCCCCTGGGCTTTCTCCAAAATCGCCCGGGCAAAAGGATGCTCGGACTTGGCCTCCAGTGCGGCCGCCAAAGAAAGCAGTTCTTTTTCTCCCAAACTGCCGGGAAGAATATCCGTCACCCCCGGTTTCCCGGTGGTCAGCGTACCCGTCTTGTCCAATACCACGGTATCCACGTGGTGAAGATTTTCTAGGGCTTCCGCGTTTTTGAACAGCACGCCCATCCGGGCGCCCCGTCCTGTTCCCACCATAATGGCCACCGGGGTGGCCAGACCCAGCGCACAGGGGCAGGAGATCACCAGCACGGAAATACCGATACTCAAAGAGAATTCCAGATCCTGGGTCGCCAGCATCCAAATCGTGAACGCCAGGAGCGCGATTCCCATGACCACCGGCACAAAGATACCAGCAATTTTATCCGCCAGACGGGCAATGGGCGCTTTCGAGCCGCCTGCATCTTCCACCATGCGGATGATCTGGGAAAGAGTGGTGTCTTCCCCCACTTTATCCGCCCGAAATTCCAGATAGCCCTCTGTATTAATGGTAGCAGCGGCAACGGAAGAACCGGGTTCCTTTTCCACTGGGACGCTTTCCCCCGTCAGGGCGCTCTGATCTACAGAAGCACGCCCGGCAATCACCGTTCCATCCACCGGAATCCGGCCGCCGGAGCGGACAAGCACTGTATCGCCTACACGCACGTCCTCCACCGGGATTTCCGTTTCCACTCCGTCCCGGCGGACGCTGGCGGTTTTGGGGCTCAAATCCATCAGCTGCCGGATGGCGTCTCCCGTCTTTCCCTTTGCCCGGGTTTCCAGGAATTTCCCCAATGTAATTAACGTCAGGATCATAGCGGCGGATTCAAAATACAGGTTTTCGCTGTAATGCCGTACCGTATCCCAATCGCCCCAGCCCATAGCCCAGGCCATACGGAACAGCGCCGCCACGCCGTATACCAGCGCGGCCAAGGATCCCACCGCGATCAGGGAGTCCATATTGGGCGCGCGGTGCCACAGAGCCTTCAGTCCGCGGGAATAATATACGCGATTCAGATAAACCACCGGCAATGTGAGAAAGAATTGCAGCAGCGCCGCTACCAGGGCGTTTTCCAGACCATGGTACCAATGGGGCGCAGGCAAGCCCACCATATGCCCCATGGTGAAGTACATCAGCACCACCAGACAGACACCCGAACCGATGAGCCTCCGCTTCATTTCCTTCAGGGGGCTGACTTCCTGGGCGGCATCGGCTTGTACCGGGCGTTTCACCGTTTCGCCTGCGTTTTCGGCCTTGGCGCCGTAGCCTGCGTCCGCCACCGCTTTTTCAATGGCGGGGATCACCGCTTCATCCCGCGCTTCCACCACCATAGAGTTAGCCAGCAGATTCACCTCCGCTTTCTCCACGCCGGGAAGCTGTCTGGTCACTTTCTCCACCCGGGCAGAGCAGGCCGCGCAGGTCATGCCCGTCACCTTGAATTTTACTTTCAATGCTATCCCTACTTTCCCAGGATGTCAACCCTTTTTTTGAAATTTTCAGTTGACATCCTCTGCTTATTGTGCTACCATTTTAGCACAAAGTTCAAAAAACACAAGTATGCACTATTTTGTGCTATACTACCCTTTTTGATACTGGAGGCAAGTATGATTACAAACGACCATTGTCCGGTGGAAGCCACCTTAGAGCTGATTGGCGGAAAGTATAAGGCGCTGATCTTATGGCGGCTTTCCGAGGGGAAGCTGCGTTTCAGCGAACTGCGTAAGCTTATCAGCAGCGCTACGCCGAAAATGCTCACCCAGCAGCTGCGGGAACTGGAAACCCAGCAGTTAGTCCACCGGGAAGTGTTCCCGGTCATTCCGCCCAAGGTGGAGTATTCGCTTACCACGCTTGGAAAGAGCCTGATGCCCATTCTTGTGGCCATGCGGGACTGGGGCGCACAATATTTGGACAGCAAGGAGATTTCTCCCTGTTGCTTCATGATGGACAGCGACCCCGCCTTACATACTAACTAACAAGGAGACGAAACACCCCATGCGTATCAAGATCCTATCAGACAGCACCTGCGATCTGTCCCAAGACCTGCTGCAGAAGCACGATATTACCCTAGTCCCCTTGATCGTGGTAAAAGACGGACAGGAATACCAGGACGGCGTGACCATTACCCCGGAGGAGATTTTCGCCCATGTGGCCGCAGGGGGCAGCCTCTGTACCACCGCCGCTCGGAGCGTAGGCTATTACCAGGAGCAATTCGCCAAGTATGCTTCTGCTTACGATGGTGTAGTGCATATCAATATCGGCTCACATTTTTCTTCCAGTTATCAGAACGCCTGCCTGGCAGCGGAGGAATTCAACAATGTGCTGGTGGTGGACTCGCAAAATCTCTCCACTGGTCACGGCCTTGTGGTGCTGAAAGCCTGGCATCTAGCACAGACCTGCCAGTCCCTGGCGGAACTGAATGCGGAACTGCAAACTTTTATCCCTCGGGTGGAGGCCAGCTTCCTGCTGGATCGGCTGGACTACATGGTGAAAGGCGGACGATGCTCCTCCGTTATGGCGCTGGGCGCGAATATCCTGAATCTGAAGCCCTGCATCGAGGTGAAGGACGGCAAAATGACCGTAGTCAAAAAATACCGGGGCGGCTATGCCAAGTGCCTGACCAGTTATGTGAAGGATCGGCTGGACGGGCGGGACAGTTTGGATCACGAACTGCTCTTCCTGACCCATACTCCTGTCAGCGGCGAATGCTTGGAGGCGGTGCGGGATGCCATCCGCCAGTATGGCGGTTTCTTTCGGCAGGTGGAAGAAACCCAGGCGGGCTGCACTGTTTCCTGCCACTGCGGGCCGGGGACCTTGGGAATCTTGTTTGTTCGAAAATGAACCTCTTGCCGCCGGAAAGACATCCGGCGGCAAATTCTTGCTTGTAATTCCCGGATTCTATGCTATACTTATTTTTGTCAAATACAGGATGGAGGCGACCACCCTATGGACTATAATACCCTGCTGGACTTGGTGACGGATCTGGGGTACCGAATGGCTGTGTGCGGCGCGGAAACCTTTCGTGTAGAGGAAAGCATCAACCGCATCCTAGCCTGCTACGGCATTGTTTCCGAAGCGTTTGCCATTCCTAACTGCCTAATCGTCAGTATCGAGACGCCGGACGGGAAGCCAATGACCCGTATGCGCCGCATCGGCTACCATGGAAATGACCTGGATTCCGTGGAGCGATACAGCAACCTGAGCCGAAAAATCTGCGCGGAGAAGCCGGAACTTTCCCTGGCCGCCCAATGGATGCGCGACACGGACGCTTCCTGCACCAGCTATACCTTCCCCATAGTGCTGGCAGGCAGCTTTTTGGGTGCCTGCGGGTTTTGCGTTCTCTTCGGCGGGTGCTGGCTGGACGGTATCTGTGCCGGGCTGTGCGGCCTGATCGTAGGTCTCATCAACCGGATCATGGACAATTGGAAGGCGAACCAATTTTTCCGCATTATTTTCGCCGCCTTTTTCATGGCTCTTCCCGCCTATGGCATGAGCATTCTCGGGGTTGCCCACAGCGCCGACAGCGTGGCCATCGGCGCGCTGATGCTATTGGTGCCGGGGCTTATCTTTACCAATGCCATGCGGGATATTATTTTCGGTGATACCAACTCCGGCATTAATCGAATCGTACAGGTATTTTTAATTGCCGCCGCCATCGCGCTGGGTACCGGCGCGGCCTGGAACGTATCCGTCTTTCTTTGGCGGGCGCCGGTGGAACTGCCGCCCCTGGTGCACCCGTACTGGATGCAGCTCGTCGCCTGCTTTGTGGGCTGTATGGGCTTTGCCATTCTTTTCAATATCCATGGCCCCGGCGGGCTGCTGTGTGCGCTGGGCGGCTTATTGGCCTGGAGTACTTATTTACTGGTATTACAGCTGGGCGGCGGCGACATTATGGCCTATTTCTGGGCAGCCATCGTCTCCGCAATCTATTCGGAAAAAATGGCGCGGGTGCGGAAATATCCCGCTATCTCTTATTTGGTAGTGGCCATCTTCCCCTTAATTCCCGGCGCGGGCGTTTATTATACCACCAACTATGCCGTTCGGGGCGATATGACTTCTTTTGCCCAGCAGGGCGGCCACACAATAGCCATTGCCGGCGTGATCGCCGTAGCAATTCTGCTGGTTTCCACCAGCGTCCGGATCTGGACAGAGTGGAAGCATCGGCGCAAAGCTTGATTTTTGTGCAGCTTTGATCGTATATGCGCGGCAATAATGCCGCTCAGAAATAAGGAAAAGGAGAATCACAGATATGGAGAAATCTACCGTTTATTTTACAGACTTCCGCTGCAAAGTAGGCACCAGTCAGCTTGCCAAGCTGCGCAAGCTCTGCCTGGCTGCCGGAATCGGCAAGATCGACATGGACGGCAAATTTGTGGCCATCAAGATGCACTTCGGTGAGCTGGGCAATATGGCGTTTCTGCGCCCCAATTACGCGAAAGTAATTGCTGACCTGTGCAAGGAGCAGGGCGGTCTCCCCTTCCTCACCGACTGCAACACCCTCTATCCCGGCAGCCGGAAGAACGCCCTGGAGCATCTGGACTGCGCCAATCTCAACGGTTTCAACACCATCACCACCGGCTGCCAGATCCTTATTGGCGACGGACTGCGGGGCACGGACGAGGTGGAAGTGCCGGTTGTCAACGGCGAATACTGTAAGACCGCCAAGATCGGCCGCGCCATTATGGACGCAGATGTGTTTATCAGCCTATCCCATTTCAAAGGACATGAAGCCACCGGGTTTGGCGGTGCCATCAAAAACATCGGCATGGGCTGCGGCAGCCGCGCCGGGAAAATGGAACAGCACAAAAGCGGTAAGCCTGTGGTGGATCCGGAGCTGTGCCGGGGCTGCCATCGCTGCGCCAAGGAGTGCGGCAGCGACGCCATCTCCTATGTGAACGGTAAGGCAGTCATCAACCAGGAAACCTGCAAGGGCTGCGGCCGCTGCATCGGCGCCTGCAGCTATGATGCGGTCTATAATCCCAACGACAGCGCCAATGAGCTGCTGGATCGGAAGATGGCGGAGTATGCCCAGGCAGTATGCTATGGCCGTCCTTGCTTCCATGTGGCGCTGGTGCAGGACATCAGCCCCAACTGCGACTGCCACGGAGAAAACGACGCGCCCATCCTGCCGGATATCGGTATGTTCGCCAGCTTTGATCCGGTGGCGTTGGATCAGGCCTGCGCCGATGCCTGCCTGAAGGCACAGCCCATCGGCAACAGCCAGCTGGGCGAGCACCTGGCAAATCCCGACTGGCACTGCCACCACGATCATTTTAAGGATTCCAACCCCAACATCGAATGGAAAGCCACCCTGGAGCAGAGCGAGAAGATTGGCTTGGGCACACGGGAATACATTCTAAAAACCATTTGAGTAAACAAACAGGGCTTCGGAACTGCGAAGCCCTGCATTCATGAAAAATGCCTGCGCGAAATGGCCGGGGGGCATAAGAAAGTAATATTGCTTTTTGCAGGAACGGCATGGCTTCGGTCATGCCGTTTCCTGTTTCATCAGTTCTTCCACGGGGATAAAGCCCACAAGGTCATAGGAGATGCGGATGCCCTGTCTGCGCTTTCCGCTGCTCTTGTCGGGGGCTTCGATGTAGATACCCTTGACAAGCTCTCGCAGGGCATAGGGTGTCATTTCCTGCAAGTCCTCGTATTTGTGTACCCGCTGAATGAACTTCTCTAAATCTTCAATCTGTCGTTCCTGTACTTCAATTTCCTGCCGTAAGCGGTGAATATCCACCTTGAGCTGTGCCTGTTCGCCCTCATAGGTCTTGCTCATAAGGGAAAAGCGTTCATCGGTGATGCGCCCGGAAACATTGTCCTCATATATGCGGATAAACAGCCGGTCAAGCTCTGCAAGACGGCGTTCTGCCTGTGCAAGCTGCGTCTTGTAGCCACGGATGGCTTCCTCGCTGCTCATTCGTAACCGCTGCTCCATAACCGCCCTAAAATGCTTCTCGTAGCGTGTCACATAGAAGATAACCGCTTTCATGTGCATCCAGACCAATTCCTCCAACACAACCGCCCGGATAAAGTGTGCCGAACAGCTTCCCGTGTTGCTGCGGTAGTTGGCGCATACGAAATGGTCTTGCCGCTTCTCAAAGTAGTTGGTGGTACAATACCGCATTTTCGCTCCGCAGTCGGCGCAATAGACCATGCCGGAAAACAAACTGCTTTTGCCTGTTTTCGTTCTGCGGTGACGCTGCTGACGGATCTGCTGTACCTTGTCAAAGACTTCCTGCTCGATGATTGCCGGGTGGGTGTTGTAGAAAACCGCCTGTTTCTCAATGGGCGTTTCCCTCTGCTTCTTGTCCCAGATAGAGTTGGTGTAGGTCTTGAAGTTGACCGTACAGCCTGTGTACTCCTGCCGTTCCAGAATGTGAACAACCGTGTTGGTGTTCCAATGGTAGGGGTCGGCGGTTTCGGGGCTTGGGGATTTGATACCCTCCCTGCGTTTGTAGGAAGTGGGGTTAAGCACCTTTTCCGCTTGGAGCAGCTTCGCAATCTGCATCGGACCTCTGCCCTCCATGCACAGCTTGAAGATGCGCTTGACTACAAGGGCGGCGGCTTCGTCTACAATCCACTTCGTTCTGTCCTCCGGGTCTTTGCGGTAGCCAAAAGGCACATTTGTTGTCAGCGGTACGCCACGCTCGCCCTTTGCTTTCTGCACAGCCCGGATTTTGCGGCTTGTGTCCTTGGCGAAAAACTCGTTAAACCAGTTTTTGATACCCGCCACATCGTTGTCGGTGCTGTTGGGGTCGATGGTGTCAAAGTGGTCGTTGATGGCGATATAGCGGACGCTGTATTTCGGGAAAGTGAAGTTGATATACAGCCCGGTCAACGAGGAATTGCGCCCCAGTCGGGAAAGGTCTTTCGTCAGCACTACCGCCACTTTTCCCGCTTCGATTTCAGACAGCATTTGCTGAAAACCGGGGCGGTCATAGTTGGTGCCGCTGTACCCATCGTCTACGAAAAAGGTCGGGTTGGGAAAGCGGTGTTCTTTGGCATAGCGGAGCAGGATGTCTTTCTGATTGGTGATGGAATTGCTATCGCCCTCGTTGGCGTCCTCCTGCGAAAGCCGGCAGTATAATGCGGTGATTTTTTCAGTTGCCCGTAACATTTCTGTTTCCTCCTTCAATGGGGCAACTGTCAGTACAGGATTGGTTACTTCTATTGTACCAAGATTTTGTGAATTTGTCATTCCTGTTCCTCCATCTTTTCTGTAAACTTTTCGCCCATAATGCGCTCCATTTTCTTGTCCAGCGTTTCAGTTCCGTCATAGCTGCCTGTGACGGTGTAGAGTGTGCCGCCGATCTCCTTTTGCAAGGTGAACTCCGGTAGCCAGAAAGCGGAAAGATTTTTCACGCAGAGATGCCCGTCCTCGTTGAAATAGCAGTTGTGGCGTACATGGTCGGGCGGTAGGGGCTGCGGTTTGAGATAGGGGTCAGAGCAGGAGAAATAATACTCTGTCGGCTCATCGTGGTCGGCTTCTTCCCATAGCCGGATTTCCTCTAACAGCTCCGGGTCGATTTCGTGTTCAAACTCTTTGTTCTTGTTCATGGTGGTTTCCTTTCTCCGATGGCTCATCGGTCTATATTGTAATTTCTGGTTTTGCTCTGCTGCGGTGCGTCCTCTTTCAGCGCAATGTCCACATAGCGGCGGATTTTTTGCAGATCAGAAACGGCCTCTCGCTGTGCTTTCAGCTTGTCGTACTCCGTTTCGTTCTCGGCGGTCAGCTTCGCAAGCTCGGTCTGCCACGCTTTGGGGGTCAGCTTCATATCCGGCAATTTCGCCCGCAGATAACGGTTAGCTGCTTCCCATATCGTGAGGTCGGCTCGGTGCGCTTCCGCAAACTTTTCCTGCTTGCCTTTCCAGCGGATTTGCTTGTATTCATCGTGGACGGGCTTCGTCTTTTGGAAGTTCTGCGCCTGCTCAATCAGCTTTTGGAGTTGCTTAATTCTCGCTTCCCTCGGCTTCATTACACCACGGATTTTGCTTGCCTTATCGCTGACAGAGGACAGGGCCGCTTCCAATTCCTCCAGAGTGAAGATGCCCTTTTCCGCAAGAAGATTGACCGCTTTGGAAATGGCTTTGAGTTCGTCTGCGGTGTGCTGTTGCTGCCAACTCTGCGAATACTTCCTGCCCTTTGCTTTCTGAATATCCAGATAGCGGAACAGCAGCGTGGAGAGGTCGGGGGATTTCGGCTGCTGCGGCCCAGCTCGTAAGGCTTCCTTTGCCTTGAAAATCTCGGACAGCCATTCTTTCAGCTTACCGATCTGCGCCCGGATTTCACGGAGCATACGGTTAGCCGCCTTGATACTGCGGTTGAGTTCGCCACGCTCGGTAACGATGCCTTTCTTCTCCATCTGTGATGCCGCCACGCCGATGTGAACAGTCGGAATTTGCTCAATGCCCTGTCGTTCATAGCTGCGGTGGTCGATGCGTTCCGGGCGGTTATTCTGCTCCAAAAAGCTGTTGGCAAGGTCAGCCCACGCCTTGCGCCAGACCTCGGCGTTGTCGTGGCTGTTCCAGTCCACAAGGTCAACTTTTCGTGTTTTGTATCTGCCGCTTGCAAGACGGATGCGTTCGCCGTTTTCATCAAGCACATATTCCTTTTTGGATTTCGGAAGCCACTTGCCCTGCTCGTCCATCGGGCGTATTGTCAAGAGGATATGGGCGTGGGGGTTGCCGCTACCTGTGTCGTGAACATTGAAGTCGGTGCACATTCCTTTGGAAACAAATTGAGAGGAACAGTATTCACGGACAAGCCGTACCTGTTCCTCTCTGGATAACTCTATGGGCAGAGCAACTTCCAACTCTCTTGCCAGTTGGGAATTGCCCGCCTTTTCGATTTGCTCCACGCTGTTCCATAGCGTTCCCCGGTCTTTGAAGGCGGGTGGAGCGTGGGGCGGCAGCAGGATTTCGGAATGGACGATGCCACCTTTCTTGGTGTAGTCGTGAGTTATGCCGTCCCACTCGTTTGTGATTTTCTCGCCGCTTCGGTAGGCGGCGGCTGCGACTGCGGATTTACCACTACCACGGCTGACGATCTTAATGCTGCAATGGTAGATTGCTATAGTATCACCTCCGATACGATTTTCAGACTTGCGGAAAGGGTAGACAGCGTAAGCTGTCGCAGGGAAAATGCAGTTTTCCCTGTGCGGCGCAAGCCGCCAATGTGGGAGTGTTGATTTTTTACGCTTCCACAAGCCCTCGGCAGAGCGCACGACACCCGACAGGGTGTATAAGTGCGCCCTTGTAAACAAGGGTATTATTCTGTAGCCCCTCCCTCGGCTTGTTTCTTCAAAAACGCTCTTGCTTCCTCGCTGTGTACTGCGTGGTAAAGATAGGCTTTCGCTTCCTCATCTGTCATGGCGGTCAGCTCCGGCACGATGCTTTCCAGATAGCCACCACGGGCGCAAAGGCGGTGCGTTCTGATGCGGCGTTCCTCTACGCTCAACTTCCGTGTCAGCATCTTCTCCCGGTTTTGATATTGCCGTAGCTGCTTCTGTGCGAGTTCCAATTCGGCGTTACACTCTGCAAGGGTGGTCGGTTGTTTTCTCGGCATATCGTTCCTCCTGTGATTTTGTTTTGAATATACTAAGGACCGCCTACCAGTGGTAAGCGGTCCTTAGTATTGTTGTACGATTTTACAATGTGCTGATGAAAGTGATTAAGTCTGTCCGTTCTTTTCCAAGTGCCTGATCAGTAATATCAATAGCTGGCTGGAAAATGCTCAAATTCCCTTCAAAATGGTTAAACTCATTGATAAGAGTTTTTTTGGATGTTAAGCGAATACGATTTCTAATTTGCTCCACATCATTTTCGTCAGGATATGCTGCGGAAATAATCTGTCCGAGCTGCTCATTATGAGTGGTGTCGATTCCAAATTTTTCAACGAGATTTTTCTCCACCATAAGACGAAGAAACAAATAGACAAATGAGTGTCTTAATGTCCGATCCAGCAAAGGAAATCTCTCAGTATCGAGTAAATGGATACCATCAATGGTTTTGCTGAGGATGTCTGGTACTGTCACTTCATAAGACGCAGGAAGATGTTCCGGGTGCGTTCCAAACAATTCTGAATATGCACTCGCTATATCAACTCGGTCTGTCTTGTATCCATGCATGACCTGTGTTAATCTTTCGAATAAAGGTCTGTTACAAATAATATTGGCGTACCCACGCATAAAAGGTATCATGGAAATCAAGAACAGTTCTGGGTTAATAACATGGCGGGGAACACTTTCTCTAAATGCATTCAGCAACTTTTCAAGACTAATAAGCATTTCTTGTTCGTTGTTTTTCAAGGGAATGAATCCGTTCAGCTCACCATCTGTATTGTTTAGTAAATACAGCTTAAAACAACGCCGGTATTGTCCATCAAGTAAACGAATTAAATCCGTATTGTGTGTTAAAACAATTCTTTTCTTGTGATGTAACATTTTAACAATCGCATATACAACTTTATTCTTGTAAATCGAATCGAAGCTGGACACGGGATCATCGATTACAACAATCGGACAATCAGAGTTTTTGGCTTTCAAAAACTCAAACGTAAGAGAAAGAAAATTTTGTTCTCCTGTACTTAAGGGAAGCTCATCCCTCGATTTGTTGAGAAATTCTTGGTTAGAAAGATATAT
>DVKX01000010.1 GCA_018715805.1 Candidatus Faecousia intestinigallinarum | reverse complement strand
CTTGCAAAAGCAGGCCGGTTGTGCTATTATAATGACAGAAGGGACGCCGACGAACGGTGCCTCCCCCGCATCTTAGGAAATCATCCCGTCAATGCTTGGTAGGCTCTTGGACGGGGTGATTTCTTTTTTGCGATTGGCAAATACCTCATGACAAATCATATGTTGTTTGGTATGATACTTGTGCTTTGAGCAGAATTAACGATGAAAGTCAATGCCGATTATCTCGACTTTGTGGGGCAGGGGGACTGCCCCGCTTTTAGTTCTCGGAGAGCAAAATTCTCCAATAGTCGGTTCGACCATCCAGAACACGAACGATTTGCACCACATCCTCCCGAACCCGGTAGAATGCAATCCAGTTCTCACAGACCAGGTAGCGCAAATCCGTTGGCTCGCCAACCCGCGGCTCTAGGGATGTGCCGGAATAAGGCTGATCCTTTAACTGCTTGCAGTTCTTGGAAATCATTGCAACGATTCTGTCTGCTGCCTTTCGGTTCTTCAAAACCTTAGCAATATACTGTTTGACCTGCTGGATGTCTTCAAGAGCCGACTTGGCGTATACCAGTTTCATTCAGCGGAAACCCCCAGAATGCGATCGGCTTCTTCCTCGGAGATCCAGCCGTGCGCCTCGCCGGAATCAATACCATTTTGGAGTTCCGCCATTAGAATCTTTGCTGCTTTCCTCCGCATAAACGCCTTATTCTCTGGGGAGACCAGAAAAGGCAGCCCATCGGCATTGATAGATTGCTGCAGGAAAATGTTGATTGCATCTGTCAGAGTAAGTCCGTTCTTTGCGTAAATTGCTTCCAGCCTGCTCTTAATTTCTGGATTGATTCGGAATTGAAATAGAGATGTCTTGGGGGCATTGCCCACATTCAAGTTAGTATCCATCGTTCTCACCTCGGTTATACTATATCCCAAAGTGCGGATATTGTCAATACAAAGTTACCACAAATATAAATTATTTTGCCATCTGCTTTTGTCCCGCACGTGCAGCACAGATCTTCCGGTAGGTATTGCGCTCGTCCCTGGGAATTTCCAGCAGTTTCATAGCGGTCTCCAGGTCAATGCGCAGATTGGCCATCAGCTTATTGATCGCCCGTATATTAGCGCAGATCTTCGCCTGTCGCATTCCCTCCTCCCGGGCTTCCCGCAGCTCCAGGGCGAGGTCTTTTTGTGTTGTCATTGTCATGTAACAGTTCCTTTCTTTTTTCTGTATTTCCGGCGCTGACCCACAGACTTGTTCCACAGGCAGCGCCTGCCGGTTGACCACAGACCTTCCCACCCCGCAGGGGCGTGGAAAGGTCTGCTGGACAACCTTGGAAAAGTCTATGGACAGCGCCTGGGCAGTCCTCGGAGGGGCTGCGCCCCCCGGTATTGGCGCAAAGCAGCCGGGAGGGTGTAGCTTCCCCCTGCTTAGACGGAAATATATTTTTTGTGTTTTTCTTTGAGGGACATTTTCCGCACAAACCGCCAGCGATCCCACCGGATGAGGCGGTCAAAAGGGCAGACTTTCCCCGTCTATGTCTTTCAGGGATGGACGGAGCATGGCTGTCCAACAGCGGGCGGCTGCTCCTATTTTACGGAATACTTTAACAAATCTTCTTTTCCAGCCAGGTAAAAAACCACTGGTTATCTTGTGCTTAACCGGGGGTTTGTCAAAAACTGAACCACCCTCCAGAGGAAGTGCAGGTGTTTTTTCCTCCCCCCAGAGGAGAGGAATGTAGCTGGACATGGTGCAGGCGCGATTTTTCTTGCGGCAGGGCAGACGCAGAAACGCCCGGTAAGCCGTCAGCTGCCGGAGGGCGGTGCAGACGGTGGTGCGGGAGAGTCCCAGCTGGCGCTGGAATCCTCTGCGCAGGGACGGCCAGGCGCGCTGGCCGCAGCCGGCGAGCTTCAGGAGATAGACGCCAACGCTGAATGCGGCATGGGTAATGGGCAGCGCCAGGAGCTTGCAGGGAACCAGGGTATAGCCCTGGGAAAAGTCCTGGGGCTTGAGGAGATAGACGTTGGTATCCCGCCAGACTTCCTCCGCGCCGTCAGGACGCCAATACTGCTTTTCCGTGGCGAGGTAGCCCTGCTGTTCCAAAAGCTGCACAGCGCGGCGTACCGTACCCACAGCACAGCGGCTTGTGCGGCTGAGCGCCAGATAGGTGCTGCGCACGCGCCCCTCCCGGGCGCAGGAGCGAAGCGCCGCATACACCCGGAGGGTGCTGGGACGCAGAGAGGGATCCAGGATCGCGCGGTTTTCCAACTTAACATACCGGGTTTTCATGGTCTTATCTCCTTTCTTTCAGAATGAAAATGCGAACAGCCCGTCCGGCGTTGCTGCCAGACGGGCTGTTTTTTATGCCGCCTCCGTCTCCGGGGGCAAGGTGGTTTCTGCTTCTGTTTCCGGCGGCTGGGTGGCTTCGCTCTCTGTCTCCGGAGGATGGTACTGGACGATGAGCAGGGGATCCATATAGACCCCGTTCTGGGAAATGGCCAGATGCAAATGCGATCCGGTGGACGCGCCGGTGGAACCCACATAGCCGATGACCTGCCCGGCCAGCACCTCCTGCCCGGGCTGCACCACGAAGAACAGTTGATGCATATAGACGGAGGCATAGCCCTCTCCATGATCGATCACCACGTGGTTTCCTGCAGAGTTGTTGTAGCTTGCCGTTGTGACCGTGCCGGCACGGACGGCATAGATGGGCGTACCCAGTTCTATGGCCAGATCCACGCCCTCGTGGAGTTTCCACTGATGCTCCACGGGATGATACCGCATGCCAAAGGGACTGGTCACTTCCGCCTCTGTGGGGAGGGGATAGACCCAGTCTCCGCCCGGGATACCGCCCACCGGGACGCCCAGCAAGACCTCCGCCCAAAGGCTCCCGCTCTCTGCGTCCAACAACTCGGAGAGCATGGCCAGCTGATCCTCCGAAAAGCCATAGCGCGCTGCCGCCTGCTCCGGCTGCGTGGACAGGAGCGTGACGGTGAGGGTGATTTTGGGGGGCTGGGTTTCCACACTGGCGGCGCTGGCTGCGGTGGCAGTCTCCGGTTCTTCCTGCTCCTCCTGTTCTTCCTGTTCCTCAAACCAGCTGATCTTGTTCATATCCCAGAAGACCTCCCGCAAAAGCGCCTTTTTTTCATCGGTCATACCCTCCGCCAGAAGTTCGCCGCCATCCTCTTCGATGCTGCCGGATACGCGGACGGCATAGATGGAGAGCACATTCCGCCAATCTGGGGGTGCGCCGGTGGAAATCAGAGCGTCGTGGGGACGGCCGGTGATCTGATCCAGCGCGGTTTGGTACTCTGCCTGGACTTCCAGGACGGCGGCGCGCAGGGCGTTGGTATCCCCGGCGTCCGTCAATAGAACGCCCTGGGGACTGAATAGGCCGAAGATCAGGAGCGCCACGCCGGCGACCACCAGAAAGCCGGGAAGCAGAGGCAAAGCCAAAGACCACAGCACCCGCTTGACCTTTCCGCCTGCCAGCTGGAGAGCGGCTTGGGTCATGCCGTTTTGCGTCGGCGAACCGGCAGGCGCGCCGCTGCCCACATTGGCGCGGGCGGCGGCAGCGGAGAGCTGCCGGAAGCGTTCCAGACCGCGCGCCGCCAAGGAGCGCTTCTGGCGGGAGCAGTGGTTCTTGTCCGTTTCCTGTTTTTTACCGGAGGCGCGCTGGGCGGCGTTGGGCGGGGATTTGCCATGGGGCTGCCGGAAGCCGCTGCGCTCCGCCGGCCTGGCTTTTGCTTTGGCCGGCGTGGGGAGGCTGCGCCCGCCGATGGAGGAGGGCGGATGTCCGGACTGTGGCCGCCGCACCGGGCTTGCCGCCGGCTGCGGCTCCGGCACTGCCGGGGCTTCCTGCTCCGGGAAAAGGCCGCCGGCGTCCGCCGGAACGTCCTCTTCCGCGTTTTCCGGCGAGGCAGCTGTTTTTTTCAGTTTGTCCAGATACGCAGCCAGCATGGCTGGGTTGGGAGAGACGGCAGAAGTGGGCACTTTCAGCGGTGCGGTTCGCCCTTGCCGATGCAGCTGCTGCCGCTGCTCAGACGCCGTTGGGCGGCGTTCCTCCGGCCTCATACGTCAACCCGGAAGCCCTCTTCCGGTTTTGTGGTGAAGAGGCTGTAGAGCTTGGTGTTTTTGGGGAAGCGATTGACAAAGGGGATGACGCTTTTTCCATAGCGCAGCAGGCCGCAACCTTCCTCGGCGTCCCGGACGTAGTTCATCTGCTCCTCGGGGATCTGGAACACCTGGCGCAGCCGCTCTCTGTCCGGAGCGGACTGGTTCAGCATGATGATGATTTCCGAATTAGAGAGCTGGGTGGAAGTCTTAGGGTCGGCTAGAACAACGGCGATGTTTTGCGTGATGGCTGTGGGGTAAGCGCCCCGTTTGCGGAAGATCCGCCAGGCTGTGTCGAAAAATGCGGCGCTGGTGGGATTCTGGTAGAAGGTCTGGGTCTCGTCCGTGTAGATGTGGGTGCGGACGCCCTGGGCGGCGTTGGCGTTGACCCGGTTGATCAAAAAGTCCGTGATGGCCAGCTGACCGGTGGGACGCAGCTGCTTCTGCATTTTCCGCAGCGTGAAACAGATGAGCCGGTTGTGGAGGTTTACATTGGTTTCGTGGGCGAAAATGTCCAACGAGCCGGTTGTAAAGCGCTCCAGGATCAGCGCCAGACGCTGAGCTTCCTCCTCTGCTTGCTTCAGCAGATCTTCCCGCAAGTCTCGCAAGGTAACTGTCCGGCTTTCCCGTTTGGCCAGGGCGTAGAGATCCAGGACGCAGCGATCCAGGACGGACTGCTCCTGGGCGGTGAGATCGCCGCCTGCCATCTGCTCCATGAGGGTCAGGATATACTGCGCCTTATCCACGGCATCGCTGAGGCCATCGCCATAGCCGGCTTCGATGTCCATAGCGTTGATATGGGCGTCGCCGCCGGCGTAGAGATCTACCACAGTGCCTCCCAATGCCCGGACGAGTTCGGCGTATTCGCCCTCCGGGTCATTGATTAGGATGTGGTCTTGGGTGGTGAGGTACACCAAGGTCAGGATGATCTTGGCGATCATGCTTTTGCCGGAGCCTGGGACGCCTAGGATGAACATTCCCTGATTCTGCAAGTTTGCCCGATTACAAAGAATCATGTTGCGGCTCAAGGCGTTCTTCCCCAGCCAGACGCCGTGCTCCTCCTGGATTTCCTGTACCCGGAAGGGCATAGAGACCGCAGCCAGACAGCGGCTCAGCAGCGTCCGGCTGACGGAGATACGATTGACGCCAAAGGGCAGCGTGGTCTGCAGGGCGGAAAGCTGCTGAAAAGTGGCCGGGATCAGCCGGACGTCCCGGATCTGCATTAAGGATTGGGTATCCGCGTCCAGCCGCTCCAGGGTATCGGCGGTATGCACCAAGGTCATCGTCACCAGGTTCATCGTCTGATCTTGGGTAGTTAATTCATCCATGAAAGCGGCCAGTTCTTCCCGCTGCCGGGCACGGTCATATGGAATGACAGCGGAGAAATTGTTGTTGCGGTTTTGACTTTGCTGCCAGCGGGAGATACCTGCCTCCACGCCGTCCTGATAGCGCTGCACCTCTTTTTCCGCTTCGTCGGTGGGAATGGCAACCACATGGAATGAAATGAGGACATTGGGACATATGTCCGTCAGCCGGCTGACCAGATCATCCTGGACATAGGAGGCGTAATCGATGGCGAACAGCGCCCGGGCGTATCGGCCGCCCAGCCGGAGATAGCCGCTGTGCCGGGTGATGCTGGCCGGGGAAAAGGCGTCCCGGAAATCTGCGCCCAGGCGCAGGGCGGAGGGGAAGTCAAACTGGAATCGGTCTTCTTCCCTAGGGCGGTAAAAGTCATGGAGGAGGCGCAGGCGGGCGGTGAGATCTAACTCCCAGATACGAGCGCCAAGGGCGGCGAAGTTGGATTGCAGGGTGGTGGATATGCGAGAAAAGTAAGCCCGTGCTGCTGCAACATCCGGCTTGAAGGCGGTGATCGTGATATACTTCTCCTGCTGAATGCCGTCAGATTCCTGAATTTGTCTGCGAAGGATAGCGTTATACTCTTTCCGGTAATCGTCCAGGGCGTCGCCCTCCAAGGGCATTAAGGTGGCGTCCTCCCAGGCGCGCATATTCAGCCGCCGGTCATTCACCGTGATCTGATATGTGGCGCCCGCGCCCAGGCAGCCCAGGACGCTTTCATAACGCCGGAACATGGCCTCCCGCTCTTCCTGGGCGGCCACCAGGTAGTTGATGTCGGAGAATTGGTAGGTCTTGCTCCACAGCCGCTCCCCAACCTGGAAGACGCCGTCCTCGTAGACGGCGCGTACCGGCGTCACCTCCTGCACCGTGCGGGGCAGCTTTAAGCGCTCCCGCCGGGCGGCGTTAATCTGTTTCAGCGTTGGCAAAGCCATGGGAATCCTCCTTTCGGACTTTCTCCAGCACCGGCTGGAAATAGAGTTGAGAATAGTTGACGGAGCGCCAGGGCAGACGCCTGGGCGTGGCCAGAGCACGGAGGATGACCAGCAGAGCGACTTCCGCCGTCATGCCATGCCACTGGAAAAAGCCGGCCAGGGCAAATGGTGTTGCGACCAGGATGCAGAGCCAAGATACCATATCTGTACCCAGGCTGCCGCACTTAAAATACACAAAGACGGATGCGGCCACGGCTGCTCCGCCAAAGAGCAGCTGCCGGAGCGTCAAGCCCCAGAATACCGCTTCCTGATAGGAGCGGATCTCCTTGTTCATTTTTATTTCCATAAAATACCTCCAAATTAAATACCCAGGAATTTTTGCATCAGCCAATCCGCACCCTGGATCATGCCTGCCAGGATGCTGGTTTGCAAAATTACAGATACGCAATATGCCAAAAGCTGTACCAGCACCGGCGCGTTTTCCAGAATGGAAAATTCCGGGAGAACCTGGACAAAAGCGCCGTAGAGCACACAGGCGACGGCCACCATGGCTCCCTCCAGACACAAGGAGACGAAGCTCATCAGGTAGCTGGTGCCCACGCGCTGGGTGGGTTGGGCGCTGAAGGTGGCCAGCGCCAGGGGCGCCAGGGAGGCGGCCACAAAGATTTTGAAAAACCGGCCGTAAACGCTCATGATAATTATAGCGATGATTACCACAAGCACCACTATGCCGATGAGCGTTACCAGCCACAACAGCAATTGGTTGAAAAACCCGGCGGAAACGATTGCTGTGCGGATTTCCTCCGGGAGGCCAGCTTGGGAAAGCCCGGCGCCGGACGCGAAGATGGCAGAGATAACGCTCTGGCATATCTGTATGATATGGGTGATAATGGTCAGCCCATTGTCCAGAGCGATTTTTGTCAGAATCAGGCGTATCAGGGAGATGACGGCCACCTCCGGGCGCTTCAGTTCTGCTAGCTGCGCCGTGGTCTTAAAAAGCCCCATGTAGAAAAATAAAACGACTAAGGCGTAGCCCACGCCCAGGATCGCCGAAAAAATCATGCGGACGGTGCTCCACACAACGCCGCCTCCCAGGGTGTCCGGGGAAGTAGTCAAAATTTCCTGGATCATGCCCATGCCGTCTGCCCAAAAGCCAAAGACCCAATCCCACATGGAAAGGATAGAGTCAGAGAGCCATTGCATGGCTTTGCCTCCTTTCAACCGGCCTGGATATTTCCAGGCCGGTGCTAAAATATGTACTATATGTCAGACTTGCACACCGATCAATGCCAAAATTTCCGGCATGAAGTAGAAAAACAGACCGCCCAGAAAAATCATGATGCTGGTGGTGCGCTGGGATGGATCGTGGGATTGCAGGGATGTTGCAAACTGCGCACCGGCAAAGAGGCATGCCAGCACACCAATAGACTTAAAAATGGTTGCAACATAATTGGTAAGATTGTTGACCACTTCCACAGCGCCGCCGGTCTCTTCTGCAAAGGCGCAGACCGTGAGAACGGGGAGCAGCAGCACAGCGGTCACTGTCAGCCGGACGAGGCGGGCAGTATGGGACTTCCGGGTTTCTGCTTTACGATAATTCATTTGTATTACCTCCAAATAGTTCATGAAATAGTTCGTCTTCTGTGAGCACGGTGTATTCGTGCTGGTCGGGTCGGGTAGGGTTGGCTGCGTTTTGCGCATTTTCCGATTCATCCTGTACCTGGGCAGTGCCGTGGACATAGGGTGCTGCGCCGCCCATTTCCGTCTGCTTGATCTTTGGGTGCCCCAGAAGATCGTACTTCCGATCCAGCAGGGGCGGGTAGCCCCGGATGAATAGGATGCAGTAGTCATTATCCAGGGCGCGCACCTCTTCAGGCCTTAGCAGCTCCCGGCCTGCCGTCTGATCTGACCGGCTGGCGTGGCCGTGGACGCCCCGGGAGAGGGAGCTGGAGCGGTTCCAAATTGTCTCGCTGCCCAGCTGCTTGCTGACAAATTCGTGGGTGGATTGCTCGTTGCCGCCCAGATAGAGAAATTCGTCGCAGTTGCCCACGATGGATTCCCAGTTGTCTTTGAACTGCGCTTTGAGTTGTGTAAGGTTTTGCAGAATCAGGGAGAAAGAGATATTCCTCTTCCGGCTGGTGGAGATGTAGGATTCCAGTTCCTCCGGCAGCTTCACATTGGCGGCCTCGTCCATGAGGAAATGTACATGTACCGGCAGACGGCCATGGTGCTTCAGATCGGCAGCTTCGAAAAGCTGCTGCGTGATCTGATTGTACAGCAGCGCCACGAGAAAGTTATAGGACTTGTCCACATCCGAGATCCGCAGGAACAGCGCAGTTTTCCGTTCCCCCAGGCTGCGCAGATCCAGATCGTCCGTGGATGTCAGTTCCGCCAGGCTCGACAGGTTGAATTTTTCCAATTTTGCGGCCAGAACCAGCTGAATGCTCATCAAGGTCTTTCCCGCGCCGGCACGGTAGTTTCTGTAATAGCGCACGGCGATGTGGTTTGGGTCTTTTTCTTCCAGCTGGTGGAACAAGATGTCCGTTATGCTCGGCTCTGGGGAATCCTCATTTTCGATGGCAGCGCACCGCAGCAGCTCCAGCACCATGGAAAAATTCTGCTCCTCGGGGGGCGCTTCGTAGAACAGGTAAAAAACCAAAGCCTTAAACAGCATTTCTGCAGCCTGATCCCAAAAGGGATCTTGGCTGACGCCGCCCTTGGGGGTGGTGGCGGAAAACACGTAGGTGGCCATCATCTGCACGTCGTTCTCGTTGCGCAAATAGACAAAGGGGTTATAATGGCAGGATTTTTTCATGGAGATGAGATCCAGTACCTTGATGGCAGTTCCCTCCGCTTCCAGCAGCCTGCCGCAGCCCCGCAGGATCTCGCCCATGGGATCCAGTATGATCTGCGAACAATTATTTTGAAGAACATTGGGCATGACGTAGCCCCGGGTCTTGGCCGCGCCGGAGCCGCCGACGACTACGGTATTGATGTTGCGCCGGTGCCGGAAAAAGCGATAGCTGATCCGCACGTGCTGGGTCAGGATACGGTTGCGGCGAAAGCGGCGGACTGCCAGCTTTTTGCGCACCTGGGCAGGGTCGCCCCACCGGGCGGAGCCGTGCTCCTCACCATAGCGGGTGGGGAGCCGGGTCACAACCCACAGCGCCCAGGCTGCGGCATAGCCGGCGCTGAAGAGGAGGACGCAGGAGCGGGTCTGGGGGCACAAAACGATCTGAAACGGGGCGTCCAGGGCTTTCTCCAGTTCCTGAAGGATAGCGGGCAGGGATTGCCCCCAGACCGGCGCAAGGCGCACTGCCAGCCAGATCACCGCCGGATACAGCAGCAGCGCCTGCAGGAAGTAGGTTTTGGCGTTTTGCCGCCGTCTCATAGCGCCGCCTCCCTATCCGGAGGCCGCAGCAGCGGCGCCGGCGGGTCTGGCTCTGTGGCATGGATCACCCCCCGCAGGGGATCCAGAAGCATAGACAATTTGCTGCGATAGAGGCTGGCGTCTGCGCCCATTACTGCACGAGGGGCGGGCAGATCCAGATCAACAGGGTTTGTTCGGTAGCGGCTGCACAGCATATACGCCACACTGATGGCCAGCGGCTCGGAATCTTCCCGGGGCAGCTGGTAACGCAGCAGCAGATCTGCGCACACCACTTCTCGCGCCAGCGCCGGATAGAGGGGGGCAAAGGGCTGCTGCCGGCGAATGGAAAGCACGTGGGCAGTTGGGTCATACCGCGCGGCCTCCCCGTCGCTGTGCACGCGGAACTCCCAAGCGCCCTTTTGGTATTCCAGCAGCCCCCGCAGGAGCGTCTGCTGGTCGGGCATGGCGGGCAGCTGCCCTTTGTAGTTGGTCTGAGATACATCGAAGGCGCGGCGGACGTCGTAGCCCTGGGCGAGGGAGCCGTCCTGCCGCCGGTAAGGCTCACCGGGAATTAGGAGGGCGATGCCCTGCGCGCACCGAAATGGCCGGACGCCCAGGGCGTCCCACTCGGTGCTCAGGCGCAGCAGACTGGCTGCGGGATACTGCCGGGCGACCATCATGGCGTTGCCCACAGAAAGCTGACTGAGCCGTCCCTGCACCTCCAGATAAGTCCGCCAAAACGCGGGGCTCTCCGCCATGCGCGCCAGAGCCTCGGTCAGATCCTGGTTGTACTTTTGCTTTTCCGAGCGCTTCTGGCGGGCGTAGTCCTCACCGGACTGCCACTGCTGCGTCATAGCGCCGCCTCCTTATTCTGGGAGGGGAGCGGCTGGGGCGTCTCCGGCGCGCGGTTCGCCTGCTCCGTCTGGATCCGGGAGATGGCCTCCTTCACCGAAGGACGCATGGAGGCGCGCAGGAGGCGCATGGTATATGCGTCATATTTCGGATCGGCGATCTTGAGGAGCTGCTCTGCCGACAGACCGCTGTGCAAGCCCTCCCGGAGCTGCTCCATCTGTTCTGCGGAAAACTCCGGTCTGGCATAGAGAGCGACTGCCGCTAGGGGGATTCCCAGGGAAACCCCCTTGTTGATTTCAAACAGCTGCTCCGTGGTGAATTGCTCCCGGGGCGTCTCAAATGGCCATTCGTCTTTCAACTGCTGCATTGTCCAGGGGGTACCCTGCTGGGACGGCGGCTCAGCGGCCGCTTTCGGCGTTCCCGGCACATCCGGTGTTTCCGGCGCTGCGCCGGAGGCGTTCCCGGCGGAGCTGGGCGCGGATGGAGCCTCGTTCATATTCGGCGTCTCCGGCAGGGTCTGGGAAGAAGGGACGGGCGGATCCGCCGGCTCATTATTCCAGCCGGTCTGGAATTCTGCCTCCGAGACCTCCGGCTGCGCCAGGATCTCTGTAATGACCTCCTGTGCTTTTGTGGGTGCCTCCGGAGCCAGGATCTCGGCAAGCAGCGCCTCGGTGCTCTCCGGTGAAAACTCCGGGGCGTCCTCCAGGGTTTCATCCGGCTCCGACAGAGACTGTTCGGGCACCGGCTCCGCCGCGATCTGGGCGGAGGTCACGGCGGCAATGCCGAAGCGCTCTGCGATCCGGTTGATCCGGGGCGCGTCGGCGGCACGGACGATGAGATCTACTTGTCCGTCGTTGGCGTGGTCTTTCACCATCGTGTACAGGATGCTGTACTGCTTGGCGCGGCGCGCCCACTCCTTTGCCTGGTTCTGGGGGATGGTGAAGATCTCCAATTGAGCGCCGGAACGGAGCATGGTTGCCAGGCGGACAGCGCCCCGGCTTTTGTTTTGTCCTTTTAACACTGCGGAGAGCATTGCTGCCAGACGGACAGCCGCTTTACCGGAGATTTTCAAGGCCATCTCTGTGCCCTGCAGTGCCAGGGTAAGGACTTCTCTCGTCACCATACTGGCGGCTTCTGTGGATGCGTCCATTATCAGTTTCCTCCTTTGTTGTGTGTGTGGTTTCAGATGTGTTTGTTTGATAGGGATTGTTCTGCGGGGCGGAGCGCCGGGCGATCTCCCGGCACAAATGGATCTCCTCCCGCACTGTCCGGAGCTGCCGGTTCAGGGCTTCCAGCTCCTGGCGCAGGAGCAGCGCTTCCGTTTCGTCCGCGCCCCGCAGCCGGTTGTAGAGAGGCTTGCGGCGCTGGCACAGCGCCATGGCCTCCGCCTCCCGGCGCTCCCGGTAGGCTTGCAGCTGTTCCCGGGTATCGATGTGATTGCCTAGGAGCAGCCGCGTGGCTTTGGAAAGCCGCCGCAGCTTGGCCACTTCGCTGCGGTCGATGGGGTAACGCGGCTGCCGCCTGGGGAACAGGCCGAACAGATGGCAGTAGTAGAGGTACAGCCCGCGGAAGCGGCTGCGGCGGGAGGGAGCGGTGAATTGCCCCCGGAAGCGCACGGGGGGCGGGGAGCGGATGACCTCGGGGATGGCGGTTTCCAAGGTTGTCCAGCTTCCGGCGCTGCCATCTGCGATCCGCCGGGCAATCCCGGCCAGGGAATAATCCTCGCCGCACCAGCGGTCGATGCGGGTGCTGCGCTGGGCGCCCGGAGGCCGCAGGGAGAAATACTTGAGACTTTGTCCCTGGCGGAAATGGTAGCCTTTGTCGGAGAGGATCCGATAGAAGTCCGTCATGCTATTGGCAATGCGAACGGCCTCATCGATGTCTTGCCGGATACGCTGGTAGTGCGGGGCGGGGCGCACGAGGCCGGCGTTGGCGTAGGCTTTGCTGGTAGGCAGCCGCCCCTTTTTTGGGCGCGTGATAATGGATAGGCCATACTCCAAGCACAGCTTGTCGCTGTTGACCCGCATTTCATCGTAGGTGGCGTAGCCGGTGTAGAACTTTTTCCCGTCTGCGTAGGAGACGGAGTTTATGACGAAGTGGTTATGGATATGCTCCCGATCCAAATGGGTGGAGACCACCACCTGGAAGCGGCTGCCCCAGATCCGCTCCGCCAGTTCGCAGCCAATTCGGTGCGCCAGTTCCGGGGAGACTTCCCCGGGCTGGAAGGACTGCACGGCGTGGACGCACAGGACGCCGCCCTGTTTGTGCCACCGGGCTTTCACCGTCTCCATTTCCAGCCGTGCGGTTTTTGGGGAGCAGTGGATGCCGGTGACGAATTGCTCCTGGGTCTTGTCCGGCCGCAGGGTATAGCCCAGGAGTTTTTCCAGCTCCCGCTTCTCCTGCGCCTGCCCTTCCCAGCGGACGACGTCCCGGAATGCCATGAGATCCTCCGCGAGACGGGGGTCGGTCTTACACGCCTGGGTGACGTAGCTCAGCGGCCGCTCCAGGGAATCCTTCACGTTCCATTGTTTCGTTATGGCCATCTGCGTCCTCCTCTTGTGTTGATGAAAGCAGCTGCGCCAGAGAGAGCAGCGTCTCCCGGCGCAGCTCCTCCCACTCCTTTGCCTGCCGCCAGTAGGCATCGCAGTCCAGGAAGCCCCGCAGCTCCGCTTGCGTGGCCAGCCGTTCCAGACTGGCGCTGATCTCGCCCAGGCGCTGGGTCAGCGCGTCTATGCGCGTCATGTTCGGGGGCAGTGGCGCGTCCAGGATCAGGCGGCGCAGCAGGGCGGAGGCGGTATAGCCGGTGGCCGCCATGAGGGCGGAGAGCCGCGCCTGCTCCTGAGACGAGAGATAGATCCCGATCCGATCTGTCCGTTTGCGCATCCCGTCACCTCCCGCTTTCCCCAGGCGGCGCAATGCACCGCAACTGTGCCGCTTGTTTTTTCCAGCCAGGTCGGCGCATTTTTGGACGCAGCGGGGCTGGATACAGGGGGCGGCTCTCTGAATTTTGCCGTTGAGCAGACTTGGTAATTTCCAAACTTTTTCCCTCCTTTTCAATTCCTGTCCGATTCTTCTAAAAATCGGAATATCCTAACTTTTTTACTGCTTTTGAAACGCGTGAGAATGGGTGGCAAGCATTGAATTTGTACGTACACGCTCCGCGTTTCCGAACAAATTCGCTTGTTAGGGGCGCTGCCCCTAAAACCCCGGATTCCCAACAAATCCCGCATTCTCGAGCCCTGGTCAAAGCGAGAAGCCCTGGCCAAGCCTAGGCTATTGCGACCCGATTTTGCAGCAGCAGGAGATAGTCGTTGACGTCCTTTTCTTTGGGAGGCGGACGCTTCACTACCACGATCTCCGGGGGACACAGCGCCTGGATGCTGTCCATTTGGCCGATGCCGGCGGCGTCGTTGTCCAGGTGCAGCACGATGGTTTCCACGACGTTATGCGCCAAAAATCCGGACAGGGCGCGGGGCAGCTGGGCGGCTTTTTCTGCAACGCCGCCCAGGGAAAGCAGGTTGTCCGCCATCCAATTTTGTCCCCGGAGCAAGCAAAGAGTGGCGTAGGAAAGTAAGTCAACAGGTGCTTCAAATACATGAAGCAGCGGCGAATCCCGGGCGGTGAAACGGAAGCCAAACTCCTTTACCGAGCCGTCGGCGTCCCCACGAAATTTTGTGCCGCAGCCCCGCAGCGCGGCGTATTTCGGCTCGCCGGACTGGTAATCCAGACCCACGAAAACAGCGTTGTGATGGATGGAGGATTCATACAAAAGATTGGCTGAAATAAACCAATCGATCACCTCCGGATGAATGCCCCTTTGGCGCAGATATTGCTCTACCCGGCGGTTGTCTTTGTGCTTGGGCGGCAGACGGAAAGGCTGTTTCTGCCGTGCTGGCACTGCGGGAGTGGGTGTAGTTGGAACTGGAAAACCAGCTCCCTGAATCTGATCCACAGCGTCTTGGAGAGAGAGGCCGCGCACTTTTACCAGGTAATCCAGGGCGCTGCGCCCACCAATTCCGGTGCTTTTCTGGCACCACAGACCGTTGGAGATCACCACGCTGTCGTGTTCCTTAAGCCGGTATTCCTGTCCGGAGCGCATCAGGTTGTCCGGCTCAAAAATACGCATATACTCCAATAGATCCATACACCTGGCGCGGGCGACCTGCTCTTTTGGTAGAAATCGTCCCATGAAATCACTCCTTGTTTTTTGTTTTTACCTTCCCGTAGATTCTGTAGCCATCCCGCTCCATCTGCCGCAGCAGTTCCAAAGGATAGCCGCCGTTGGGCAGCGTGGAAGAGCATACCGTTTGCCCGTCTTTGCGAATCGCAAAGGGATAGGCAGTATCTTGAAGATGGAATTGTTCCATTGGAGTCTCTCCTTTTTTCTATAATTCCGGCTGGATGCTGGTTCTGGAAGGGGTATCTGGGGTCTGCTGAGCTTGCCGGATGCGCTGAATGGCTTCGCGGATGGAGCTGCGGGGCAATACACCGGTGGACGTCTGGATCGGCTCCAAAGCTGCTGGTTGGTGTTCCGGTGCGGTTAGGAAATCCCCCTTTTCCAGCAGGTAGTCGGAGATCTCCTCCGCTGCTTTGACGGCGCGGAACAGCTCCTTCGGCTCGTTCTGAAGCACCGTGATCCAGTTCTGCACATAGGCAATGTGGGATTGCCGGTGG
>DVKX01000099.1 GCA_018715805.1 Candidatus Faecousia intestinigallinarum | reverse complement strand
TTTGTATCTGTTCAAATAAAATTGGTTATATCATATAAGCCCGTTATTTTTTGCCCACTCACTTGCCGCCTGTCGGCGTTCCTCGCTGTACGGTGCGGTCAGACGGAAAGACAATCTTCCCTTTTCAATCTCAAACGCCTTGTAGCCTGTTTCGGTGTCCTCGTCCGTCATAGTGCAATGGTCGGGGTACTGTTCCGCATAGACGGTCAGCCGCTTCTTCAAGTCGGTGTTGTGGGTATAGACGGTGATCCTGCTCTTAGTTTCATCAAAAAAGATTTCTGTGGTTTTCTGCCGCTTGGTAAGTCCTGTTCGCATTTTAACTCCTTTCTGCGCTCCACTTCGCAAGAGTGGCATTTTTCGGTGATTTCCCTCGGCTCATGAATTGTGGAAAACGGCGATTTTCAAATAGAAACTGCTCGGACAGGGAGTAGTGCGTCCGGGCAGTCGTTATTGGCTATTTTCTGTTTTCTTCGGCTCTTGACCGTTGGTGTGCTTTTTCAGCCAGAGCAATAAATCCTGCTTCATGACCAGCTTCCTCCCGCCAATTTTCAGCGTGGGGAAATCGTCTGCGTTCAGCAGATTGTAAGCTCCGGCTTTGGATAGGTGTAGTGCTGAGGCAAGTTGCTTTGCATTCAGCACATCGGGTAGATTTTCAAACGGCTCTTTGTTCATTGTTACTCCTTTCCCGTATGAAAAGCAGCAGCCACCTTTCGGGTGACTGCTGCCATGCACAATTATACATTTTATCAATTACCAACGAGGGTGGTTTTCTTACTCATATTTTTCTGCGCTTCTAACAATCATATCATGTAGAGCATCACCGTCAATCAAATCAATCATGACATTCTGATTTTCGGCAAATGCAACTGCATCACAGGTAAAGTAAGAAGAGGTGACCAAACAGGCTTTATTCACCTTATCTGCTGTCTGCACTCCATATAAAGCTCGAACAAGATCAACACTTACTTTGTTTGTGCGTGTATATCGTTTACACCCCACATAAAACACAACAGGTTTGCCGTTGATGCCTGTCTTTGTCGCAATAATATCCCGTCCACCGTCCCTTGTTGGCTGAGTTTCAAATCCATCGTCTTGGAGAACTTGCTCAACAATTTCTTCAAACTCACGAGAAGAAACATCATAAATCATATGTCTAAATCATCTTTGAAAATGGTAATCTGTTCGCCACATTCGCAACACCGAATATCAAAAGAATCTGAAATCAGCTCCATCATAGGCTTGTCCCCCTTTCGTGTTTATCGAAGTATTTTCCGTATTCGGCGGTTACAAAATTCTCATAGGCACTTGCGATTTTTGCAATCCGCTTGTGTACCGCACTTGCGGTTTTGTAGCCAACCTTGTCTGCGATCTCCTGCTCGGTGTGTCCATCCATTCGCAGCTTCAATATTTCCCGGTCTTTATCGGTGATATTCTGCTCGGCAAAGGTGGCAATCTGCATTTTGGAGATAACCGTCTGCTCAAACTCGCTCCGTGGGTCGGCTACCTCAAAAATATCTCCGTCCTCGCTCTCCGTCATTTCGTCCAGAGAGATAGGCTTGCCGGAACGGTTGTGATGCCACTTCCGCATGAAGTCGGTCTTGACGGTGCTGCTCGTTATTTCGTAGTCCTCAACCGTCCTGTTCTCCCAGATAGCGTCAATTATCGGCTGCCAGTTTTCTTCCGCTATCACCATATCGGTGACATTGCCGATCAGATTGCTGAACTGCTGATAGGTCAGCCACGGTATCTCAACACCCTGCGGTGTATTGTATAGGTTTTGAAAGCCAAGCCCGTGTTGCTCAAACTTCATACGGATATAAGGAATGATGCTGTATGAGAGCCGCCACAGGGGGAAGTAGCCCGCATACTGCTTCATATCGCCGGGAATGTCACGGTAGTTTCCCTTGCGGTCTTTCACTTGGAAGAACTGCCATGCACTCCACGAATAGCAATCCCACACAAGCAGCTTGAACATATCGTCACAAACGATACTGTCGTACTTGTCCGTCCGCAAAACCTCGTAAGGGCAGCGTGGCAGGTCAAAAGCCGGTTTCCATTTCTCGGCAAGCTCCTTTGGCAGACTGTAAAACAAGGTCAGCCACGATTTGTCGCTATCCTGCGGTATCTCAATGATTTCACCGGGCAGCACCACAAGAAAGCCTTTGGGGTCTTTCGGTTGTGTCATAGCATCACCTCCAATCGTTTATTTTTGCCCCTCTACTATATATGGCATGAGAAAGGTCAAATTGTTCCAATGTGTCAAAAGTTTTTTGAGATTTTTTGAAAAAATCTCGGAAAGGAATGGATAGGGTAGATATAATATGATTATAGCAAAAAAGTGTGAATAAATCTATTGCTTCTACGCAAGGGCAAAAAAATAAGCAATACTCGATCAAAAAACCAAGTATCGCTCATTTTTTCGTTAGCCAATCCCGCCTGACAGATGCCGCAAGTGTAATCTTGGGTGAATTACTTTCTTACGAGCCCCCTGCTAACCGCGCAGGCATTTTCTTTTACTTGGACATCTTCTTGGCAGCCTTTGCCTTGGCCTTTTCCTCCTGCGCCTTCTTGGCCTCTTCCTTGGCCGCTGCGGCAGCAGTCTCATTGGTGGACAGCGCCCACTTTTGGAACTCGATCCGCACCTGATCCGCGCCGGTCTCCAGGACAAACTTATCGTCCTTCACATGAACCACGGTTCCGGTGATGCCGCCAATGGTGGTCACCTCATCGCCCGCCTTCACCGCAGAACGCATCTGCTCCGCTTCTTTCTTCCGCTTGCTCTCAGGACGGATCAGCATGAAGTAGAAAATCGCCACCATCAGTACCAGCATGATGATGGTGCTCATCATGCCGCCGGCGCCGGAAGCTGCAGTGCTCTCCAGAAAATTCAACATGGGAAATACTCCTTCGTTTGTTAATGTCTTACCTATTATACCATTCTTTGTGGAAATTGCAAGGGCAAATTAAAGCCTCCTGGCAAGTTTTTCCGAATACTCCCGACGGAAAGCGTCAAACCGTCCCGCATCCAGCGCCTCCCGGATCCGCGCCATCAGTTGGTTGTAAAAATACAGATTGTGCATCACCGCCAGGCGCATGGCCAGCATTTCCTCCGCTACGAAAAGATGCCGCAGATAAGCTCGGCTGTAGCGGCGGCACACCGGGCAGCCGCACTCCGCGTCAATAGGCATAAGATCCTTGGCATACTTGGCGTTTTTCAAATTGATCGCCCCCTGCCAGGTAAAAAGCCGGGCATGACGGGCATTCCGGGCAGGCATCACACAGTCAAAGAAGTCCACGCCTCGCGCCACTGCCTCAATGATATTCGTGGGCGTACCCACGCCCATCAGATAACGCGTTTTTTCCCGGGGCATATAGGGCTCCACGGCTTCAATAATATCGTACATTTCCTCCGCCGTTTCCCCCACCGCCAGGCCGCCGATGGCGTAGCCAGGCAGATCCAGTTCCGCGATGCGCTGCATATGCGCCACCCGGATATCCGCATAGGTGCCGCCCTGGTTGATGCCCCAGAGCATCTGCTGGGGATTTACCGTATCCGGCAGAGCGTTCAGACGGGCATTTTCCGCCTTGCAGCGCACCAGCCAGCGGTAAGTTCGATCCACGCTCTTTTGTACATACTCCCGAGGGGAGGGATTCTCAATGCATTCGTCAAAGGCCATGCAGATGTCCGAACCCAGGTTGGACTGGATCTGCATACTCTCCTCCGGACCCATAAAGATCCTGCGGCCGTCAATATGGGAGGCAAATGTCACTCCTTCCTCTTTGATCTTCCGCAGGGAGGATAGGGAGAATACCTGGAAGCCGCCGGAGTCCGTGAGGATGGGGCCGTCCCAGGTCATGAATTTATGCAGCCCGCCGCACTCCTTCACCAGCTGGTCGCCGGGGCGCAGGTGCAGATGGTAGGTATTGGACAGCTCCACCTGGCAGCCAACATCCTTCAGATCCTTGGCGCTCAAGGCGCCCTTGATGGCGCCCTGGGTGCCCACATTCATAAAGACCGGGGTCTGCACCGTTCCATGGGCGCAGGTGAACACGCCCCGGCGGGCTTTTCCCTCTGTTTTCAAAAGCTCAAACATTTCTTACTCCTATTCTTCCGTACCCCGAGGCAGTTCCGACAGCTTCCCCTCGTAGTATGTTTCGATCCCAGGGATCTCCAGGAAATCCCTGGGGCGCACCAGCATTGACCCCTTGCAAAAGCGGTAGATTCCTGCCCGCTGGAGCATCTCCGCCACAAAATGGCTGCACACGAACCGGCGGTCAAAAGTCTTTTTGATGTTGAAATATCGCATGAACAGTCCGATATAGTCGTAGCGGTATCGTTTCGCCTCCACCACAAAGCTGGCGATTTGGCTGTACAGATCTGCCACCTGCTTATCCGTCACCTTTAACCGCAGCACCAGGCAGGTAGTATCGGAAAACCGGGTGAAAAACGGCCCGTCCCGCCGCTCCGCTACAAAGCCGCCGTTAAAAATATTGTAGAGGCTCCGGCGGCCGAAGCTATAGGTGATCTGGCAGTCCGCCGTAAAGGAGAGCATGGCGTGTCCATATGGAAAATGGGTCATCCGCTGGATCGCCCGCCCGGGAATGGTGCCGGAGTTAGAAAGTACTATGTAAATATACTCCATCGTCATCTCCTGGGATTGCGGAGCAAATAAAGCCTTACTTCCTCCACCGTTCCCATGCTGATTGGATGAGGAACCACTTTCCAGAAAGAAAAGCCGCATTTCTCAATGACCCGCTGGGACTGATGATTGCGCGGAAAATGCCCACAGGTGAGCCAATCAAAATCCAAGACCGTAAAACAATACTGTACCACGGCATTTACGGCCTCCGGCATCAGCCCCTGCCCCCAGTAGTCCTTGCTAAGAGCATAGCCAATTTCTCGACCCCGCAGCGCGGAAAGCTCCGCTTCCTCCCCCTCCTCCAATCCCAGGGAACCAATCACTTTCCCGGTGGTTCTCTCCACCAGCGCGAAGGTCTTTTTCCCCTGGATAAATTTCTCCAGAATACACTGGCTTATCTCCCGGCTTTCATGGTGCTTCCAGCCGGCCATCTCCCCCACGCCCTCCACCCGGGCATAGGCGTAAAAATCCTCCAGATCTTCCTCCCGCCAAGCACGCAGCAGCAGCCTGGGCGTTTCGATTTGGATATGGGTCACATCTATCGGTGCGATCATGGGTCTTCCTCCTATCCAATAAACATCGCGTCCCCGAAGGAGAAGAAGCGGTAGCGCTGGCGCACAGCCTCCGCATAGGCATGCAGGATATGCTCCCGCCCGGCGAACGCGGACACCAGCATCACCAGCGTGCTCTCTGGCAGATGAAAGTTGGTGATCAGGCCGTCCATAGCTTTGAAGGCATAGCCCGGATAGATAAAAATATCTGTCCAGCAACTTTTCCCGGAAAATGTACCGTCTTCGTTGACCAGAGATTCCAATGTGCGGCAGGAGGTCGTTCCCACGCAGATAATCCGTCCGCCTCGGCGCTTAGTATCATTTAGAATATCCGCCGTCTCCTGGCGCATCATGCACAGTTCCGCGTGCATATGGTGCTCGTCAATATTCTCCGCTTTCACCGGTCGGAAAGTACCCAATCCTACATGGAGGGTAATAAATGTTTCCTGAACACCCTTTTCACGGATTTTCCCCAACAGTTCTTTGGTAAAATGAAGTCCGGCAGTAGGCGCAGCGGCAGAGCCGTTCTCCCGGGAATAGACCGTTTGGTATCGCTCCTGATCCTGCAGTTCCTCCTTAATGTAAGGCGGCAGAGGCATTTTCCCCAGGCGCTCCAGAATTTCCAGAAATATCCCTTCGTAGTGGAATTCCACCACCCGGTTGCCGTCTTCCTGCACCTCCCGAACGGTGGCGGTCAGCGTTCCGTCACCAAAGACCACCTGCTGTCCCGCCTGCATCTTCCGCCCTGGCCGACACAAGCACTCCCAGCGTTTTCCCCCCAAATCCCGCAGCAGCAATACTTCCACCGCGCCGCCGGTGAGGCGGCGTCCAAGCAGCCGGGCGGGCAGCACCCGGGAGTCGTTCATCACAAGGCAGTCACCGGGATGCAAATAATCTAGGATATCGTAAAAATGCTTATGTTCCAATGCGCCGGTTTCCCGATCCATCACCAGCAGGCGGGAGGCATCCCGCTGCTCCAGCGGCGTCTGGGCGATGAGTTCCTCCGGGAGATCATACCAAAAATCCTGGGTTTTCACACTTTTTCCTCCAAATTCTCTGCTTCTGTCCGCAGCGCGTTCGCTGGAATGAGTATACCCCAAATCTTCTCTTTTTTCAACTGGCAAAACGCAGCGGCGCTGCATAGATTGGCACGGAGGTATCGACTTTATGAATCATCCATTATTTTCGGGCGTATGCACCGCCCTGGTCACCCCATTTTTGGGGGAACGGATCAACTATCCTATGGCGCAGCAGCTTCTCAAGCGCCAGATGGCAGCCGGGATTTCTGCCGTTGTTCTAGCGGGCACCACCGGCGAAAGCCCGACTCTATCCGACAGCGAAAAGCTGGAACTGATCCGCCGCTGCAAAGAATATGCCGGGGAGGATTGTCTGATCATCGCCGGAACCGGCAGCAATTCCACCGCACATACCGTAGAGTTAAGCATTGCCGCTCAGGAAGCCGGGGCAGACGCGCTGCTCATCGTCAGTCCATACTACAATAAGGCCACGCCGGACGGTCTCTTTGCCCATTACTTATCTGTGGCGCACCGGGTAGAGCTGCCGATCATCTTGTACAACGTTCCTTCTCGTACCGGACTGGATATGCCCGTAAGCGTTTACCAGCGTCTGAGCCGTATCCCCAATATTGTGGGCGTTAAGGAGGCTTCCGCAGACATTACCAAGGTCACCAAAATCCGCCGTGCCTGCGGAGAAGATTTCTCTGTCTGGGCGGGGAACGATGAGTTGGCAGTGGCCGCCATGGCCTTAGGCGGACAGGGCGTGATCTCCGTGGCTTCCAACATTCTGCCGGAGGAAATGCAGGCGATGGCCTCCGCAGCGCTGGACGGCGATCTGGACACCGCCGCCGCCCTGCAGTGCCAGCTGCAGCCGCTGAATCAGCTGCTTGCCTGCGAAGTAAATCCCATTCCTGTTAAAGCCGCTCTGCAAGCCATTGGATACGACTGCGGCATCTGCCGCTTGCCCCTGACAGCACCCACCGTAGAACATCTGCAAATGATTCAAGAATTTTTTCAGGGATAAACGCACACCCTACTCCGAGAGGTGATCCCATGAAAAAGCAGAAAAATATCCCTGCAGATCTGCGCCTGGAGCCGGAAAAACGGCTGTGTCCCAAGTTTGACGAAAAGAGCCTGGCGCTTTTTCCCGCCAGCGATGAAATCATGGGTGTGCAGGTGGTGGATAACTGCGCAGAAGAGCACATCCAATAAACCGAAAAATATCAGCAGATTCTACAAAATCATTTGACTTTCCTTCTGTTTCTTGCTATACTATTACCAGGCACATTCCCAAAGATAGCATATCAGAGGAGGTTCTTGCTATGGAAAAGAAGATTATCACCATCAGCCGTGAATTTGGCAGCGGCGGCCGCACCGTTGGCCGCCTGGTCGCCCAGAAGCTGGGCATCCCCTTCTACGACAAGGAGCTTGTAGAGCAAGTGGCTTTGGAATCCGGCTTTGCTCCGCAATTCGTGGAGGAGCACGGAGAGCAGTCCCCCGGCAAAACCTTGCTCTCCTATGCTTTCGCGCCCCAGGGTGTTCCCGGCGTGATGAACGGACTTTCCGCCGCAGATTTTCTATGGAATATCCAATGCAGCGTTATCCTCCAGTTGGCGGAGAAAGGCCCCTGCGTCATCGTGGGTCGGAACGCGGACTATATCCTGAAAGACCGCCCAGAATGCCTCCACGCCTTTATTCATGCGGATATTGAATTCCGTGCTGATCGGATCGTCCGCCTCTACGGTGAATCCGAAAAAAGCCCCCAGACCCGCCTCAACGAAAAGGATAAGCGGCGGAAAGTCAATTATCTGCACTATACCGGACGGAATTGGGGCGACGTGAAGAATTACGACATTTGCCTGAACTCCAGTACATTGGGTGTGGAAACCTGCGCAGACATTATTGTTTCCATCGCCAAAAACGCATAAACGCCGTCGGTTACTTAGAATTCTGTTTTCAGCTGTGAAGGGGCGCGGATGCATATGCATCCGCGCCCCTTTTGCCGCCGCTCCCTGCCCACAAGGCATCACACAGCAGCGGTGCGCCATTTCGCTCGTTTATAAAAGAGGATGGACAGTAAGGTGGCCGCTGTCCAGCCAATGGGCCAGGCAAGCCAAATACCCGTAGTCTCCAGGGGCATGGACAGTACTCTGGCCAGGATCACCCGCAGGATCAAATCCGTAAACGTAGCTGCCATAAATTGCTTCATCATACCCGTTCCGCGCAAAATACCATCCGCCACCAGTTTTGCCGATACGACAAAGTAGAACGGCGACAGAATCCGAAGAATCTCCACGCCCACATCCATTGCTCTTCCGGAGGGTGCATCCAGGAAAATCGCCACCAATTCTTTTCCCCCCAGAAGATACAGCACAACCAAGGGAACGCATAACAGCCATACCAGCTTCAGACCCGCCCGGAATCCCGCCGGAATACGCTCCAGTTTTCCCGCGCCGAGATTCTGCGCCGAGAAATTGGAGATACCGTTGTTGCCCAGGGTAGTAAAGGATGTAATCACCAGATTATTCAGCTTGATGGAAGCGGAATATCCTGCCATAACTGCGGAACCAAATGTATTGATTACTCCCTGAATGATAATATTACCCACCGAGATGAAGCTCTGCTGCAGTATGCTGGGCACAGCCACAATAGCGATCCTGCGCAGCAATTCCCAGGAAAAAAGGCCGCTCCTTCGGTCTATCTCCATTTTGGAGAGCCGGAAAAAGACCACCCAAATCGCCAGCACACAGCTGATGCCCTGACACAGAAACGTGGCCCACGCCACGCCGGCTACACCCATGTTGAAAGCCGTTACAAACAAAATATCCACCGCAATATTGGAGAGCGAAGAACCAGCCAGAAAAAGAAACGGCGTTTTGGAATCCCCCAGCGCCGAAAAAATACCTGTGGCAATGTTATAATAAAAGACGAACGGCAGCCCCAAAACATAAATATCCAGATACAGCTTGGAATCTGCCATCACATTTTGCGGCGTATTGATCAACAGCAGAAGATCCCCGCTGAAAAATATTCCCACGCCCATCAAGGCAGCGCAGAGTACGCCCCCCGCAATCAAAGTCGTTGAGACGGCGGTTTTCAATTCTGCAAATTTCCGCGCGCCAAAAAGCTGGGAAACAATTACGGAGCAGCCAATATTGCATCCAAAGGCAAACGCAATGAATATCAGCGTAATTTCGTAGCTGTTGCCCACCGCCGCCAAGGCGTCTTCCCCCACAAACTTACCCGCTACAAAGCTGTCGGCAATATTATAGAGCTGCTGAAAGAGAATGCTGCCAAAAAGCGGCAGGCAGAACTTCCAAAGCACCGACGACGGCTTTCCTACCGTCAAATCCTGATTCATATGGAATGGCCTCCTGTTGTTAGGTCTTTTCCCGCGTTTGGCGCTTCACCCCGTAAATATACCTTGACGCAGGCACGCTGGGATATTATAATACCGATATATCTATATGTAAAATATATAGATCAAATTTTAACTATATAAAATCGATATGGTGAAGCTATGTATATCAATTATGACCATTACAGGGTTTTCTATTATGTGGCAAAATACGGCAGTTTTACCCGGGCAGCGGAATTTCTCCTGAACAATCAGCCGAATATCACTCGAACCATCAAAAACCTGGAACGCGACCTGGAATGCACCCTGTTTATTCGCTCCAACCGCGGTGTGCGGCTGACCCCTGAGGGAGAGATGCTCTATGCTCATATATCCGCCGCGATGGAGCATATTGCCATGGGAGAGGAAGAAATTTCCCAGGGAAAAGGGCTGCAAAGCGGCGTTGTTTCCATTGGAGCCAGCGAGGTGGCGCTGCGCTGCTTTTTGCTGCCGGTACTAAAGGAATTTCGCCGCGCATACCCGGGCATCCGTATTCGCATAGCCAACCATACCACGCCCCAGGCATTATCCTCGCTAAGCCGGGGGCTTGTGGACATTTCCATGGTCACATCTCCCTTTGATCTGACGGAAGAACTCCGCGCTGTGGAAGTCAAGCGCTTCCGGGAGATTCCTTTATGCGGCGAGGGGCTGGCGCACCTTGTAAAATCCCCCATATCCCTAAGGGACCTACAGCAGTATCCGCTGATATGCTTGGCGCCCAAGACCAAAACCTACGACTTTTACTTGCAGTTTTTCGCCAAACACGGCTTGCATTTATCGCCTGACATTGAAGCGGCCACGGCAGATCAGCTTCTTCCCTTAATCATAAACGACTTGGGCGTAGGTTTTGTACCGGAGGAATTGGCGGCGGAAGCGATTGCGGAAAAGCGCGCCTTTTCCCTGCGCCTGCGGGAGGAAATTCCCGAAAGATCCATTTGCCTTTTGAAAAATACCACAAAGCCCGTGAGCGCCGCCGCCAAAGTACTGGAAAAATTCATTTTAGAAAAACGCGCATAAACAACTGCCGCCGGAGAAGATTTCTCCGGCGGTAATATACTTTCAGGATTCACCGATATGGACGCTGACGCCGTTGACCTCCACATCCTCCTCTGCGCGAACCAGGATGTATTTCACGCCGCCAATGATCCGAGTCTCCACCGCATCCGCCCGGGCAGGGTCTATCTGAATGGATGCGTCCGGGGTATGAATCTGTACCCGTTTTTCATCAATAATATTCTTGGGGTGCAATTCCGCTTCATAGCCGAACACCTCGTCAAACTGTACGCCGAATTTGCTCCGCTTTTCTTCCCCAACGCCGCAAGCGGCGAGCACCTGCTGCACCTGCTCCTTATGGATCAGCAGCGGCTCAGGGATTTTGCTTTCTTTATGCATGGCGATCTGCTGGCACAGCTCCGTATGCACCGCCTGCACTACCTCCATGCTGCACTGCTCCTCCAGAGAGGCGGAGAGCAGCGACTCAAACGCTTTCTTCTGCTCCGCAGCGGGCATTGCCACCGCCGTCTGGAACACTGCGCGCACAAAATCCTCGTGATTCTCTTTTGGGCTGTGGGTATAGTACAGGGCGTTATAAATATTGGTAGCACGATTATCAAAGGCCGGGAACAGGAAACCCAGCTCCGGGGCTCCGGCTACGCTGCGGATGCCGCTGTCATGGAAGTCTTTGCTTTCCGGCACATAGCACAAATTCTGCTTCTGCTGCTTCACCGGACAGACGGCGCAGATGAGGTATGTATAACTCTCCCCAGAGGCATCCGGCTGCATATCCTCGTCCCGGCTTTTGAACGGGACGTCATAGGTGTCGCAGCCCAACAGAATCAAGTAACTCTCCTGCATATTCAGGCTTTCCGCAATCTTTTCATAAAATTGCTGGCGCAGCGCATCGTCTTTCAGCTGGGTTGCCCGCAGCTCCATGAGCAGCTTATGCTCCTTCCCTTCTGTCACCTGGGAAGTTTTGAACGTCAAATCGTGCAGGTTTTTTCCCAAGCTGCCGGACAAGCTTCGGCGCAGAAGCCCGAAGTATTTTTCCGCCTCGTTTTCCGGCATGATGCCGGTGCTCTGGCGGAATTGCGCCACAATTTGCCGATTATCATTTACATAGCAGCCGTAAATGGCCGTCATATTGCTGCGATCCCGGCGCAAATGCCGTCGGATCTCGCCGACTTCTTTTGTATTCATAGCTTCCTCGCTGCAAAAAAGATTTTTAATCCCAGAGGCAACTCCAGTTTTGGATGAAGTATTCCACACCGGAATACAGCGTGGTCACAACGATCACCGCCGTCACCAGCCAGTTGAGCCAAGCAACCGTGGGGAATGCCATGAGCAAGCACAGACCGATCATGGTGCTGGCAGTCTTGATTTTGCCGCTTTTTCCTGCGGCGATCACAGTGCCTTTCCCTACCGCCACCAAACGCAGACCTGTGACGGCAAATTCCCGGGTGAGCACGATCATCAAAGCCCAAGCGGGCATTTTACCCCACTCGCAGAAGATCAGCATAGCAGAAATCACCAGCAGCTTGTCCGCCAGAGGATCCAGAAATTTTCCAAAATCGCTGACCTGATTATGCTTCCGCGCCACTTGTCCATCCACATAGTCCGTCAGGCTGGCAAGGATGAAAACCGCAAAGGCCGCCCACATCCAGGCGTTGGGATAGCCGCCGCTGAAATACATCAGCACCATATAGATCGGAATAAATGCCACCCGGACAAGGGTGATCTTACTGGCTGTCGTCATATTGCTTCCTCCGCCACATATCCACAGAGATCGCCGTCCTGGACGGCGTCAATGGTCACCGGAACGAATGTGCCTTCCCGCAGCGCTTCTTCGCTGGCAATCCAGACTCGTCCGTCAATTTCCGGAGAATCTCCATAGGTACGTCCATAAAACTGCTGGAATTCTTCGTCAAAGCCGTCCACCAATACCTCCATGGTCTTTCCCAGCATGGCGGCATTGTATTCATCCATAATGCGGGACTGGATTTCCGCCACCATTTCCGCCCGGTTTTGGGCGGTTTCCTGATCCGGATAGTCCATTTTTGCCGCAGGCGTTCCCTCCTCCGGGGAAAACGGGAATGCCCCCGCCCGCTCGATGCGCTGCTCCTTCAGAAATGCGCAAAGTTCCGCAAATTCTGCTTCCCCCTCGCCCGGCAGGCCGGTAATGAGGCTGGTACGAATTACCAAGCCAGGGATCCTGTCCCGCAGCTTCCCAAGCAGCGCCCGGAGGAATTGACCATCCCCCCGGCGATTCATCCGGCGCAAAATCTGATCGTTGCAGTGCTGAATCGGAATATCCAGATACTTAACGATCTTCTCTTCCTGGGCGATGGTATCGATCAGTTCATCGTCGATCTCGTCGGGATAGACATAGTGTACCCGAATCCAATGCAATTTCTCGATTTTGCACAGTTCCCGGAGCAGCTGAGGCAGCAGCCGCTGATGACCGGGCAAGTCCGTACCATACCGGCTGGTATCCTGCGCCACCACAATTAACTCCTTAACGCCGTTTTCCGACAGCGCCCGTGCCTCCTGAAGAATATCCTCCATCTGCCGACTGCGGTAGCGCCCCCGCAGATAGGGAATGATGCAGTAGGCACAGCGGTTGTCGCAGCCTTCGGCAATCTTCAAGAACGCATAGTGCTCCGGAGTCGTCACAATGCGCCCCGTCTCTACCTCCGGCGCGTCAATGGAAGCGAAATCCTCCACTGAGCTGCCCGCCAGCAGTTTTTCTATGGCCGGGACGATCTGCGTATAGCTGCCCGTGCCCAAAATTCCGTCCACCTCCGGAAGCTCCGTAAAAATCTGCTCCTGATACCGCTGGGACAGGCATCCCGTTACCAGGATCTTCCCAACCCTTCCCTGGGCTTTCAGCTGAGCCATCTGCAAAATATGGTCAATGGCCTCGCTCTGAGCCGACTCGATAAAGCCGCAGGTATTGATCACCACCACATCGCAGTCCAATACCCCCTCGCACACTGTATGCCCTGCTTCCTGCACCCGGTACATCATCCGCTCGCAGTCCACCTGGTTCTTTGCACAGCCCAGAGAAATAAAACCAATATTCGCCATTTAATCTCTGCCTTTCCTCCGCGTTATAAAAAGCGGATATTTGATAGGTTTCCCCGTCTACTCTGATAGCGCCTGCTCCACCCACGCCGAAAGCCGCCAATAAATCTGGTGCAGAAGCTGCCGCTGGCGTTCCATCTCCCGCACATCCCGGGACACGCGCAGAAGAAAATCCAGTTCTGTGCGAAGCGCCTCGGGGCAGCGCTTCAGACCTGCCAAGGCCGCCTCCAGCTTCTTATCCCCTGGGAAATATGTTCGGTTTAACGCAAATACTACCTGGAGCATATCCAGGACGGTGTGCAGCACGATGGGCGCCGCAAAAAGAATATCGCTCCGCCGCACCGCGCTTTCATAGTGAAAATTATTCATCCAGGTTCCCGCACGTTCCAGGAACGTGCGCAGGATGCCGCGCCGCAAGGCTTCCGGATATGCTTCCGTCCTCCGCTTGTATTCCTCCAGAACCCCATCCGGGTCATAGAGCGGCTGGATAAATTGAAATTCCGAAAGATAAATGAATGTGTAATACCCATTGGACGTCCAGGTGGCCGGAAAGATCTCAAACCGCCCAGCCAGGCTCTCCTGCACCATCCGCTCCACTTCTCCCAGGCTGCGGGTAGCCACTTCCACAGGCATTCCCCGGTAAGTAAAGTCCATGGCGCCGCCCCAAGGGGCGTCGTGCAGACCTTCGCTCACATAAATACCGCGTCCGGAATCGGCAGACTCTGCGATCAGGCGTTTGCGGGCGGCATAAGGGATGCAGTCCTCTGCGTAAACATATAGGTCAATGTCCGAGAACCCGTCCGCCGTTCCCTTCGCATGGGCACCTGCCAGCGCAATGGCGCACTTCCCGGTTACAGTCTGCCGTAAAAGAAAAGTCAGCGCTTCCAGCGTTTGCTCCAAGCCGTTTTCCATGACCTATTCCCAGCACTCCTCCGCAAAAGACAATTCCCGCAGACATTTCTGAATCTGGGCATAGCTGTGCCCCTTTCGGAGCAGCGCGTCCACCGCCCGTTTGACTTCCTTTCGGTCGCTCTCTCCGTCCAGACGGGCACGGAGGAAAGCGGCAATATGCTCCGACTGATCAGGGTAGTCCGCCAGGGCCTCCTCCCAATAGCGCTGTGGAATCCGCTTTTCATACAGCGCCTGCTTGGCACGGGCGAGGCCATAGCCTTTGGCGGCGCATCGCTCCACAATTTGCGCCGCAGTTCTGGCGTCGTCCACCAGATCCAGTTCTTCCATCCATGCCACTGCCTGTGCCGCCTGCTCCGGGTCTTCCCCCTTGCGCACCAGCCGCTGCTGCAAATCCTGTTTGGATACGCTGGAGGCGGATACGATCCGTACCGCCCGCATTTTTGCGGACATGGCTCCGGAGGCTTTGGAGAGCGCTGCCGCTTCCTCTTCTGTCATCTCTCTGCCCGTGCAGAGAGCAAAGTCCTCCACCGTCTGTCGGTAAACCCGCAGCGTGCTGCCGTCAGAGAATTTAACATAGTATCTGCCTGCCCGATCCGGGCTGGCGGACAGAGACTCAATCCTCAAAGTCATCGGCACTGACAGCTACCGGCCGCTCCGCAGCCTTCGCCTGCGACTGGGGCGCGGCGATGCTCATGGTGGAAAGGTTTTCCCGCACCTTGGCCTCCACCTGCGCGGCAATGTCCGGGTTTGCCTGGAGATAGGTTTTCACACTCTCCTTACCCTGGCCGATGCGCTCGTCCCCCATGGAGAACCAGCTGCCGCTCTTCTGCACAATTTCCATCTGCACCGCCAAATCTACCAGTTCGCTCCACTTGCTGATGCCCTGGCCATAGAGAATGTCAAAGTAAGCTTCCCGGAAAGGAGGCGCTACCTTATTCTTGACCACCTTCACCCGGGTCTTGTTGCCGATGACATTGCCGCCTTCCTTGATGGCCTCTACCCGGCGCACATCCAGCCGGACAGAAGCGTAGAATTTCAGGGCGTTGCCTCCGGTAGTTGTCTCCGGGTTGCCGTACATCACGCCAATTTTCATGCGCAGCTGGTTGATGAAAATTACCACGCAGTTGGTTTTGGCGATGGTGCCCGCCAGCTTCCGCAGCGCCTGCGACATGAGCCGCGCCTGCAGACCCACGAAGGTATCCCCCATCTCGCCCTCAATCTCCGCCCGGGGCGTCAGCGCCGCCACAGAGTCCACGACCACCGCGTCCACCGCACCGGAGCGAACCAGGGCGTCGGTGATTTCCAGCGCCTGCTCGCCGGTATCCGGCTGGGAAACCAGCATACTGTCCGTATCTACCCCCAAAGCGGCGGCGTATACGGGATCCAGCGCGTGCTCCGCGTCTACAAAGGCCACTTCGCCTCCCAGCTTCTGCGCCTGCGCCAGGATATGCAGCGCCAGGGTCGTCTTGCCGGAGGACTCCGGACCATAGATCTCAATGATTCGTCCCTTGGGGACACCTCCGATCCCCAGTGCCGCGTCCAGTGCCAGAGAGCCGGTGGGAATGGCGTCCACATTCATTTCCGGACGCTCGCCCAAGCGCATGACAGCGCCCTTGCCATAGTTTTTTTCGATCTGCGCCAGGGCAGTTTTCAGTGCTTTCTGCTTATCTGTCGCCGGCGCCGGGGCTTCATAATTACTCTTTTTCGTTGCCATAGTCAACCATCTTCCTTCCATTGGGCTATGAGCGCCCGTTCTCTGTCGTTATAGTCTCTGGTTCGTTCCAGGATGGTATACCCATTTCCCGCCAAAATCCGGCTCACATCGTCTCCCTGCCCCATGCCGAATTCCAGGCACAGGTAGCCTCCGGGCTTTAAGGCGGCAGCATAATGCTTTGCGATGGCTCGGTAGAAATCCAGGCCGTCTTCGCCGCCATGCAGCGCCAAACTCGGCTCATAGTCCTTCACGCTGGGAGGCAGTTCCTCCATCTCCCGGGTGGTCACATACGGCGGATTGGCGACGATCATATCGAACTTCCCCAAAAATGCAGGGGGCGCCGCCAGTGCGTCCGCCCGGACGCAGGATACCCGCGCGGAAAGATGGTGGGCTACAATATTCTGCTTGGCCACCGCTAAAGCATTGGGAGAAATGTCTGCCAAAGTCACCTTAGCATCCGGAACCCGGTGGGCAATGGCTAAGCCGATACAGCCGGAGCCTGTGCACAAATCCAGAATCCGCGGCTTTTCCGATAGAAACAGCGCCTTCTGGATCGCCAGCGCTGTTACCGCACAGGTGTCATCCCGGGGAATCAGCACATCCCGATCCACCGCCAAGGACATCCCATAAAACTCCCATTTTCCCAGTACATAGGCCAGCGGTTCCCCAGCCAAAAGCCGGTCTACTGCCGCTGCCATGGCCTGGCATTCCGCCTCTTTGACCAGAAGGCTGCCGTCTGTGAGGATCGCCTCCCGAGGCTTTCCCGTGACGTGGGTAAGCAAATCTCTGGCCATCCGGCCGGCAGATTGGGCATCCTCCGTCTGGAGCAGCGCCTGTCTGGCCTGCAGGTACAGGTCGGAGAGCTTCATCACCATCTGTCCGCCCCCGCTTCCTGGGGGAGCACCGCCTGCACTGCGGCAATTCCCACTTCGATCATGCTGTCATCCGGCTCATTGGTGGTAAAATTCTGGAACCACATTCCCGGCGCAGTCAGGATCTTCGACAGGAGATTGTCATGCCTGCCCACCCAGCGGTTGATCTCATAGCCGATGGCAACCACCAGCGGGATCAGCAGCAGCTTGAACACAATCATAACGACTCGATACCAGAAGCTGCCGCGCATGGCCTCCAGCGCAGGTACCGCGGCCAGCAGCGCCGCTGAAGCCATGGAGAATATCAAAATGGACAATACCAGAATCACCAGCAGGAAGCTGGTGCCGCAGCGGGGATGCAGCCGGGTCTGCCGCCGCACATTTTCCACCGTCAGGGGGAGCCCCGCCTCATAGCAGCGGATGGTCTTATGTTCCGCGCCATGATAAGCAAACAGCCTGCGCATCTCCTTCATGCGGGAAATGGCAAACATATATGCCAGGAAGATCCCAATTCGGATCAAGCCTTCCAGCAGACAAATTCCCAAGTTGCTGGTGATCCACTGGTCAAAAAAGCTGCTGATAATCATGGGCAGCAGGAAAAACAGCACAATGGACATTCCCAGTCCCAGCGCCACCGCCGTACCCAGCAGAAAATTCTGAAACTTGGCGTTCCCCAGCTTTTTTTCCAGCCATTTGTCCAGCTTGCTAGGTTCCTCCGTGTATTCCTCTGGAGAGAGATCCGCCGAGCGCAGCAGCGCTTTCACGCCCACCACCTGGGAATCAAAAAAGTTTACCACGCCCCGAATCAGCGGCCATCGCAGAATAGAGCGTCGGGGCGGCAGTTTTCTGGGCTTCACTTCCACTTCCAGTCCGTCCTTGCCCCGTACCACAATGGCGTCCTTTTCTGGGCCTCGCATCATGATGCCCTCGATCAAAGCCTGACCGCCAATCATCGTCTTAAATTTTTCGCAGCAGGGCTGCGGTGTTTGTCTGCTCATACAGCTTTCCTTTCTATTGCGCCGCCGGGAGGGATACCGTCACCAGAACGCCGCCCCCAGGCGCATTTTCCAGCGTCAGCTCGCCGCCGTGCATCTGCACGATCTCATCGCATACCGCCAGACCGATGCCTGTGCCGCGGGTCTTGGAGCTGCCCCGGTAAAATTTCTTTTTCACCAAAGACAATTCATCCTCGGGGATGCCTTGCCCAAAATCTCGGATATATACCAATACGTCTCTGCCATCGAAATGGATGGAGGCTTCAATGCGCTTTCCATCGCCGCCATGCTTTGCCGCGTTATCCAGCAGATTGAGAAATACCTGCCGCATACGCTTGCCGTCGCAGGGGATCTCCGGAATGTCCTCGTCATTCTCCACAAGTTCCAGGGCAATCCCCTCCTGCGCCAAGCGGCTGCCGTACATATACACCGTGTCCTCAAATTCTCCTCGGATGTCTGTTGGGTCAATGGTCAGGGTCATACGCCCATCCTGCATCTTGGTAAAATCCAGCAAGTCCACCACCATCTCCGTCAGCCGTTTGGCTTCCCGAAGAATGATCTTCATGCCCCGGCTGGTTTCACAGTCCAAGGCATCGCTTCCCAGCAGCGTCTCGCTCCAGCCGGTGATGGCAGTCAGGGGGGTGCGCAGCTCGTGAGACAGGGAGGAAATGAACTCCGTCTGCATTTTCTCGTTTTGGCTGATTTGGGCGGACAGATCGTTGATAGCCTGCGCCAGTTCCCCAATTTCATCGTGGTTTTTCACTTCGATCTGAATACCGTAGGTACCCCCGGCAATGCGCTTAGCCTTCTGGGTGATCTGCTCCACCGGAGTCAGGATGGTGCTCAAATAGTAGTTGCTGCTCAAAAGCATGACCGCCGTTACCGCCGCCAGAACCAGCAGGCAGTACAGCCCCACCCGCAGGATCTGCCGCTCCAGCAGACGCGTGGATGTGAGAAATCGCAGCACGCCGACGACCTCGCCGCTGCGGTAGATGATGGGACTGGAGACCGCCAATATCCGCTCGCCGGTGGCGTCGTTCTTCCCCAAATAGGTGCGTATTCCTCGCGTGCTCATCGCCTCTTGGATCTCCGGCGTCTGCGGAGAAATCCCCATCCACGCCCCAAAGGAAGACGCTACCAGATTGCCTTGCGCGTTAATAAATTGCAGCTCAATATAATCTTTTTCATCGAACGTCTGGGTATAATCAACACAGGACTGGTAAAAATCCTTGTATTCCATCGCCAAACGCCCTGTTAAAAAATCTGTGGTGACGTCGGCGCGATAGCGCAGATCCGCCTCCATGGTATGATAAGCGTTTACTGCAAAAAGCCCGGTAACTCCAATCGCGCATACGATTCCAAGGCCGCAGATCACGCAGGCCATATGCACCAGCCAGCGCCTGCGCAGCCCTGCCGGCTTTTTCATGGGTCTGTCTCCTCTCCGCAAGTCAAGCGCCCCATTTGTAGCCAAAGCCCCAGACCGTGGTGATATAGACCGGATTGGCGGTGTCATCCTCAATTTTGATGCGCAGCCGGCGGATATTCACGTCCACAATTTTCAATTCGCTGTCGTAATCCTTTCCCCATACGGCGCTGAGAATATCCTCGCGGGACAGCGCCCGCCCGGGATTCTGCATAAACAGCTTCATAATAGCATACTCCACCTGGGTCAGGCGAATGCGGTTGCCGGCCTTTTCCAAAGTATGGTTGCGGGTATTCATCACAAACGGTCCCTGGGTCAGCAATTCGTTGAAAGAACTGCCGTCGCCGGATATCCGGCGGTAAAGCGCGTCAATCCGTGCGGTCAGCTCCGCCGGGGAAAAGGGCTTGGTCACATAATCATCCGCCCCGGTCATCAGCCCCGTCACCTTATCCATTTCCTGGGTGCGGGCTGTGAGCATGATAATTCCCAGCTGATTGCTCACCGCCCGGATACGGCGGCAGACTTCAAAACCATCCATATCCGGCAGCATAATATCCAAAATCGCCACGCCGATATCCGGGTTTTCCTGCAGGCGATCCAGCGCCTCCTGCCCTGTCCCCGCCTCAATGGCCTGATAACCCGCCCGTTTCAGGTTAATTACCACGAAGGAGCGGATATTCTCTTCGTCTTCCAAAATCAGTACCTTTTTCATCCTGTTCCTCACTTCCGCTGCCGCCGCAGCCGTTATGTCTCGCCGGTCTTCCACGCCTTGCCAATCAGCTGGAAACCGTTTATCAAATCCTCCCGGGTCATATGCAGCGCGGCGGAGGCCACCTCCAAATAGGCAGCGTAGGTCACGTCCTCCGTTCGCAGCAGAACAAAGCGATTCTCCTGCACTGCCTGCTCTTCCCGCGTATCTCCTGTAAAAGCAAAGATTGTCATTACCTTCGACCATCCTGGCTGCCCGGCATCTCGTCCGTAGAAGACCCATCCTATGTCCTCCCGACGAACGGTCATTTGCTCCGCCTGACTGCTGTCCAGTTCCAGATACCATCCGGCGGTAAAATCATGAAATGTATACCGCTTATCCGTCTGTCCCCCGTGGGAATCCAGCGCATACCAGCGAATCATATATTGTCCGGCCTCCGGATCCTCCAGCCGCAATGCGCCCTGGATCAGATCCGGCAGCTCCATAACGCCGTCTTCGTCAATGTCGTCGGCATATACCGGGTATCCGCGCAGAGTGGTCTGGCTGCTTTCACTGTCCGCCTTCCGGGTTATATTGGTAAATTCGTCCCCATTCAGCACGAATACATCGGTGAAAAGTCCACCATCCTCCAGCGCCCCCGCCACGAAAACCGCTTGGCTACCATCACTGAGGCTGCCGGACAGGATCCGCTTCACCCGATCAACAGAAAAGGATGTCTCCGCCGTCCGCATCTCCTGCAAGACGCCGCCTTCCATTGCCAGCAGCCTTGCCGTATCCGTCCCCTCCGTACCCGGACGGAGCAGGAACACCTCCTCTGCGCCGTCGCTGTTCAAATCGGTACAGAGATACTCCGCATAAGCCGTATCCGCCAGCAGCGAAGGAAATCCCTCTGAAAACGTATATACATATGCCTCCCGCATCGCCTGATCGCTCACCTGACAGCCAACCACCAGTTCCATGCCTCCGCATCCGTCCAGCTGGGCATATGCCACCTGATCGAAAGCTGTGCCCGGGAACCCCAAGGTATATTGCAGAAAATATCCGTTTCCCGATGCGTGGAAACACAAAATCTGCAGCGGATACTCCGCCTCCCCTTTGGCAAACACCAGAAATTCCAGCGCGCCGTCCCCGTCCAGATCTGCCATCTGCACGGTCTGCTGATTCTCTCCCGCCACCGGCGCACTGTACTCCAGCGTACCCATGGCGGCGTCCATTGCCGCCTGGAGGTTGTTATATGCTTGTGAGCGCTTTGGCAGCGCATAAAGCTGCTGCGGGGCATATACAGCGCAGCCGCATAGCAGCGCCACTGCCACAAGCAGCCAAGCCAGCTTGATATGCCGCAAATTGCCCACCCCCTAATATGGGATTATAACATATTTTTCCCCAAAAGAAAAGCTATTTCAGCACAACATTTTCTTTCCCCAGCATATGCTCCAATTCCTGGAGCATCCGGCTGTCCAGGCTGCACCGGGAGCCGCGCCGCAGCTTGGTATCTGCAAAATACAGCACCACCGGGCTGTCCCCGGGGAACATTTGGATAATGGCGCGGAGTTTTCGGAACTGCTTTGGCTCCTCTGTAGCCAGGCGCAAATACAGCGTCCCCTGATAAATTTCCGGCGCTTCCCGTGCCGTTGGCTCTTCCTGGAGTCCATCGGCCGTAAAATCCGTAATGGGTCTGGCGCGGTTGATAACGATCTGCGGCTCTTTGTCGTCCCGCAGGGACAATCTGCCGGTAATCACCACCGCCGCGTTTTCCCGCAGGTAACCGCCGTACTGGCTGATCACACTGGAAAACGCCAGCATTTCTATAGATGCCGTATCATCCTCCACCGTCACATATGCCATGGTGGAATTGTTGCGGGTGGTTTTCATTTTTACGCTCTGGACGATGCCCGCCACACTGACTATCTGCTCATCGGCATAGGGGCTTTCCTCCCCCATCAGCTCTCCAATAGGCACCACATGGGTGTTGCGCAGGTACGGCCTGTAATCATCCATAGGGTGGCCGGACAGATAGATGCCCATGGTTTCCTTTTCCATGGACATTCGATCCGCCTTGCTCAGCTCCTTCAGCTTGGGGATCGGAACGGAAGCACGGCCTTCCTCTTCCTCCAGCATACCAAACAGCCCCATCTGCCCTTCCAGGTTCTTCCTCCGGGTAGACGCCACACTGTCCATCAAGGTATCATATACTGCCAGCAGTTCGCTGCGGTGATAGCCGAAGCAATCCATGGCGCCGCACTTGATAAGGTTCTCCACTGCCCGCTTGTTCAGTTCTCCCTCCTCCATCCGCTGAAGAAAATCCTCCAGCGACTGAAAGGGGCCGTCCTCCCTGCGCCGGGCAGCCATGGTACGGATCAGCCCGCGGCCGATATTCTTCACCGCGCCCAGGCCAAAACGGATCGCATCCCCCTCTACGGCGAAATGATCCTCCGAGTGATTGATGTCCGGGGGCAATGTGGGTATTCCCATTTCTTTGCATTCGGCAATATAGCCGGCGATCTTCCCGGCAGAGTCCAGCACAGAAGTCATCAGCGCCGCCATATACTGCTTGGGATAGTGGCACTTCAGGTAGGCCGTCTGATAGGCTACCACCGCATAGCATACGGCGTGGGACTTATTGAAAGCGTAGTTGGCAAAGTCCACGATCTCGTCATAGATGGCCTGCGCCGCCTGCTCGCTGATTCCCCGGGCGATGCAGCCGGGGATCCCCTGGGTCTGGTCGCCATAGACGAAGACCTTCCGCTCCGCTTCAATAACTTTTTGCTTCTTCTTAGAAATGGCGCGGCGGATGTTGTCCGCCTGCCCCATGGTATAGCCGCCCAGAGAACGGAAAATTTCAATGACCTGCTCCTGGTAGACGATACAGCCGTAGGTAACCTCCAGAATCGGCTTTAGCTGAGGCGTTTTGTACGTCACTTTTTCCGGGTGCAGCTTCCATTCAATAAACTTGGGAATTGAATCCATGGGGCCAGGACGGTAAAGCGCCACCACGGCGGTAAAGTCCTCAATGGAGGTGGGCTTCATGTTCACGCATACCCCGGTCATCCCGGCGGATTCCAGCTGGAAGACGCCCTGGGTCTTCCCCTCCGCCACCATGGCAAACGTCTCCGGATCATCGTCCGGCACGTCGGCTATGGAAAAGTCCGGTTCAATCTTTCGGATCTCTTTTTCTGCGTCTGCAATTACCGTCAGGTTTCTGAGCCCCAGAAAATCCATTTTCAGCAGACCCAGCTCCTCAATGGTGGTCATGGTATACTGGGTAACCACCGTATCGTCATTCCGGGACAGGGGCACATAGGTGTCCACCGGGTCGGCGGTGATCACCACGCCGGCGGCGTGGGTGGAGGTATTCCGGGGCATCCCCTCCAGGCTCATGGCGGTGTCGATGAGGGTCTTCACCCGCTGATCCCCGTCATACATCTCCTTCAGCCTGGGAGATGCTGCCAGCGCCTCCTTTAGGGTGATATGCAGCGGCATCCCGGGCACCAGCTTGGCCACCACATCCGTCTCCGCATAGGTAAAGTTCAGCGCCCGTCCCACATCCCGGATGGCGCCCTTGGCCGCCATGGTGCCGAACGTGGCGATCTGCGCCACATGGTCGGCGCCATATTTCTGCATCACATAGTCGATGACCTCCCCCCGGCGCTCCTGGCAGAAATCCGTATCAAAATCCGGCATGCTCACCCGCTCCGGGTTCAGGAAACGTTCGAAAATGAGGCTGTACTTCATGGGATCCACTTCTGTGATGTGCAGGCAATAGGCCGCGATAGAGCCCGCGCCGGAGCCGCGCCCCGGTCCCACCGGAATATCAGACTCCTTCGCGAATCGAATAAAATCCCAGACGATCAGATAATAGTTCACATATCCCATTCGGCTGATGACGCTGATTTCATATTCCAGCCGCTCCCGGTAGCTCTCCGGAGGATTGGGATAGCGCTCCCGGAAACCATCCTCGCAGAGCTTACGGAAATACGCCTCGTTGGTATACCCCTCCGGCACAGGGAAAGAGGGAAGGTGATATTGGTTAAACACAAATTCCACGTTACAGCGCTGGGCAATCTGTACCGTATTCTCAAACGCCTCGGGACAGCTGGGGAACAGTTCCCGCAGCTCCTCCTCGCTTTTGATGTAAAATTCCTCGGTCTGAAACCTCATCCGGTTGGGGTCGTCCACCGTCTTTCCCGTCTGGACGCACAGCAGCACATCCTGCATTTTCGCATCCGTCCGGCGAAGATAATGCGCGTCGTTGGTGACCACCAGCGGCAGCCCCGTCTCCCGTGCCAAGCGGAGGATCCCCTGGTTCACCGCCCGCTGCTCTGGGATCCCGTGATCCTGCAATTCCAGAAAGAAATTTCCTTTGCCAAAAATCCTGGAAAGGTTTTCCGCGTAGTCCTTGGCCGCGCCGTAGGACTCTTCCAGCAAATACTGGGGGATCGCTCCCGCCAGGCACGCGGATAAAGCGATCAGTCCCTCGTGATACTGCTCCAGCAGCGCCAAATCCACCCGCGGCTTTCCGTAAAAACCGTGCAGAAACGCTTCCGATACCAATTTACACAGGTTTTGATAACCCTGATTATTTTCGCACAGCAGCACCAAATGGTAAGCGTCGTTATCCAGGCCGTACACCCGATCTGCCATGGTGCGGCGCGCCACATAGACCTCGCAGCCAAGAATAGGCTTCACGCCGGCGGCTTTTGCCGCCTTATAAAAGTCAATGCAGCCGTACATCACCCCGTGATCTGTAATGGCCACGGCGGTCTGCCCCACTTCCTTCACCCGCTCCATCAGAGAAGCGATCCGGCAGGCGCCGTCCAACAGGCTGTATTCCGTGTGCACATGCAGATGGGCAAAACTCATGGCCGTTCCTCCTTTGATAAACTGACGATCCTCTTCATTCGATGGTTCATAGCCGGTTTGGTAATAGGCGGCTCCATCATCTCCGCCAATTCGGACAAAGACGCTGCAGGGTGTTTCTCCCGGGCTTCGGCCGCCTGCAGCAGTTTCGGAGGCAGATGCTCCAGAGCGCCTTGCTCCCGCAAAACACGGATGGCTGTGAGCTGCTCTTGGGCAGCGTCCACCACCTTTGAGGTATTCGCATCGTCACAGTTGCAGCGGCGATTCACCTGATTATTCAAATCTTTTTCCAGCTTGGCCTCCATAATACCCATGGCCGCCAGGGGCGCGCCCAGGTAGGTAAGGCAGTCGCTGATCTGGTCGCTCTGCTTCAGATAAAGGATCTGCCCACCGCCTCGGCGGACGATTTTGGGGGAAAAGCCCAATGCTTCCCGCATCAGCGCAAAAGTTTCCCTCGCCACGCTTTGATGGGTGGTGCTCAATTCCAGATGGTAGCCCTTTTCCGGGTCTGTAACAGAGCCGCCTGCCAAAAAAGCCCCCCGCAGAAACGCCGCCCGGCAGCATTCCTCCTCTATCACGGAAAAATTCACATGGAGCGACAGAGTACCATTGAGGGAAAAGCCGTAGCTTTCCATCAGCGTGCGCAGCTTTTCCCGCCGGGTCATCTGAAATACCAGCTTGCCCGTGCTGTCGCCGGTGGGTTGGACGTCAAATTCCATCCGAAAAGCCTTCTGAAACAATTTGGGGATCATTGCGGCAAACTCCCGATTCTCCGTAATGATCCGCAGACCTTCGCCGCCGAAGCTGTTGCAATACAGCAGAATACCAAAGCACTCCGCCAGCGCGCAGCACTTTTTCTGCGGAAACAGGCGGCAAAGCTCGTTCTTCACCCCCGCTGAAAAAGAAACCGACATGGTTCACCCACCTCCTTGTCTTACAGTGCAAATACCGCAGTAAGGCATCTTTCAAAAAAGCGGTATCGCATCTCCCCGGTTATTCCCCGGCGCCGCCAAGACTCCTCGTCCCGCATGGGATGCTTATCCGCCGCCAAAATAGGCGCTGCTTCCACATTCCAAGATTTTCCTAAGCAGAATAACGCGGAGGTTTCCATATCCGCGTCCGCAGCGCCCTTCCCCCTCTATTCCCAAACCAGCACTTCCGGCTCCAAGCGGATGCCGCTGTTTTCATAAACCCGGTCAGATACCTGCCGAAGCAATTCCCGCACATCCCAGGCAGTGGCGCCGCCTGTATTCACTGCGAAGCCCGCATGCTTGACGGAGATGGCCGCGCCGCCCACGCGGTAGCCTTTCAGCCCCGCCTGCTCAATCAGCGCGGCAGCGTAGCCGCCCTGGGGGCGCTTGAAAGCAGAGCCTGCCGAGGGCAGATCCAGAGGCTGGGAGGCAGAGCGTCTGCTCATCAGTTCTTTCATGATCTCCCGGATACGCTCCGGCGCTTCCGCCCGCAGCGCGAACACCGCGCTGAGAATGATGCCGCCCTCCTCCTGTACCCGGCTGCTGCGATAGGCAAAGCCCATTTCCTCCCCAGGAATCTCACGAACGCTGCCGTCCAGCTCCATAAGACGTACGCTTTCGCACACCTGGCAGATCTCGCCGCCATAGGCTCCGGCATTCATAAATACGCCGCCGCCCACCGTCCCTGGAATGCCATGGGCAAATTCCAGTCCAGATAAGCCATGATTGGCCGCAAATACAGCGGCGCGGGTCATGGTCACGCCCGCCATTACCCGTATGCGGCAGTTATCCAGCAGTTCCATGCCATCCAAGCAGTCTTTAAGACAAATAATCAGACCGGAAAGACCCGCGTCCGGCGCCAGCACATTGGTTCCGGCTCCCAATATCCTAGGCCTACAGCCCAGCTCTCCCGCGGCTTTCAGAAGGCAGGATAGTTCCTCCTCCGACTTGGGAAAAGCCATTGCTTCCGCGCCGCCGCCAATACGAAAGGAGGTGTGCTCCCGCATAGGCTCTCCGTACTTTATGTCTATATTCCCGGCCAAAGCCGCAATTTTTCTTTGAAAAACGCTCATTTCCATTTTCATGCCTCCGGGGTGTATAGTCGTAGACAGTATAGCACATTTCCCATTGATATGCAATTGTAACGGTTGGAAATTTTCTGTAACAAAAGCGCGCCCCGGAGTCTTCCAGGGCGCGCGATATGGGTATTATGTACTTACTTCTCCACAATCTCCAGGATTTCCATGGGGCAGGCTTTGGCGCAAATGCCGCAGGCAATGCACTTGGAAGCGGGACCTCCCTGGGGCATGACTATGACCTTCATGGGGCATACCTCCACGCACTTGCCGCAGCCGATACACTTTTTCTTGTTGATCATGTATACGCCGGTCTTAGGGTTCTGGGTAATGGCGCCGTTTTCGCAGGCTTTTGCACACTTGCCGCACTGAATACAGGTCATGGGCTTGGCGCCAGCACCTTTGGCTACCACCTGGATGCAGGACAAGTCCTGATGGAACTGCTTATAAAATGCGGTGGAGCAGGCGCGTACACACTCCAGGCAGGCCATGCACTCCACGTTTTTCTTGACGGTTAGCTTCTTCATAACAGGAAAATCCCCTTTTCTTGTTTTTACTGGTCTATTATACAGGATTGCTCCACAAAACGCAATGGGTAAAAAAAGAAATTTCACAATAAGCGCGGCGGAAACTGTTCACTGGACTGCGGCTTTTCTTTTCCGGAGATCTCCTGTTGCCGGAGCAGCCACGCCTGTAATTCCTCTGGCGTTTCCGGTGCGGTCACACAGGGAACCGCCGCGTCCAACGCTCCCCATTTGGCCAGTGCGAAATCCACCCCGGCGCTCTGCGCACAGAGGAAATCATTCACGGTATCCCCTACATAGAGCACATCCTCCGCCTTTTCCTCCGTTCGCTTTAGGTAGCACAGCAGCGGCGCCGACTCCGGCTTATGCTCCCGGGTATCGTCCGCCACCACAATCGCGCCAAAGGCATTCCAAAAGCGCCGATCCTTCATATCCATGGTCAGCTCCCGGCGAGTACGGGAGGTGACGACGCCCAGCCGGTATCCCATTTGCTGCAGCGCTTTCAACAGCGCAGGAATGCCCGGAAAGGGTTTCGAAAGATCCGCATATTTTTCCACATTTTTTAGCCATTGTACCAGCGTCCCCTCTACGTCCTCTATACCCAGCCGGCGCAGAGTATCCACGCCGGGGATCCCCAGGCAGAATTCCAGCTCCGCCTCGCTTTTTTCCAGATGATGCCGTTCCCGCAGCGTCTCCTGTAAGGAGCGGATGGTCATACGGCGGGTATCCAGCAGCGTTCCGTCCACATCGAAAACGATATGTTTATATTCTTTCATTATTTTCTCCCATGGAAATATTTTCCAGTGTAATCAGCCTCAGAAACGTCCATACTACCCAATGTAAATCGAAATAAGAGGAGGATCTTCATGAAAAAGATCAGCATAATTGCGCTTACCTTCGTCCTTACCCTGGCGCTGGGCGCCTGCAGAAACGGCAACGGCACGCCAACCGCGACGCCCTCCAGCCGGCCCGCTACAACGCCCAGCTCCAATACCACCACGCCTTCCACCCAGCCTTCTTCCCCGGCGACGCAGCCCTCCAGCCAGTCCACCAATCCTGGTGCCACCAGCACTGCGCCCACCGGCAGCACAGGCAGCACCAATGCCGGCAATGACAACCCTTCCACGGATACCACCGGTGAAACCAATCATGAAACCAATGGCGAAACCAACGGCGAGGCCAACGAGAACAGCCGTATGCGGGGACGGATGCGCAATTTCTAAATCGCTCGGGGCGTTGCCCCGATACATAAGAAGACGCTTTCTACTTCCGCCGCTTGGCGGTCATCCCCTGCACCTGCAGACGCAGCACTGTTGTCACCGCCGCCGGGCGCATATCTACCGGAAAATGCGCCGGCCGGTAATGCTCCATCAATTTCTTCAGCGCCTGCTGCCGTTGGGCGTCATCCTCCAGCACATCCACATAGCCCCAGCCGATGACGCTTTCATAATTCATGGCGCAGTTTCCATCCTCCAAAATCAGCGCATGCGCACAGTCCATTTCAAAGGAAACTCGGTTATCCCGCTCCAGCCAGCGGTATTTCTCCCCTTCCCGCGCCCCATGGATATAGAGCGTCATCCCGTCCGGTTCCATGCCGAAATTTACCGGAAGAATATAGGGCGCCGCGTCCGTATTGAACGCCAGGCGAACAACATCGCACCGGGACATAATCTCCAGTATTTCCGCATGGTCAGTCACTTCTCTGTCCTTACGGCGCATACGATTCCCCCCAATCAAAGCATTCCGCGTCAATGCTGCGTTTATAGGACTCCCCCGCAAATTCATAGCGGCTTAAAATATCGTCCGGATAGCGTCCGGGAACCGCCCGCAGCTGCTTGCAGCCCTGTTTACGGAAAAAGCTGAAAGCGCATCCCAAAAGCTGATCGCCATAGTAGCGCCCCTCCAGCTCCGGCAGCAGGGACATTCCCAGGATCACTCCGGTATCCCCCTCGGGTCTGCCCAGGGACACCACGCCCACCGGTCTGCCGCAAAGCATGGCCGCCTGTATCTGCCCCCGGCTGTCCGACTCCGGGCGCGGCAGTTCTTTCGGCAGGCAACACGACTCCAGGGGCAGAAAATACAGCCCGGATTCCTTGCGCAGTTCCTTTTCCCGCCACCATTTTTGGATATAGAACGTGGACAGAGCCTCCGGAATGTGGGAATTGTCATTTAGATAATCGTAAGTAAATCGTCCGTTGTGGTAAAACAGCCGGGAAACGCCTGTATTGTCGCTGTAGGGCAATTTTTCCAGATCATTCATAAAAAACAACCGCATCAGCGTACCGCGGATCACCGCGCCGTGTCCGAAGATGGCCACCGTACCGCCGTCAAATTCCTGCGCAGCGGCAGCCATTCCCTCCAAAAAGCGTTGGGTATACACATCAAACGGTTCCGAACCATCGCAGCCCCAATGGAGAGGATCGTGGTTGAAGGCCCACATTCCTGCTTCCTCAAAATTGTCCAGGTATCCGTAGGGCAGATCCTCCCACGCCCCCACATGCACCTCCCGGAAGCGCTTGTCCCGATGAAGGCGCAGCCCCTTAGGCACATAGATTGCCCGCGCGGTCAAAGACGCCCGGGTAAGATCGCTGGCAAAACAGCCGTCGATCCGAACATTTTCAAAGCGCCCTTCCAAGCACTTCACCTGTTGGTGTCCACGGGGGGTAAGCAGGGAATTATACTGCCCGTGCAGCCTGCGGAAGATATTTCCCTCGGCCTCCGCGTGCCGTATCAAATATATCTCTGTCATAGCGCCTCACAAGATCGTCACATAGTTGGTCAAATTTCGTTTCATGCGTTCTGCAGCGCGAACAGCCGCAACCATATAGTCGGTATCATTTTCTTCCCGCCAGGCGCAGGTGATACTGGTGCCGGCACATACCGCCGCGCCATAGCCAAAACGGTCAAACGCCGCAGCGCATTTTTTCGCGTTGGCGCTGGAATAGTCCATGCTGTCCAGCAGCAGGAACATCCGATCATACTGCTTTCGCAATGCCCGGGTCGCTTCCTCCGCTCCCGCGCTGGCGACAATCCCCACCTGGGAGTAGCCGCACTTTCCGTACAGCCCCTGTCCGTGCCGTCCGGCCATCTCCGCCGCAGCCCCGTGCACCAGCCGGGAGCCAGAGCGCAAATCCTGGATTTCTCCGGCCGTCTTATTGCCGCTGCGCGCCAAAATAAATATGCTCTTCCCGCGCGCGCAGTAGGACAGGAATGGGCGGACGGCGTCGCTCCCCAGGTAGGGGGACAGGATTACGCCATCACAGGAAAATGCATCCGCACCAAGGGTCTTCTTGGCAATCCAGTCCGCTCCGATGGGGCTGAAAATCTCCGGTGCTTCCAGCAGCGTATAATAACCATAGCCACTGGCCGCTTCCATGGTGGCTTTCCATTCCGCCATGCCGTCACCGTCCATCAGCGCGAAAATGGCAAAGGGAATCCGAACCGCCGGAATGATCTCCTTGAGGCCGTCCAGAAGCTCGCGGCAATACATGCCATAAGCAGCGCTTTGCCCTTTGCCCTCCCGCACAGCGGGAGGCAGCCCCTCCCAGGGAATGGTCAAATCCAAAACGCTGGGGTTTTTCATTTTCCGGATACCGCTCTGTAAACCATCCATCGACATAGCGCACACTCCCATACATTTTCTTTTTAGTATATCATAAATTCCCCGGCGTGGAAAGAGAAACCTTTCCAGCAGTGAAATTTTTATCACTGGGTATACTAGCGGTGAAAGGAGGGAGAACAATGGACGTAAAAGGATGGGCTGTGACCATGGGTCTGGGTGCCGCCGCCGGCGCGGTAGCCGTGCTGATGATGCCCCGGAGCAACCCCACCCGGAAGCTGGCGGCCAAGGCGGCCAACAAGGTGGAGGATGTCGCCTGGAAGGTCAGCGACAAGCTGAACCAGGAATTCGACCTGTGACCAAAGCGGCGGGGGCAGTCGCCCCCGCCGGATTGTCCGGCACTTCCGGCAATACCTTACCCCTATTGAGAACCCCAACAAAAAGGCCGTGGAGCAATCCCCCACGGCATTTTCAGAGAGCAGTATTCAGATCAGGCTCAGGGACAAGGTCAGCAGCACCCAAGCCAGCGCCACCCACTTGGTAGCGGAAGCCAGCTTTCTATCCAGACCCGCGCGCTTGTTTTTGCTGAGGTAGCTATCGGAATTGCCGGAGATCACGCCGGACAGGCCGGCCTCCTTGCCGGACTGGAACAGCACCACCAGGATCAGCGCCAAGCTGGCAATCACCTCAAGAACCGTAATAACCGTCTTCAAAACATCCATTGCAGTAACCTCCCTCCGCCTCCGACCTCCATGCCTACAGCGGACAGTAAATCGAATTTTTCGCAAACAGCCTGATGATTATAGCACAGCTTTTGTCAGAATGCAAGAGGCTATTCGATATTATTTTACCTTTATTTTGTCACCCAATTCCCCGTGGCGGCGCAGGTCAAATAAGCGTCGATAAAGGGATCCAGCGCACCGTCCATCACGGCGTTCACATTGGAAGTCTCGCAGCCTGTGCGGGTATCCTTCACCAGGGTGTAGGGCATGAATACATAGTTGCGGATTTGGCTGCCCCACTCGATCTTTTGCTGCACGCCCTTGATGTCGGAAATCTTGTCCAGATGCTCCCGCTCCTTAATCTCCACCAGCTTGCTGCGCAGCATCCGCAGACAAGTCTCTTTATTCTGGAACTGGCTCCGCTCCGTCTGGCACGAAACCACAATGCCCGTAGCCTTGTGAATTAGCCGAACGGCGGAACTGGTCTTGTTGATATGCTGGCCGCCTGCGCCGGAGGAGCGGAATACCTGCATTTCATAGTCTTCAGGCTTGATCTCCACATCCTGGCTGTCGTCTTGGATATCGGGGATCACTTCGATGGCAGCAAAGGAAGTCTGCCGCCGGGCATTGGCATCGAAAGGCGATACCCGCACCAGACGGTGCACGCCGTTTTCCCCTTTCAGGAACCCGTAAGCATTCTCTCCCTCGATCAGAATATCCGCCGATTTCAGGCCAGCCTCATCGCCCTCCAGATAATCCAGAATCTTATAGGTATAGCCGTGCGCCTCCGCCCAGCGGGTATACATCCGATAGAGCATCTGGCACCAATCCTGCGCCTCGGTGCCGCCTGCGCCGGCATGGAAGCTGACCAGGGCATTGTTGCCGTCGTAGCTTCCTGTCAGCAGCGTTTCCAGGCGGCAACGCTCCATGTCGCCCGCCAGTCTGTCGTAGCCCTCTTTCAGCTCTCCCAGCATGGAATCGTCGTCTTCTTCCGCCGCCATCTCGCAAATGGTCATCAGATCTTCCCAGTTGGCGCACATCTTTTCATAGTGCTCGATCTTGTTTTCGATCTGTCGGGCTTTTACCACGATCTGCTGGCTCTTCTCAGGATTATCCCAGAAACCGGGGGCTTCCTGCATAGCATGAAGCCGCTCCAGTTCATTTTTCAGCCCCTCCAGATTCAGCGACTCCGCCAAGGCATCCAGTATGGGTTTGGCCTCGTTCAGCCGCTGCCGATAGGTATCAAATTCAATATTCATGGATGGTACACTCATTTCCTATATTTTGCATATTTAGCAGTATTATAACCGATTTCCCCACCCATGTAAAGGGATAAAAACCACGGCACATCATTTTTTTACCGTTCGCTGGGTCGGCCGCCGTCTTCATCGAAAATCAGATCTTCCAGGTCGGCATTGGGGTCGTCAGATTCCCACATAGTTTTCCCTCCTTTTACCGCATAATGGATAGTATATGCGGCACAGGAGAAAAAAGTGCGCGAATTTCGCCGGCAGGGAAATTATCCGCAAGCCCTTTTACGCCGTCTTTTTTTGTCAATGGGCAAACTGGCTCTGATACAGCTGCTCGTAGAAGCCCTTATGCGCCAAAAGCTGGGTATGCGTCCCCTGCTCCACAATGTGCCCGTCCCGCATCACTAGGATCAAGTCGGCCTCCTGGATGGTGGAAAGCCGGTGCGCCACAATGAAGCTGGTGCGCCCCTCCATCATTACCTGGAAAGCCTGCTGCACCTTCTGCTCTGTGCGGGTATCAATGGAGGATGTCGCCTCGTCCAATATCAGCATTGGCGGAAGGCACAGCATTACCCGGGCAATACACAGCAGCTGCTTCTGCCCTTGGGACAGGCTGCCGCCGCCCTCGCCGATCACCGTATCGTATCCTTGCGGCAGGCGTTTGATAAAGCTGTGCGCGTGGGCTTTCCGGGCGGCTTCCTCAATCTCCGCCATAGTAGCTTCCGGCCAGCCCATAGCAATGTTCTCCCGGATTGTCCCCGCCATAAGCCAGGTATCCTGTAAGACCATACCTACGCTGGCGCGCAAATCCCGGCGGCGCATATCCCGTGTGGATACGCCGTCCAATGCGATCTCGCCCGCCTGGGGATCATAAAAGCGCATCAGCAGATTGATGAGCGTGGTCTTGCCGCAGCCGGTAGGTCCAACAATAGCAATCCGTTGGCCAGGCTTTACGGAAAGGTTGAAATTGCGGATCAGAGGTTTTTCCGGCACATAGCTGAACTGCAAATTCCGGATCTCCACCTGTCCTGCTACCCGCGCCGGTATTTGCGCATCTGCGGGATCAGGGGTCTGGGGATCTTCCTCAATCAATTCAAATACCCGCCCCGCGCAGGCCAGAGAATTCTGTAATTCCGTGACTACGCCGGAAATCTCGTTAAACGGCGCTGTATATTGATTGGCATAACTCAGGAAGCTGGTCAGACTGCCCACGCTGACACCCCCGGCGATGGCGCTGAACGCGCCCACCAGTCCTACGCCTGCATACACCAGCGCATTTACAAACCGCGTCGTGGGATTGGGCAGTGAGGAAAAGAACGTTGCCTGCAGCGAGCACTTTTCCAGGCGGTCATTTACCTCGTCAAACTGTTCCAGCGACGCTTCTTCATGCCCAAACGCCTGAACTACCTTCACTTCCCCCAGCGTCTCGTCGATGAGCGCCGTCTGCTCCCCGCGCGTTCTGCTTTGCAGATGGAACATGGAATAGGTGCGCTGGGCAATGAATTTCGCCACCAGCAGGGATACCGGCGTCAGGAAAATAACCACCAGCGCGATCTGCCAGCGGATTGCCAGCATAATTACCAACGTTCCCAAAATGGTCAGCAAACCCGTAAAGAACTGGGTGAAACCCATGAGCAGGCCGTCGGCAAAGGTATCCACATCCGCCACCACCCGGCTCACCAGATCTCCCTGGGGATGGCTGTCCAGATAACTCAGGGGCAGCGTCTGAATATGCCGGAATGCGTCGTCCCGCAGATCCCGGGTCACCCGGTAGGTAACGTGGTTGTTCAGAATATTCATCACCCACTGTGCAATACCTGCAGCGCCGGCACAGAACGCAATTTTCAGCAGATACACTCCCATAGCGGCAAAATCCACCCGCCCCGCGTCTATAATGCAGTCGATGGCTCTTCCTACCAGCACCGGGATCAGCAGGCTCATGGCCACATACACCGTTGCCAGCAAAATAGAGCCGATCATAGCGACCCAGTACCGCCGTACCCGCAGCAGCACCTTTTTCAGCGTTGCAGACTGATTATCCTTCGGCATAGGACTTCACCTCCTTGGAAAACTGGGAATAGTAGATCTCCTGATACACCGGGCAGGTTTCCAGCAGTTCCTCATGCTTCCCTTTGCCCACCAGCATACCGTCCTCCAGCACCAGGATTACGTCTGCATACCGCACGGAGGCCGCCCGCTGGGATACAATAAAGGTCGTGGGAGGATTCTGCAGATTGCGGATAGCCATCCGCAGTCTGGCATCGGTAGCATAGTCCAGCGCGGAGGCGCTGTCGTCCAGAATCAGGATTTTCGGCCTGCGCACCAGGGCGCGGGCGATAGTGAGACGCTGGCGCTGGCCGCCGGAGAAATTCCGTCCGCCCTGTTCTACCATCGCGTTCAGTTCTCCCTCCTTGTCCTTCACGACTTCTCTGGCCTGCGCCGTTTCCAGCGCCTGCCACAGCTCGTCATCCACAGCGTCCTCCCGCCCCCATTGCAGGTTTTCCCGGATCGTTCCGTGAAACAGCACTGCCTTCTGGGGTACTACGCCGATCTGCCGCCGCAGCGCCTTCCGATCCAGGGTGCGCACATCCTGCCCGTCCAGCAGGACGGCGCCTTCCGCACTGTCATAGAACCGGGGGATCAAATTCACCAGGGTAGTCTTACCGGAGCCGGTGCCGCCAATGACGCCCACCGTCTGCCCCGGCTGAACGGAAAAGCTGATATGCTCCAGGGAATACGCCGAAGCGCCGGGGTATTTGGCGGACACATCCCGAAACTCAACGCCGCCCAGCAGGGGCGTTTCCGCCCGGCCGTTTTTTTGGCTGGGCACAATCTCCAGCAGGGATGCCACGCGATTGGCGCAGGCGGCGGACTTGGTCATATTAATAATCAGGTTCGCCATTTTGATCAATTCCACCAAAATCTGGGACATATAGTTGTAAAGGGCGATCACCATGCCCTGGCTGATCACGCCCATCTCCACTTGAAGTCCGCCGGTATAAATCAGCACAATCACCGCCAGATTCACAATCACAAATGTCAAGGGATTCAGCAGCCCCGCCACGCGGCCGGCATTGATCTGGCTTTTGGTCAGCTTCTGGGTCTGGGCGGCAAACGCCTCCACCTCCTCGTCCTCCATGCCGAAAGCGCGCAGCACCCGCACGCCCGTCAAATTTTGCCGGGTAGCTCGGGTCACGCCATCCAGCCGCTGCTGCACATTGCGGTACATGGGCATGGTGATAAGCATAATACCAAACACCACGAAGCACAGCACCGGTATCAGCACGGCAAATACCATGGCCGCTTTCGCGTCAATGGTGAACGCCATGGCCATAGCGCCGAATACCACAAAGGGAGAACGGAGCAGCAGGCGCAGCGTCATGTTCACGCCGTTCTGCACCTGGTTAATGTCCGCAGTCATCCGGGTCACCAGGGTAGACGTTCCCAGCTGATCGATTTCCTCATAGCCCAGCCGGAGGGCATGATTCATCACCGCATGGCGCAGACGAGAAGCAAACCCCACTGCGGCTTTCGCGGAAAAATACTGGGCGGTCACGGAGCTGGCCAAGCCGATGAACCCCAGCAGCGCCATCACCAAGCACATTTTTATGATGTAGGACGTATCCCGGTTGGCCACACCCGTATCTACAATGCTGGCAACCACCAGCGGCACCAGCAGTTCAAAGCTGGCTTCCAGCAGCTTAAACAGCGGTCCCAGCACACATTCCTTGCCATAGCCTCTCATATATTTCAGCAGTTTTTTCAAAAAGCCTCACCTCATCCGCAAATCTGACCCAAGTATAGCAGAATCCGGTCTACAATGCAACGCCTCCAAGAAAAAGCTGTTGACAATTTTACAAAAAGCCTGTATAATAGCTGGGCGATGCGAACGCTAGAATAGCTCAGTCGGTAGAGCAGCTGATTCGTAATCAGCAGGTCGCGTGTTCGAGTCACGTTTCTAGCTCCAAGCCGCCGCAGGGGTTCCCTGCGGCGGCTTTCTCGTCCAAAAGATCACGCCCGGGTGGAACGGTTTCGCTCCACCCGGGCGGCGTTCATTTGGCAGGCGCACTGTCCACAGGGCGCAGGCTTAACATCAAAATTCCATCCAAAATCAATCGAAATATCCGTCTCATGGCAATGCTCCTTTCCGCTTGGTTGGTTATTGACCGGTTATTTTTCTTTGCTGCCCACCACGATATTGTAGTAGGCGTGGGAAGTGAATTTATAGACGATGAAGTAAAGCAGGCCGAACACCAGGAAGGTAATTGCGGCGATGGTCATCAGATTGTTCTGATTGGTCAGCGCCAGCAGATTCAGCAGCTTGCTCAATATGGAATAGGCAAAGGCCAGATGGATGCCCGCCGCGATCAGGGGCATAAAGAATACCGTAATCATCTGGGAGTTGATGGACTTGCGAATATCTTTTTCCGTCATGCCCACCTTCTGCATAATGGCGAAGCGAGATTGATCCTCGTACCCTTCACAAAGCTGTTTGTAATAAATGATCAGCGCTGCGGCGGCAGCAAATACCACGCTGAGCATGGCTCCCAGAAACAGCAGCCCGCCATATACGCCATACATTTCATCCAGCATCACCGCCTTGTTGTCGGGGTAGACGGATCTGGAGATTCCCTCATAAGTGCTGCCGGTAATCACATCGTACGCCGTATCATAAAAAGCATCATTGAACGCCACCTGCTCCTCCTTGGTCAGCGGAACATCGAAGCCATAATACCAGTGGGGGTAGATATTGGGGTCATTCAGCAGCGCCGCCACAGAACTGACCAACTCCTGGAAATCCGGCACCACCAGGTACAGCGTCCCGGTAATATTCGCCATTTCGTCCCCGCCCATGGGAATGCTGTCCAATCGTTTTGTAATGGTATAGGTTTTATCCCCCAGGGTGATGGTATCAAAATCATAGGCATAGTGATAGGCGAAGAGCATGGCCTGGCCTTCCTCCAGCGTCTCCTGGGTATTCTTCAGCCGGTTATAGTCCTCCAGAGGCATCACCTGCACTGTCACCACATCGCTATAGTTGGTGATATTGAAATCCGTGAGACTTTCATGATCCAGAATGATTTCGCCGTCCCGTACCAGGCCGCCCATGGAAGAATAGTAGTATTCGCCTGTATTCTCCGCCGGGATCTGCCGCTCCTCCAGCAGCTGCTCCAGGTCGCTCTTGACGTCCTGCGCCATGGTTTCCAGCATGGGAGTATCCTCATAGACAAATAGCTTCAGATTGTAGTCCCTGGGGTAGCGGTCGTTTATACCGATCTCCACCCCAAAGTACAGGCAGCAGGTGGTGGCTACCATTACCAGCACCATAGTGGCCAGGATACAGATAGAGGCCAGGCCAGCGCCGTTGCGCCTCATCCGGTAGGTCATCGAGGCCACGGAGACAAAGTGATTCGCCTTATAATAGTAGCCCTTACATTTCTGCAAAAAGCGGCAGAAGGTGACGGAGCCGGAGATAAAGATCATATAGGTGGCCACGATGACCATGATCACCGCCGCGAAAAACCACACCAGCGCCTCCACTGGGTTTACAATGGTAACGGCAATGTAATACGCCAGTCCCAGAATGGCCACGCCCACCAGTGCAATGAACCAATTAGCCTTGGGAGGCTTCTCCCCCACATTTTCGCTGTGCAGCAGGGCAATTGGGGAGTCATTTCGGATGCTCCACAAATTTTTCGCCAGAATCACCGCAAAAATCACCAGATATGTGCAGCCGGTTTGGCGCAAGGCGTCCATGCGCAGCCGCAGCACATAATCCACTTCTCCCCGAACCAGGTTCACCAGCCCCAATTCAAAGAGCTTGCACAGCAGCACGCCCAGCCCCAAGCCAACCAGAAGAGAGAAAAGCATGATCATCACAGTTTCATAGGCCAGGATCCGGGCAATGTTGCCCTTGCCCATGCCCAGAATATTATAGAGTCCAAATTCCTTCTTTCGGCGTCGCATCAGGAAAGAATTTGTATAAAACAGGAAAATCACGGAAAAAACCGCAATGACCCAGCTCCCGAATACCAGCAGCGCGGATGTAGTGGTGTTGCCGAACATATCCTCCATCTCGGTGATGATACCGGCCAGCGCCGTTACAATGTAGTGCATCATGATGATGCCCACGCAGGTGAGGATATAGGGCACATACAAGCGCTTATTCTTACGGATGCCGATAAAGGCGAACTTCGGATAAAACCCCAGTTTCATTGCCGCTCACCACCTGTCGCCAGCATCGTCAGCGTGTCTGTGATCCTCTGATACATCTGCTCCGTGGTGTTCTCCCCCTTGTAGATCTGGTGGAACACCTCCCCATCTCGGATGAACAGCACCCGCTTGGTATGACTGGCGGCTTTCACGGAGTGGGTCACCACCAGCACCGTATGGCCGATGCGGTTTACACTGTCGAAGAGCCGCAGCAGTTCGTCCGTGGCCTTGGAGTCCAAGGCGCCGGTGGGTTCGTCCGCCAGCAGCAGCCGAGGGTTGGTAATGATGGCTCTGGCCACCGCCGCCCGCTGCTTTTGGCCGCCGGACACTTCATACGGATACTTCTTCAGCAGTTCCATCAGCCCCAGCTGCTGAGCGATGGGCGCCAGCCGGTCCCGCATCTCCCGAACGGATTTTCCCGCCAGCACCAGGGGCAGATAAATATTGTCCTCCAGGGTAAAGGTATCCAATAGATTGAAGTCCTGGAATACAAAGCCCAAATGATCCCGCCGGAAAGCTGCCAGCTGACTCTGCTTGATGGAGGCCAGATCCTTACCGTCCAGCAGCACGCAGCCGCTGGTGGGCTTATCCAATGCTGCCAAAATATTCAGCAGCGTGGTTTTACCCGAACCGGACTCGCCCATGATGGCTACATATTCTCCTTCGTCCACGGTGAAGTTCACGTTTTTCAGCGCCTCCACCTGCTGGCCTCCGAAACGGGTGGTATACACCTTGCGCAGGCTGTTGACTTCCAAAATACTCATACAAAAATCCTCCTTCGGAATTTCTGCCATCATTATAACACCGGGAGAAACGCGGCGCATGGGATTCGCCTTACATTTCCCCCGGCAATTCTTACATTCGTGTTCGTTTTGCGTCACTCGGGCGTAAATTCCGCCTGGGCAAGATCCAGCCGCACCGTGGTACCCTCGCCCGGCGAGGATTCCACGCTTAAGCCATGCCCCAGATTGTTGCAGATGCGGCGGCACAGATACAGTCCGATGCCGCTGGAGCGCAGATCCGCCCGGCCGTTGCTTCCCGTATAGCCCTTTTCAAAGATGCGGGGAAGATCCTCCGCCGAAATGCCCACGCCGGTATCCCGGATGCACAGGGTCTTGGGCGCTTCCAGGTAGATCTCCACCCCGCCCTGCTGGGTATATTTCACCGCGTTGGAAAGCAGCTGCTCCACCACAAAGGCCAGCCACTTTTCATCCGTAAGCACAAGGGTATTTACCGGATTATAGGTGAGAAGCAAATGCCGCCGGATAAACTGCCCGGCAAATTTGCGAACCGCTCCCCGCAATATCGTATCCAGGTCGTTCTCCCGGAGGACATAGTCGGAGGAGCGGCTGTCCAGCCGCAGATAGGCCAGCACCATGGCCACATACTGCTCGATGCGCTGCAATTCCTCAGAGCACCTGCGGGCAAGATCGGAATCCTCATTTTGCAGCTGCAAATGCATGGAGGCAATGGGAACTTTTATCTGATGCACCCACAGCGTATAGTATTTCATCATATCCTCGTACTGCCGGGTCATGGTATTGCGGATCTCCCCCTGCTCTTGGCGCAGCTTCCGCAGCAGCTGCTGGTACGCCGCGTCCTCCGGGCAGCGTATTTCCGGAAACTGTTCCATCAGTTCCCCGGGAAAGCGGCATAATTCCTGCAAATATTTGTATTTTCGCCAGGCCTTTTGGACATCCCGCGCCAGGAAAATAATCAGCAGCAGCGCTGCCAGCAGCGTGGGATACGCCGCTGCTTCCACGGGAAGATGGTAGAGCGCAAAACTGCCCATAAACATTCCGCAGATCAGCAGCCCCGCCAGAAGCCACCGGCTTTTTTGTCTCCAGTATAGCGATAGAAATTCTTTCATGGAAATCACCTGTCTTTCTATGCCTGCATCCATGGGTTTTCATCCCCGGCGTCAGTCTTACCCGATCAGATATCCCACGCCGAATTTGGTGGCAATGAAGTCCGGCAGCCCGATGCCCTCCAGCTTCTTCCGCAGCCGGTTCACATTGACGGTAAGAGTATTTTCATCCACAAAGCTGTCCGTCTCCCAAAGCCGCTCCATCAATTTTTCCCGGCTCACCACCTTGCCCTTATTCTCCATCAAGGTCAGCAGAATGCCATACTCATTCTTGCTCAGCGCCAGCTTCTCCTCTCCAAAGGTGAGGCTGTGATCCCCGGTGGAGAGCATAGCGCCCCGGTGCTCCAGCACCGGCAGAGACGCGCCAAAGTCGTAGCTGCGGCGGAGCATCGCCTGGATTTTGGCGATCAGCACCGCCATATCGAAAGGTTTGGGGATAAAATCATCTCCGCCCATATTCATGGCCATGACAATATTCATATTGTCCGAAGCGGAGGAAAGGAAAATGATGGGCAGGCTGGACACCTTTCGGATCTGCTGGCACCAGTAGTAGCCGTTATAAAAGGGCAGCCCGATGTCCATCAGCACCAGGTGGGGCGCAAAGGCAGAGAATTCCCCCAGCACATTGCGGAAATCCTCCACCGCCTTCATATCCAAGCCCCAGTTCTTACCCTGGGCACAAACCGCCTCCGAAATACCCCGGTCGTCCTCCACCACCAGAATACGATACATTTTTCTCCCTCCTTTAAGGATTCTGCGCCAGGATCAGCCGCAAAGCTGCCTCGACAGCCTGGGCGCGCACTTCCTCCCGATCGCCGGGGAAATGAAATTCCCGGGCAAGGCTTCCCCCAGCGTCCGCATAGCCTACGAACACCGTACCCACCGGGTTCCCGAAAGCATCCCCGCCAGGGCCTGCCAGACCGGTGACAGATACCGCGATTTCCGCCCCCAGGGCTTTCCGCGCGCCCTGCGCCATGGCCTCTGCCACAGGCGCGGATACTGCGCCGCACTGCTCCAGCATTTCCTCCGGCACCCCCAGCAGACGGCGCTTTACAGCGTTGGTATAGCTGATGACTCCACCGACATAGACGCCGGACGCCCCCGGAATCGCAGTGAGCGCTGCGCCGATCCCTCCGCCGGTACAGCTTTCGGCAGTGGCCAGGGTCTTGCCTGCCAGCGCTTTCAGGACATTACAAGCGAGGTTCGTCATGATAGCGTACCGTCACCTTTTCCACCGATCCCAGCGCCTGCGCGATCAGCGTTTCCCTGTCCAGTTTTTCTTCCGCGTGGAGCACCTGCCCCAGGGTGGGTTTGGTCTTAGGGTGCTTGGGGGTAAAGACTGTACAGCAATCCTCATAGGGCAGAATAGAAGTCTCCAGAGTGCCGATATTCCGGGCAACGGCGACGATCTGCTCCTTGTCCATGCCCACCAGGGGCATGAAGATGGGAATATCCACTACCGCCCCGGTCACCGCCATGGCTTCCATGGTCTGGCTGGCCACCTGTCCCAGGTTCTCCCCGGTGATGAGGGCGCCGCAGCCGTCCTGCTTGGCAATGCGCTGGGAAATTTCCATCATAAACCGGCGCATGATCAAAGTAAAATACTCCTCCGGGCAGTTGTCCCGGATGGCCTCCTGGATTTCCGTGAAGGACACCACATTCACTGTCATCCGTCCGCAATAGCGGGTGACCAGCCGCGCCAGCTCCAGCACCTTGTCCTTGGCCAGCTGGGAGGTATAGGGATAAGAGAAGAAATGAACGCACTCGATCTCCATACCCCGCCGCGCCATCATATAGGCCGCCACCGGGGAATCGATGCCGCCGGAGAGCAGGCACATCCCCCGTCCGCCCACGCCGGTGGGCAGACCGCCTGCCCCCGGCTCCGCCGGGCCGTGGACATAGGCCGCGTAATCCCGCACCTCCACATAGACCGTATAGGCCGGGTTGTGCACATCCACCCGGCAGCCGGGGTGGCTTTCCGCCAGCCGCCCGCCGATTTCCTGGGAAATGGCGATGGAGGTCAGCGGAAATGCCTTGTCTGAGCGCTTAGACTCCACCTTAAAGGATTCCACCGCATCCAGATCCTCCCCCAGGTATTCCTCCACCGCGTGGAAAATAGCATCTATATCTTTCTCACAGGGGCGGCACCGGCAGAGGCTTACCACGCCGAAAATGCTGCGGCAGGCCTCCCAGGCTCCGTCCAGGTCGGCGCTTTCATCCATGGGCTGGACATAGACCGTGGATTGGAGGATATAGACATCAAAATTCCCATACGGCTCCATCCGGCGGCGGACGTTTTGCCGCAGACGGTTTTCAAACTGGCGTTTGTTGGCGCCCTTCAGCACCACCTCGCCCAATTTCATCAAAAAAATCTCGTTCATATTGTACTTCTCCTTTGGTCATTCATCCATATCGATGGAGCGGTAGCGGATAGCCTCTGCCAAGTGCTGCATTTGGATGTTCTCGCTGCCGTCCAGATCGGCGATGGTTCTCGCCACCTTCAATATCCGGTCATAGCTCCGGGCGGTCAGGTGCATAGCGTCAAAGGCCTGTTGGAACAGCGCGGCGCTGGCGTCGTCCAGGGCGCAATAGCGCCGCAGTTCCTCCGACCCCATCCGGGCATTGGACATCCCGCCCGGGAAACGTTGGTTCTGCCGCTGCCGCGCCGCGTCCACCCGCGCTTTCACCTGTGCCGACGGCTCTGCCTCCGTCCGGGCGCGCAAATCCTCGAAATGCACTGCCGGAACCTCCACAATAATATCGATCCGATCCAGCAGCGGCCCGGAAATACGGCTGCGGTATGCCCGCACCGCGCTCTCCGGACATTTGCACCGACCGGAGGGATCTCCATACCAGCCGCATTTGCAGGGGTTCATGGCACATACCAGCATGAATTCCGCAGGATATGTCACGGTACCGGAGATACGGGAAATCGTCACCTGCCCATCCTCCAGGGGCTGACGCATCAAGTCCAGCGTATTTTTGCCGAATTCCGGCAATTCGTCCAAAAACAGCACGCCCTTATGCGCCAAAGAGATCTCTCCCGGCCTGGGGCTGCTGCCGCCGCCGGCCAGACCCGCGTTGGATACCGTGTGGTGCGGGGAGCGAAAGGGGCGATCCATCATCAGGGGCATTTTTGCATTTAACAGTCCCATCACAGAATAGATCTGGCTCACTTCCAGAGATTCTTCCCAAGTCATGTCCGGCAAAATCGAGGGAAGACGTTTGCTGAGCATACTTTTCCCGGAGCCGGGCGGGCCGATCAGCAGCACATTGTGTCCGCCTGCTGCAGCCACCTCCAGCGCCCGCTTCACCTGTTCCTGCCCCAGCACGTCCTTAAAATCCGGCAGCGTCCGCTCTTCCCGGCTGGGAACCCAAATGGGCTCCTCCGCCAGTTCCCGCTCCCCGTTCAGTCCCTCCGCCAGTTCTTTTACAGTGCGTACAGGGTAGATGGCTGGGCCGCGTGCCAAGGTCGCCTCCGCTGCGTTTTCCGCCGGGACGAACACTGCTTCCATCCCCTCCCGCTTCGCCGCTAACGCCATGGGCAGTACGCCGGACACGGGACGGATCTGACCGTCCAGACTCACCTCGCCCAAAAACGCCCAGTTCGAGCGAGGGCGCTTGATCTGCCCGCAGGCAGCCAGAATACTCAGCAAAATCGGCAGATCATAATGCGTGCCTGCCTTTTTCAGACTGGCAGGCGCTAAATTCACTGTAATCCGGCTGGGCGGGAAAGTCATGCCGCTGGTCTTGATGGCCGCGCGCACCCGCTCCCGCGCCTCCTTTACCGCCGCATCCGGCAGACCCACAATGTCAAATCCCGGCAGGCCGTTGGAAATATAGCATTCTGCCGTGACGCTTCTGCTTTGCAGGCCGGAAATTCCCAGAGTATGTACCGAACAGATCATCCCACCATCTCCCAGTGATCGCTTTTTTCCCATCATACCCGATTTTCCGCAAAAACTCAATCCTTTTTTCCGGTTTACCCGGCAAGGATCCGGCCTGGTTTTCCACCCTTTCCATTTTTTCTACAAAATGACAAGAGAATTTTTCAAAGAGTTTGTATTTCTTCACTTTACAAATCGCCTCCCGGATGGTATCATAGTATACGACAAATTTGAATTCCTTAGGAGGTTTTTCATTTTGGCTAGAAAATTCAAAACAATGGACGGCAATACGGCTGCCGCCCATGTCAGCTACGCCTTTACAGAAGTGGCTGGCATCTACCCCATCACGCCGTCCAGCCCCATGGCTGACAATGTGGATCAGTGGTCTGCTGCCGGCCGGAAAAACATCTTTGGCGACACGGTGAAGGTCGTGGAGATGCAGTCCGAGGCGGGCGCCGCCGGTACTGTGCACGGCTCTCTGGCCGCCGGTGCGCTGACCACCACCTACACTGCTTCCCAGGGTCTGCTGCTGATGATCCCCAATATGTACAAGATCGCCGGCGAGCTGCTGCCCAGCGTGTTCCATGTGTCTGCCCGTTGTGTGGCCAGCCACGCTCTGAACATCTTTGGTGATCACAGCGACGTTTACGCCTGCCGTCAGACCGGTTTCGCCATGCTGGCCGAGACCAACCCGCAAGAGGTTATGGATCTGGGCGCTGTTGCGCATTTGGCAGCGATTAAAGGCCGCGTTCCGTTCATTAACTTCTTCGATGGTTTCC
>DVKX01000098.1 GCA_018715805.1 Candidatus Faecousia intestinigallinarum | reverse complement strand
GACGCCCAGGCCAAGGCCGCCGCGCTGAAGGACGGCGATGTGATGCTGCTGGAAAACGTCCGCTACATGAAGGGCGAAACCAAGAATGATCCTGAACTTTCCAAGGCGCTGGCTTCCATGGCCGATGTCTTTGTCAACGACGCTTTCGGCACTGCCCACCGCGCCCACTCCTCCACCGCCGGCGTGGCAGACTACCTGCCTGCCGTCTCCGGCTACCTGGTGCAGAAGGAAGTCTCCATCATGGGCAAGGCGCTGGCCGATCCCGAGCGTCCTTTCGTGGCCATCCTGGGCGGTGCCAAGGTCTCGGACAAGCTGAACGTAATCAACAACCTTCTGGAAAAAGTAGATACGCTCATCATCGGCGGCGGCATGGCTTACACTTTCCTGGCCGCCAAGGGCTACCAGGTCGGCACTTCCCTGCTGGACGCTGAGAAGATCGACTACTGCAAGGAGATGATGGCCAAGGCGGAAGCCAAGGGCGTGAACCTGCTCCTGCCGGTGGATACCGTGGTGGCCGCCAGCTTCCCCAACCCCATCGACGGTCCCGTAGAAGTGGAGACAGTAGCTTCCGATGCCATTCCTGCGGACAAGATGGGTCTTGACATCGGCGAACAGACCCGGCAGCTGTTTGCAGATGCGGCCAAGCAGGCCAAGACCGTGGTTTGGAATGGTCCTATGGGCGTGTTTGAAAATCCCACGCTGGCCAAGGGAACCATCGCTGTGGCGCAGGGTTTGGCGGATTCCGATGCTGTGACCATCGTTGGCGGCGGCGACAGCGCGGCAGCCTGCGAGCAGCTGGGCTTTGCCGACCGCATTACCCACATCTCCACCGGCGGCGGCGCTTCTCTGGAGTTCCTGGAAGGCCTGGAACTGCCCGGTATTGCCTGCCTGCAGGATAAGTAAGTTTCTGCCTTCCCAATCCCTATCCTCCGGCCGGAGCGATCCGGCCGGAATCACCACGACTTTCCTCATCGCCTGGGCGATGTAATAGATAGTAAGGAGACAATCAATATGAACAGAAAGTACCGTAAGACCATTATTGCCGGCAACTGGAAAATGAACAAGACCCCCACCGAGACCAAGGAATTCATGACCGCGCTGAAGGGCATGATGCCCCGGGGACGTTGGTGTGATGTGGCGCTGTGCGTACCCGCCGTATGCATCCCCGCCGCCGTCCGCGCCATGCGGGAGACGCGGGTGGGCATCGGCGCTGAGAACTGCAACGCCAATCCCTCCGGCGCCTATACCGGTGAGATCGCCACCAATATGCTGGTGGATGCCGGCTGCAAATATGTAATCATCGGCCATTCCGAGCGCCGCGCCATGGGCGAAACCGACGCGGACGTCAACGCCAAGGTGATAGCCGCTTTGGACGCGGGCTTGATCCCCATTATGTGCTGCGGCGAAACGCTGGAGCAGCGGGAGACCGGCATCACTTCCGAATGGATCGCCATGCAGATCAAGGCCGGCCTGCAAAACGTGCCGGAGGAGAAGATCCGCAAGGTGGTCATCGCCTATGAGCCCATCTGGGCCATCGGCACCGGCCGCACCGCCACCCCCGAGCAGGCACAGGAAGTCTGCGAGAGCATCCGTACCGTGGTGCGCAAGCTTTACAGCTCCAAGGTCGCCCGCGCCGTGTCCATCCTCTACGGCGGTTCTATGAACGAGAAGAACGCATACGAACTGCTGGCGCAGCCGGACATCGACGGCGGCCTCATCGGCGGCGCTTCTCTGGTTCCCGAGAAATTCGTGAAGATCATCGAGTCCGCCAACCAGCCCGCAGAATAATTCCCCGGAACGATCATGGCGGCGCAGGAGTTCCCTGCGCCGCCTGAGATTGTTATACGAAAAGGAGGATTCCCATGGAAACCAGAATACTCCCGGCGCAAGCGCCGGAAACCATTCCCACCGCCGCGGAGATCCTCCGTGCGGGCGGCTTGGTAGCGCTGCCCACCGAAACCGTATACGGACTGGGCGCCAACGGGCTGGATGAACACGCGGTGGCAAAGATTTTTCTGGCTAAGGGACGTCCCCAGGACAATCCCCTGATCCTTCATGTGGCCGCGCCGGAGCAGATAGACCAGCTGTGCCACTCTGTACCGGAGGCCGCTTACGCTCTAGCCAAGGCTTTCTGGCCAGGGCCTCTGACCATGGTGCTGCCCGCTCGGGCGTTTATCCCCAGAGCCACCACCGCCGGACTGCCTACCGTCGCCCTGCGCTGTCCGGACAACGCCGTCACCCGGGAGATCATCCGTCAAGCAGGCGTTCCCGTGGCCGCCCCCTCCGCAAACCTTTCCGGCAAGCCCTCCACCACCACCGCAGCCCATGTGTATGCCGATCACAACGGCCGCATCGACGCCATTGTGGACGGCGGACCCTGCCGGGTAGGGGTGGAATCCACCATTGTGGATCTGACCGAATCCCGCCCCCGGCTGCTGCGCCCCGGCGGCGTAACGCCGGAGCAGCTCACTGCCGTTTTGGGGGATTTGACGGTGGACAAGGCTGTTACCGCCCAGATCGACAAGGATGCGGTGGTAAAAGCGCCGGGCATGAAATACCGCCATTACGCTCCTCAAGCTCCGGTGACCATCGTGGCCGGGGAACGGGAGCAGGCGGCGGCCTTTATCCGCCGGAACTTTGTCCCCGGCGACCGGGTACTCTGCTTTCAGGAGGAGCTGCCTCTGTATGCGGGCTGCGCTCCCCTGGCTTATGGCTCAGAAGCAGACGCCGCTACCCTCTCCGCCGGTCTGTTTGCCGCTCTGCGGGAGTTAGACGATCCGGCGGTGCACCAGATCTATGCCCGCTGTCCGGTGGGCGGTGGAATCGCCTATGCGGTGCAGAACCGACTGAAAAAAGCCGCTGCTTTCCGCATAGTAAACCCGGAGGAATCTCCATGATCATCGGCATCACCGGAGGTACCGGCTGCGGCAAGACTACCCTATTGGAAGTCGTCCGGGAGTTGGGGGGCGTCGGCTTGGATTGCGACCGGATTTACCACGAATTGCTGGAAACCGACCCGACGCTGCTGGCGCGTATTGCCCGCCGCTTTCCCGGCACAGTGGAGCAGGGCACATTGCAGCGAAAGAAGCTGGGCAGCCTGGTATTTGCAGACCCCGCCGCGCTGGAGGATCTGAACCGCATCACCCATCAGGCCGTCTATTCCAAAGTGGCCGCCCTGCTGACTCCCCCGCCAGATCTGGCGGCCATCGACGCCATCGCCCTGTTTGAGAGCGGGCTCTATAAGCTGTGCCGGGTCACTGTGGCGGTCACCGCCCCCAGAGAGGCGCGCCTGCAGCGGATCATGGCGCGGGACGGCGTGCCCCGGGAATATGCTCTGCAGCGCGTCCGCGCCCAGCAGGACGATGCCTTTTTCACCCAGCGCTGTGACTATACCCTGGAAAATGATTCGGACTCCAACGCCTTCCGAAAAAAATGCCTGGCATTTTGCCGGACATTGGAGGGCTGGGAGCATAAATAACAAAAAAGGAGCAAGGAAATATGACTACAGAAGAACTGCGCGAAAGCCTGCTCTCCGCCCCCAAGAACGGCTATGCCCGTCTGCGGGACGGCCAGCGGGAGGAAATGGAAGCCTATTGTAAGGGCTACGCCGCTTTTATGGACGCCTGCAAAACCGAGCGGGAAGCCACTGCCTGGGCTTCCGCCATGGCAGAGCAAAACGGCTTCGTGCCGGCAAAGCCCGGCATGACCGTGAAGCCCGGTGATAAGGTGTATTTGAACAATCGCGGGAAAAACATCCTGCTGGCGGTGGTGGGCAGCGAGAGCCTCCGCAATGGCGCCAACATCTGCGCCGCTCATGTGGATTCTCCCCGGATGGATCTGAAGCCCAATCCCCTGTACGAGGATTCCGAGATCGCCTATTTCAAAACCCATTACTACGGCGGCATCAAAAAGTATCAGTGGCCCACCGTGCCGCTGGCGCTCCACGGCGTAGTGTGCAGGAAAGACGGCAGCACCGTGACCATTACCATTGGAGAAGATGAGAACGATCCCATCCTGGTGGTGTCCGACCTGCTGGTGCACCTGTCCGGCGACCAGATGAAGAAGTCTCTGGCAGAAGGCATCACCGGTGAACAGCTGAACGTGATCCTGGGTAGCGAGCCTCTGGAGGGCGAGGGCAGCGACCTGGTGAAGCTGCATATCATGAAGCTTCTTAACGAGAAGTACGGCATTGTGGAAGCGGACTTCCATTCTGCGGAGCTGACCATTGTCCCTGCCGGAAAGTGCCGGGAGGTGGGTCTGGATCGCAGCCTGCTGGGAGCCTACGGCCATGACGACCGGGTCTGCGCCTACGCGGAGATTGAGCCGCTGCTGCGCCTGGGCACCCCCAAGCACACCGCTGTTTGCGTGCTGGCAGACAAGGAGGAAATCGGCTCTGTAGGTATTTCCGGTATGCAGAGCCAGGTTTTTGAGTATTTTATGGGCATCCTGTGCGACGCCCAGGGCGTGGATCTGCGGGAGTGCTTCGCCAACTCCTTCTGCCTGTCTGCCGATGTGTCCAATGCTTTCGATCCCAACTTCGCTGAAACCTGCGATAAGCGGAACAACAGCCAGCTGAACTACGGCGTGGCCATCTGCAAATACACCGGTTCCCGGGGCAAGGGCGGCGCTTCCGACGCCTCTGCCGAGGCCATGTCCCATGTACGTACCACCCTGGACAACGCCGGCGTTGTCTGGCAAATCGCTACCCTGGGCAAGGTAGATCAGGGCGGCGGCGGCACAGTGGCGGCCTATATGGCCAACCGGAACATCGTCACCGTAGATGCCGGCGTGCCGGTGCTGTGTATGCACGCGCCGCTGGAACTGGTGAGCAAGCTGGACTGCTACATGACCATGAAGGCCTGCGAGGCCATTTATCTGGCCTGAGCGTAATTCTGCCGGGATGCAAACGCATCCCGGCTTCTTTTATGAATACGCGGCCTGTAAAAAATCCAAAAAAGCGCCATCTGGCCGCTATTTTTCGTGAAGAATAGAAGAAAATGCAATTTCGGCTTCGCAAAATTTCAAAAAGCCTTGTAATGTGCTTCCGTTTCTGGTAAAATAGGGGCAATTCTGAATCGGGAGGAAATTGATATGTCTTATGTAGATGAGATCCTGGAGCGTACCCGTGTGCAGAATCCGGCGCAGCCGGAGTTTTTGCAGGCCGTGCAGGAGGTGCTGGAGTCCCTGCGCGTTGTGATCGAGCGAGATGAGGATGCTTACCGCCGGGACGCCCTGCTGGAGCGGCTCACCACCCCTGAGCGCTGCTTCATTTTCCGTGTGCCCTGGGTAGACGATCACGGGCAGGTACGGGTGAACAACGGCTACCGGGTGCAATTCAACAGCGCCATCGGTCCCTATAAAGGCGGCCTGCGATTCCATCCCTCCGTAAATCTGAGCGTCATCAAGTTTCTGGGCTTCGAGCAGGTATTCAAAAATTCCCTTACCGGCCTGCCCATCGGCGGCGGCAAAGGAGGCGCAGACTTTGACCCCAAGGGCAAATCCGACCGGGAGATCATGGCTTTCTGCCAAAGCTATATGACCGAACTTTCCAAGTACATAGGCGCGGATACCGATGTCCCCGCCGGAGACATTGGCGTAGGCGGCCGGGAAATCGGCTATCTGTTCGGCCAGTATAAACGCCTGAAGGATGTGTTTGAGGGCGTACTCACCGGCAAGGGTCTGACCTACGGCGGCTCCAAGGCTCGCACGGAGGCCACAGGATACGGTCTGCTGTATCTGACCCAAGAGATGCTGAAGTGCAACGGTTACGACCTGGCCGGCAAGACGATTGCAGTATCCGGCGCAGGCAACGTGGCCACCTACGCCATTGAGAAAGCCTGGCAGCTGGGAGCGAAGCCCGTGACCTGCTCCGACTCCACCGGCTGGATCTACGATCCGGAGGGCATCCATGTGGACACTCTGAAGGAGGTCAAGGAAGTGCGCCGGGCACGGCTCACCGAGTATGCCGCACGCCGTCCCAGCGCGGTCTACCATGAGGGTAAGGGCGTGTGGAGCGTGAAGTGCGACGTGGCGCTGCCCTGCGCCACGCAGAATGAACTCCATCTGGAGGACGCCAAGCTTTTAGTGGCCAACGGCTGCTTCGCCGTGGCCGAGGGCGCCAATATGCCCACTACCCTGGAGGCCACCGCTTACCTCCAGGAACACGGCGTGCTTTTCTGCCCCGGCAAGGCCTCCAACGCCGGCGGCGTGGCCACCTCCGCCCTGGAGATGAGCCAGAATTCCGAGCGCCTCAGCTGGAGCTTTGAGGAAGTGGACGCCAAGCTGCAGGACATCATGGTGAACATCTTCCACAATCTGGATCAGGCTGCCAAGGAATATGGTATGCCCGGCAATTATGTGGCTGGCGCCAACATCGCCGGCTTCAAAAAGGTCGCCACTGCCATGCAGGCGCAGGGAATCGTATAATCTCCTAAACAAGCAAAGCCGCCCCGGATTATCCAGGGCGGCTTTGGTCATATTTTGCAGATTTGCCGCGAAGAAAGCGTTACCTCCGCAGGTCGCTGCCCGCAAAATACTTCTTCAGCGGTACGTACAGGATCCCCGCGATGGCCAGCGCCAGCAGGGTATTGGGCAGCATATACACGCCGTTGTATACCAGGGAGTACAGGACGGGATTGTCAAACGTACCAAAGCCCGGGATCTCCGTGGGCACCACAATGCGATAAACGGTCACGCCGCTGATATAGTGCACCACAAACCGGGCGGCGCAGCCCAGTACCGTGCCAGGGAAAATGCCCCAGGACTTTCCCCGGAACAGACCGGCCAGCCCCAAGGGGGTAAAAGCCAGCAGATAGTCCAAAAGTATGGACTGCCAGCCCCAGGCATACGCGTTGTCGAACATCAGCTGTAGCACGCCAAAGACGAAGCCCGCGCCCAGACCCCACCGCAGCCCCCACCGCACCGCAAAGAACAGGATGGGAAACATGGCCGGGGTGAGGGAGCCGCCGTTGGGCAGCTCTATGAACTTCACATAGCTGAGCGCCTGCGCCAGAGCCACCATGATCGCTCCCTCGCACAGCGCCTGCACCCGCAGATGGGTGCGCTGAGAATTGTTTGCCATTTCGCAAACCTCCAAGAAAAAAATACCGCATTGCAAATCCGTCGAAGGTGCGCAATGCGATACATTTTATCTCACTTGCATCTTTTCCTACGACGGTGTTAGCCGTATCAGGTTCACGGGTCAGGGCTGCTTCAGCCCAATCTCAACCGAATGCATTCGGTCCCCCGAAGATGGAATTTGTTATGCGGTTCGCGATTATTCTACCATATTTTCCAGAAATGTCAACCCATTTCCCCGGAGAGCTGCCGTCCGCCCAAAATATGAAAATGCAGATGCTGCACGCTCTGGCAGCCATGGACGCCGCAGTTGGTCACCACACGGTAGCCATCCGTCAGCTCCGCCGCCCGGGCAATCTGAGGGATCGCCGTGAATATGTGGGCAATGATGGCGCTGTTTTCCTCTGTGATCCCGTTGACATCGGCAATATGCGCCTTAGGCACCACCAGAATATGGGTGGGCGCCTGGGGCGCAATATCCCGGAACGCATAAATCCATTCGTCCTCATATACCGGATTGGACGGAATCGCCCCGGCAATGATCTTACAGAACAGACAATCCGACATCTCAATTACCTCCCCAGCTCAAAGGCCAAAAATATGAAACACGCCCATACTTCCCAGCGCCATAATGGTTCCTGAAAGTATAACGCCCAGAGAAACCGACAGCGCCGTGGACTTGATGCCCATGTTCAGGAAGCTGGCCGCCAGCGTGCCCGTCCAGGCGCCGGTGCCAGGAATGGGCACGCCCACAAACAGCAGCAGCGCCATAAACAGGCCGAAGCGGCCGGTCTTCGCCATAAGTTTCTGCCCGGCTCTTTCTCCTTTGGTGAGGAAAAAGCGGCAGATTTTCCCAATAGCCGCTTTATTGGACCCCCAAATCAGCACTTTCCGGGCGAAAAAGTAGATAATCGGCACCGGCAGCATATTCCCAAGAACGCACACGATCAGCGCCGGGATATAGGGCAGATCCATCCCTACTGCCATGGGCACGGCAAGGCGAAGCTCAATCAGCGGCACCATGGAAATAAAAAACAGCATCAAATATTTTTGCAGCATATTGCCACCTTTATCATTATGTTTCGACTATCATATCACAGAAACCCTCCTGTGACAATGGGTCAAGTTTTAAGAATCCATTAATCTTTGGAAAGGAAATCCTTGACTGTATCCACAATGTTCTCCGCGCTGAGGCCAAACGCGTCCAGCAGCTCCCGGGCAGAGCCGGAACGGCCGAACACGTCCTGCACACCAATGCGGCGGACAGGGGTAGGCAGCTTCTCAGAGAGCAGGGCGCATACCGCCTCGCCCAGGCCGCCCATCACAGAATGCTCCTCGCAGGTGACGATCTTTCCGCACTCCCGGGCGGCAAAGAGCACCAATTCCTCGTCCAGGGGCTTTACCGTTGCCATGTTGATAATCATGGGGTCATAACCCTGAGCGGTCAGCTGTTCTGCTGCCTGCATGGCCTCATAGACCATCAAGCCGTTGGCAATAATGGCCACATCCTTACCGCTACGCAGCACCTCGCCCTTGCCAATGACGAACTGGAAGCCCTCCTCATGGAACACAGGTACGGCCATGCGGCCAAAGCGCAGATACACAGGCCCTTTATATTCGTAGGCCGCCACGGTAGCCGCCTCTGCCTCCACGCTGTCCGCAGGGCAGATCACCACCATTCCGGGGATGGCGCGCATAATCGCCAGATCCTCACAGCACTGGTGGCTGGCGCCGTCTTCTCCTACAGATAAGCCGCCGTGAGTCGCGCCGATCTTTACATTCAGGTGGGGATAGCCGATAGAATTGCGCACCTGCTCATATGCCCGTCCGGCGGCGAACATGGCGAAGCTGGAGGCAAAGGGCACCAGCCCCGTGGTCGCCAGACCAGCCGCCACGCACATCATGTTGGCCTCCGCGATGCCGCAGTCAAAAAAGCGGTCGGGATACGCCTGCTTGAACATGCCAGTTTTGGTAGCGCTTGCCAGATCTGCGTCCAGCACCACCACATCGGAGTGCTCGCTGCCCAGTCGGAGCAGAGCCTTTCCATACCCATCCCGGGTGGCGATCTTCTTTATATCAGCCATTTTATTCTCCCTCCAGCTGTGCCAGCAGCGCTTCCAGTTCCTGCATTCCCTGGACATATTCCTGATCGTTGGGGGCTTTGCCGTGCCAGCCCGCCGCATTCTCCATATAGGACACATCCTTGCCCTTCACAGTACGCATGATGATGGCGGTGGGCTTTCCTTTGGTACTCCGGGCAGCATTCATTGCCGCCTCGATCTGGTTAAAATCGTGGCCGTTGATAACCTCCACATGGAAGCCGAACGCACGAAACTTCTCATCGATCGGATAAGGGCTCATGACCTTGGCCACTTCGCCGTCAATTTGCAGACCGTTGTTGTCCACGATGACGCACAGGTTGTCCAACGAATAGTGCGCAGCAAACATACAGGCTTCCCACACCTGTCCCTCCTGGATTTCGCCGTCCCCCAACAGGGTGTAGACCCGATAATCCTTTTCCTGCCGCTTGGCGCCCAGCGCCATGCCGCAGGCGCAGGAGATTCCCTGCCCCAAAGAGCCGGTGGACATATCCACGCCGGGAACCGTCCGCATATTGGGATGCCCTTGGAGATAGCTGTCCAGCTTCCGCAGGGTCAGCAGATCCTCCACAGGGAAAAATCCCCGGAGCGCCAGTGTCGCATATAATCCCGGAGCCGTATGCCCTTTGCTGAGGACGAACCGATCCCGATTCTCCATCTGCGGATTCTGGGGATCTATATGGAGTTCCTGAAAATAGAGGTAAGTAAACAATTCCGCCGCAGACAAGCTGCCGCCGGGATGACCGCACTTGGCAGCATGGGTTTCGGTGAGGATGCCCATACGCACCTTGCAGGCAGCGACTTTCAATTCTTTGATTTTTTCGGGCGTCATAACGCTTCTCCTTCTTTGATTAGGTTGCGCATAAAGGTATATTTATTTTACCGCTTTGCGGAGTTTTTTGCAATTGGTAGTTTTTCCATTTTTCCCCGAAATAATCCAAAAAAACTACAACAATATAGTGAAACTCCCGGCGCAAGAAAGGGCGGAAAAGCCGCCCCCGCAGAAAGCCGTCCTCCGCTATTCCGTTCCCGCTTCTTCTTTCCGCAAAGCGGCGAAGTACTTGTCCAGATACACCTTGTGGGCGACTGTGATGACGGTATTGCGAAGCATAGTCTTTTCATCGCTGTTGTCTACGCCCAGATTCTCCAGGGTATCTTTTTCTCCAAATACGTACCGCAGTACGTTTTCCATCTCCTCTCGGAAATAGTCGTAGGCTTGCCGGGCAGGGTAGGTCTTTTTTTGCAGCGCCACAAACAGCCGCAGATCTTCCATGGACAGCACAGACTTGGCTACGGCAATGAAAATCAGATACGCGATCTGTTCCCGGTTATACTGCTTTTTCACCGGGCTGACAATCAATCCCTTTTTCACATAGTTGCTGATCATGGAGCCGGTAAGGGAAAAATCCCCCAGGCAATTCACATATTCGGAAATATATTTCGCTGTCTGCTCCAGATAAAGCCCCACATTGGGGATTTGGTAGTATTCCGGCAGGGAGAAACCAGCGATGGATTCCTGAATGCCGTCCTTCATAGCTTGATTCATGCTGTGTCACCTCTTTTTTAAGTATACGCGCTTTTTCGTCTTCCGTCAAGAAAATCCTTTTATCGGTTTTCAAAAAACCCTTGACAAGATTATAGAAACAAGATAAAATAATTCCAGATAAAAAAGGAGGAAGATCCTATGTCCATAAAAATCGTGGCGGATTCCGCCGCCAATCTCTTTTCCCTTTCCGGAGCGGATTTCGCCTACGCGCCGCTGAAAATCGTCACCGCCAAGGCAGAATATGCTGATACGCCTGAACTGAATGTTGAAAATATGGTGGAAGATGTAAAAGCCACCAAAGGCAAATCCGGCACCTCCTGTCCCAACGTAGCCGAATGGCTGAACGCCTTTGGCGATGCGGAGGAAGTATTTGCCGTAACCATCACCAGCGGCCTTTCCGGCAGCTATGCTGCGGCCTGCTCCGCCGCCCTGGAATACGCCCAGCGCTTTCCCAGCCGTCAGGTATGCGTGGTAGACAGTCTCTCCGCCGGACCGGAGATGGCGCTTCTAGTGGAAAGGCTGAAAGATTCCATCCTTTCCGGCAAAGCTTTTTCCCAAATTCGGGAAGAAATCCGGACATACCAGCAGCATACGCATCTGCTCTTTTCTCTTCAGTCTCTTACCAATCTGGCGCGGAATGGCCGGGTCAGCCCTGCCGTTGCGAAGATTGCCGGCGTTCTGGGTATTCGCGTGGTAGGCGCCGCCTCGGCGGAGGGCACACTGGAGCCTCTGCATAAATGCCGCGGCGAACGGAAGGCCGTAGAAACCATCTTTCAGGAAATGGTGCGGCGTGGCTTCCAGGGCGGCGCGGCGCGCATCGCCCACTGCTTCAATCCGGAATCCGCGCAAACCCTGAAGGACATGATCTTGGAGAGATTCCCAAAAAGTCGGGTGCTGCTGGAGCCATGCACCGCCCTTTGCAGCTTCTATGCCGAGCGCGGCGGCCTGCTGGTAGGCTTTGCTGACGGCGGCGCGGAAGCCTAAAGTACCAAAGAAATTACCCTCTGTACTGCAAACGGTACAGAGGGTATTGTTTATTCCTTTTTGAAAATCGTCTTCCCGTCCTTGATGGTTTCCAGCACCTGAATATTCTTGATCGCAGCAGCCTCTACCGTCATCGGATTCTGGCTCAGGATCACCAGATCGGCGCATTTTCCTTTTTCCAGGCTGCCCTTTCGATCCTCTTCAAAGCATTGGTACGCCCCGTTAATGGTGACTGCGCGAATGGCGTCCACAACAGAGATTCTCTGTTCCTCCCCCAAAATACGTCCTTTGGGAGTACGCCGATTAACAGCGTTGTGGATGGCCAGAATTTGATTTGGCATTTTCACCGGCGGATCCTGGTGCAGTGTGAAGGAAATACCCTTTTTCAGGGCGGATGCAGCTGGGGAAATCCGGTTGGCTCTTTCCGGCCCCAGCACCGATTCATAGTGATCGTCTCCCCAGTACCAAATATGATCCAGGAAAAATGTGGGCAGTATTCCCAGCGCTTTCATGGCATCCAGCTGATCTTCCCGGACGGTTTGCGCGTGTACCATCACCGGCCGCAGATCTTCTGCGGGCTTTGTTTCCTCCAGCGCCTTACCATAGCAGCGGATAAACTGATCTGCCGCAGCGTCTCCGTTGGCGTGTACATTCACCTGCAGGTTTCTTTCGATACAGCCTTTGAAGTATTCGGTCACCGCCTCGTCGGACTGCGTACCATAGCCGCAGTAATCCCGCCCCTGTCCTTCCGGCGGCACTGCATAGGGTCGGGTCAGCCAGGCGGTCTTTCCCTGGGGCGAGCCATCCAGCCAAGTTTTCCCTCCCAAAAGCTTATAGTGGTTTTCATACGCCCTCTGGGGTTTGCCCATATTCTCCAACAAATCAAAAGTCACCGGCTGTATGGCGTAGCCCACAATATCTATTTCCAGCTTCCCCCTGTCCGCCGCAGCCTGCAGCAGCCGGTGCACATGGTGATCTACGCTGGCATCCTGGGCGGTGGTAATGCCATAGCCGGCATAGATCCTCTGCGCTTCGGAAATTGCAGCCAGCATATCCTCCTGGGAAGGCGCAGGAATTATTTCTTTCTTCTCCGGAGCCAACCAAGCGTTTTCCTCCAAAACACCATTTGGCTCTTTGGAATCCGGCGCAACGGTTCTGACAACGCCGCCCTCCGGAACCGCATAGTTTTCCCCCACATAGCCCAGCTTTTCCAGCGCCGCACTATTGGCCGCCGCCAAATGCCCCGAAACATGGGAAATAAAAATGGGGATCGTATTGGAAACTGCGTCCAAATCAAATTTGGTAGGGTGCATCTGCCCTTCAAAACGGGCATTATCGTAGCCGAACCCAACAATCCATCCGTCATTTCCAGGCGAAGCTTTCCGCATTTTGTCCCGGAGCTTCTGCAGAAGTTCCTCCTTGGAAACGCATACGCTGAAATCCAATACCGCCAGCGTCTGCGCCGCCGCCACAATATGCCCATGGGGGTCAATAAACCCCGGCAGCATGGCTTTTCCCTCCAGGTCTATTATGTTTGTATCCGCATCTGCCAGTGCTAAAATCAATTCCCGGCTGCCCACCGCCAGGATCTTGCCGCTTTCGATAAGAATACCTTCCACCACTTGGTTATCCGGATTCACCGTGAGGATGTCTCCATTCAGATAAGCAGTTTTGGCCATATTGCTTCCTCCTATTGTCTTCTGATCGTTATCTTGGCGCTTCTGTACAAAAAATATTCCGCTCCCTGGATAACTCCTGCCGGCCGTTTTTATTCGCAATCGATTTATATTACATTGAATAAATATTTGACATTTTTAATCATCTAACTTATAATAAGTCTATGTACATGCGTTTTGGAGAAAATATAAAATCCAGGTTCCTTCACTTTTCAAAATAAATATGCAAGGAGGAAATTATCTATGAAAACCTTATCCCCCTCCGGGCGGCGATGGATGGCTTTGGCCTGCGTGTTATATACCCTGTATTCCATGCTCATCATCGGTCTTACTTACATCGCCGCGCTGATTATGGAGCGCGCCATGGCGGGCGATGTGCCAGGTCTGCTGCGGATGGGGCTGCTGGATTTTCTGGGAATGATCGTCTCTTATCTGCTCTCAGTAGCAGCTGCGTATACCCGGTTCGTTGCTCTTGCCAATGGCGTCCACCATATGAAAACAGAGATAGTCCGTAATTTCTTCCGCCGCCCCCTAAAGAGCTTTCGGGGGAGAACGATGCCTACTATTTGAACCTCCTCTCAGAGGATATGGCGGTCTATCAGAACGACCGGCTGAATTCCATTCCATACCTTTTCCACTCGGTGACCTGTGTAGTCGGCGATCTGGTGATGCTGACTACCATGAGCCCTTGGCTGGTGCTGGCGGCGGTAGCCACGGCCAGCCTGCCTCTGCTGGCTATGAAGCCCCTGTCCGCGTTGGAGGGGCGAGAGAAAGCCAAATATTCCAAGTTGTCCGAGTCCTATACCGGCACCCTGAAGGAAACCATTGAGGGATACGAATCCATTCGCACCGCCGGAGCCAGCGAGCCCCTTCTCCAGCGACACGTTAAGGCATCCCAGCGCAGGCAAAAGGGCTGGATACGATTGAATATCGTTTCCACTATGAGCCACTCCGCGCTGATGAAGTTAGGCAGCTTCGCCAATATGGTCTGCCTAGTGGTGGGCGGCTATCTAGTGACCAAGGGGGTTCTTGCAGCTTCTCTGCTCTTCGCTGCCAGCAGCTACTTTACCTCCCTGTCCAATCATTTTAACAACATCACTGAGTACTTGGTGGAGATCCGCGCCTCCAAGCCCATTGTAGAGAAACTCCTCTCACAGCGGGACTTCCCCTGCACCCCACCCTCCAACCACACGCTCCAAAGACCCCTAGCGTTGGAATACCAGGGCATTTCCTTTGGCTTTGGCCAGCGGCAGCTTTACAGCGGCTTCTCCTGCACCTTTGCTCCCGGCGGCTGCTACGCCATCCTGGGAGAGAGCGGCAGCGGCAAGTCCACCCTTACCAAGCTGTTGCTGAAATACTTTGACGGCTACACCGGCACCATCTCCTTGGGCGGTCACGATATCCGGGAGCTGTCCGAGGAGGAAATTTACGCCCAGGTGGGGCTGGTAGCTCAGAGTCCTTTCCTGTTCAACACCTCGTTATATGAGAATATCACCCTGTTTTCTCATAATCTGGATCAGGATTCCCAGGAGTATTTAACGCTGCTGGCGGATCTGAACCTGACAGCCCTGGCACAGCGGGTGGGCGACACACCTCTGGGGGACTTCGGCGACAATATCTCCGGCGGCGAACGGCAGCGGATTCAGCTGGCGCGGGTGATGGCCACCCACCCAGCCATTGTCATCTTCGATGAGCCCACCACCGGCCTGGATCCGGAGAATATATCTCTCATTAATGAGTTTATTTTCCGATGCCAGGACATTACCCGTATCGTCATCACCCATAACTGGGACAAGACCTTCCTCAACCGCTTTGATCAGGTGGTCACGATCGGCCGGGAGATCCCCGTGGCATGACAGTTGTGCATAAAATCCTCCCAGAACACTTCTGGGAGGATTTTTGTGCTTGGCGCAGCAAAGCAGAGGAAGTTTACTTCTGCGAAAATGCTTGGTGCCGGTGACCGGGTTCGAACCGGTACGCTTTTTACAGCGAGGGATTTTAAGTCCCTTGTGTCTGCCTGTTCCACCACACCGGCATTGGGCGGCCAGCCTGCGCTGATCGCGCCATTATATTAGCACATTTTCTTTCCGCCGTCAAGCTACCGCAGCTGATCCAGATCCTTCTCATAAGCCGGCAGGCACTCCGTCAGGAACCAATCCAGCTCCGGCAAAGCCATTGCCCGCATAGCGGTCATGGTCTGCTGTTCTGCGGAGTCGAATTCCCGATTGCCCGCCTTTTGCTCCTCAATACACTTGATATACGCGGAGAGCTTGTCCGCCGCTTTTACAATCGGCCGGACTTCCTCATCCTCCTCCAGCACCAGCGGCGCGTAATGGCGCTGCAGCGCCGGAGGCAGCATGGCAAGCAGCCGCTCCCCGGCCACATACTCCACCCGCTTATAAGCCGCCTTGATGTCGGGGTCATAGTATTTGATAGGCGTGGGCAAATCGCCGGTGAGGATTTCGGAGGCATCATGATACAGCGCCGCCACTGCACAGCGATCCGGATCCGGCCCGGGCAGCCCCAGCACTTCCCGACGGATCAACGCCAGAGCGTGCGCCAGCACCGCCACCTGATGACTATGCTCCTGGATATTTTCCGAAAAGGTATTGCGCATCAGTCCCCAGCGGGTGATATAGCGCATTCTGCCCATCAGCGCGAAAAATTCATTTGCCATACGCTTCCTCCATCTTTGCAATCGCCGCAGGCAGTTCTATGGGAAGCCGGCAAAAATGCTTTGCCCCCGCCTGCTCCAGACAGCGAACATCCCGGAATCCCCAGAGTACGCTCAGGCAGGGCATCTCAGCGTTCCGCGCCGTCTCCACATCTACCTCGCTGTCTCCCACATAAATGCACCGCTCCGCCCCCAACGCTTCCATGGCCTGGTAAAGCATATCCGGCGCAGGCTTCCGGGGACAGTCCCCATCCTCGCCCCTGGCAAATATATCTCCAAAATACACCCGGCAAAGCTGCTTCACCGCGCTGTCCGGCTTGTTGGATACCACTGCCAGGGGATATTGCGCCCGCAGAACGGCCAGCATCTCCAAGATACCCGGATAAGGGCGGGTGCGTTCCCGGCAGTGGGCGTCGTAATAGGCGCGAAATACCGCCAGCACCGCCTGCCAGTCAGGGTCATTTTTTCCACCGGGCAGCGCCCGCTGGATCAGCAGCCCCGCCCCATTACCTACAAAGGCGCGCACTTCCTCTAACGTCCGCGCCGGACAGCCAAACTGCTCCAGGGCATAATTGACTGCGTTCCAAAGATCCTCCAAGGTGTCCAGCAGCGTGCCGTCCAGATCAAAGAGAATCCCCGTCTTCATCGCAGACCCTCCCGGCTTTTCAGTACGCGGATATCCTCGCCCACAAAGGTCAGCCGGGAAAAACTTCCCTGCAATCGGGACGCAATTTGGGGGTTATACCGCTGTGCCAGCTCCTCCACATTCAGATTGGTGGAGATCACCATGGGTTTGCATCCCATAAGCCGATCGTTGAGCAGGGTATACAGCGCCGCCGTGACAAACTGGCTGGGCATCTCCGTGCCCAGATCGTCCAGCAGCAGCAGATCGCAGCGGCGCAGCTGCTCCGCCTGACGGGCGGCTTCCTCGCTGGGAGCAAAGCGCTCCCTTTCCAGCTTGGAAAACAGGTGCGCCGCACTCTCGTAGCACACGGAGAAGCCCCCCTCCGTGACACTGGCAGCAATGCAGGCAGAGAGCATCGTCTTCCCTAGCCCAGTACCGCCGATAAAAAGCAAATTTTCATCACGCTGGCCAAACTCCTGGACAAATCGGCGGCATTTGGCCAAAACCCGCTCCATAATGACCCGAGGGCTGGCTCCCAGATTCCGGTCAATCCGATCGGGATAATACTCCAACCGGAAATTCTCAAAGCGCTCCGCCGGAATACCCAGACCCGAAAGCATGGCTTTCTGCTCTTGGCGGCACAGCGCGTCCAGGCAGGAGCACATATTGCTGCCAATATAGCCCGTGCCGCCGCACCGGGGGCAGATCGGGCTGTCCTCCAAAAAACCTGCCGGAAACTGCGCCTCCAGCGCTTTGCGTTCCCGCTGTAAGGCCAGATTTTCCTGTCGTGCCTGGGTCATAGCCGTCTGTCCGTCTTCCCCTTTCAGGAAAGCTGCCTGGGCGGCCTTCGCCATGGTCAGCCGAAGCTGCTGGTCGATCTCCCGCAAGCGGGGGACTTCCCGATAAGCCTGATCCAAATGCGCCCGATTTTCCGCTTCCCGCAGGCCGCGCTGCCGCTCCAAAATCTGTCTGGCGCGGTGTACGACTTCCAAGCTATACGCCACAGCTCATCCCTCCTCCTGCAAAATATGTTGAATCGCTTCCAGCTCCGCCTGTCCCAGCCGCCCGGACGCGCCCTTGGGCACAGGTTTTTTATCCCCGGACTGGATCTGCTCCAGGGTATGCAGACCAGCCTCGTGCCAGCGGGTGAGGATTTTATTCATGTACGGCCAGTTCAGATTGCCTGTATTCAAGCAGGTGCGCTCATAGGCCTGACGGATGGCTGCCTGGTCAAAGCCCATCTCCAGCCAGGCCAGAGCGTAGCGTTCCTCTGCCGCTGTAAGGCTTCTGCCCCGGATCTGCAGCAGCTCCATCAACTCTCGCAGGCGGGAACTGCGTAAATTTTGATTCTGAATAAAGGCTGCCGCTTCCTCAATGGTATCGATCCCCCGCTCTGCCCATGCATATGCTTCCTTCTCAATGGTGCGCAGAGAGGGATTGCGCAAACTCCCCCGCTGTCTGGCGCGTTCCTTGCAGTAGCATACCAGCAAGGATATCACATCCCCCGGCAGTCCCAGGTAACGGACGAACCCCAGTAAAATTTTCAGTTCCTCCGTATTCAGGCTGCGACCCAGAAGCCGCTGCACCTCGCCGTACAGGCTTCGGAAATCCAAATCCCTGTCCATGGCCTGAAGCACATCCGTTTCGGAATAGCTGGGCCGCTCCCCCGGCAGGATATGGCTCGGCCGCTCCTCCGGCCAAAGTCCCAGCTGGCGCAGCGTCGCCGCTGCGGCGGGAAAACGGTTCCCCTGAAAGTGGAGCTGCGCCTCCGCCTGCTCTGGGGCGTGTCCTGCGGCAATATAAAGGTACAGCAGCGCGGCGTCACCGTTGGCGGCTCCCAACAGCTTCCGAACGTCCGCCTGGGAAATGGTCACATTTGGGGAATTCATAGCTCCGCCTCCATTGCTTTCTCTCGACATTCTTCCCTATTATAGCACAAACTTCCCCCCGGCACAATGGCTCCGGGGGGAAAGAAACAATGCAATTTCTGCCGTTTTTTGTCTCACTGCGCTGCCTGCGCAAAAAGGGGCTTGATCTTCCCGCGGTAAAGGCGGAAATAAAAATAGATAGTAGCCAGCATACTCACTACCTCCGCAATGGGGAACGCCCACCACACCGCGTGCACATCCCGGGTGAGGCTCATCAGATAGGCCACCGGCAGCAGCACGATCAGCTGACGGCACAGGGAGGTAATGGTGGCGTAAATGCCAATGCCCATGGCCTGGAAGCTGGCGCTCAGGGCGATGCCCACCGCCGCCATGGGGAAAGACAGGCTAATAATCCGCAGGGCGTTGCAGCCGATCTCCAGGAAGCTGTCCGAAGGATTGAATATCCCCAAGAGCAGTTCCGGCGCCACCTGAAACACCAATAGTCCCAGCAGCATCACCGCCAAAGCGATGGCCAGAGAGTATTTCAGCGTTACTGTAATCCGTTTGGGCTGCCGCGCGCCATAGTTATAGGCCAGGATCGAAATACTGGCGTTGTTCAGGCCGAAAATCGGCATGAAGAAGAAGCTTTGCAGCTTAAAGTAAATGCCGAACACGCCCGTAGCCGTCTCTCCATAGTTTTTGAAGCCCTGAAGGATCTGGTTCATGCCGAAAGTCATCAGCGAGCCAATGGCCATCATGATGATGGAGGGAATACCCACTGTGAGTATGGGCTTGGCCACCTCTTTGCGCAGCTTCCAATAGGAGAGGTTAAAGCGCACATCCGTATTGTATTTCAGATTGAAGAATACTGCCATAATGGCCGCCACCCACTGTCCAATGACCGTAGCCACCGCCGCGCCGGCCACACCCATGGCAGGTATGCCGAAATAACCGAAAATGAACACCGGATCCAGTACGATATTGATGATGGCGCCCGCGCCCTGGGTATAGAGGGTAAACACGGTTTTGCCGGAAGCCTGCAGCAGCCGCTCTCCCAGCACTTCTACAAAAATGCCCAAGCTCAGCAGACAGCAGATGGCGATATAGGAGGTGCCGCCCTCCACCGTCTCCGTCACCTGGGACTGCATGGTGAAATAAGGCCGGCTGCCGAACGCACCGAAGAGCATGAACAGCGCCACCGCAGCAAACATCAGTACAATACCGTTTCCGGCAGCCTGATTGGCACGTTCCTGATTCCCCTCCCCCAGAGACTTGCTGAGCAAGGAGTTCACACCCACAGCCACGCCTGTGGCAAAGCCAATGAGCAGGTTCTGGACGGGATACGCCAGGGACAGTGCCGTAACCGCGCTTTCCGATATCTGGGACACATAAATGCTGTCTACCACGTTGTACAGCGCCTGCACCAGCATGGAGGCCACCAGCGGCAGCGCCATGGTGGTCAGCAGCCGCCCCACGGGCATGGTGCGCATTTTATTTTCCTGAAGCGTGGGCGCATTCGTCTCTTTCTTCATCTTCGTTTCCCCTTATGCAAAAAATCGATAGCGTTCCTATTATAGCGAATCCCCTCGAAGAATGCAACGGTTTTTTCCGCTCTTTCACACAAGAACCCGCCCGGGTTGCCTCCGGGCGGGTTCAAAAGCATCCGCTGTGCATCAACACATTCCAAATTTCTCAAAATTCATGGCTGGTCTTTCCCGCCGCCCTGCTGCTCCAGCAGCAAATCCGCCACCGTGATGCCCTCGAAAAACTCGTCGATCATCCTGTCCAGCTTCTCCCACATGGGCAGCGCGTTGCAGCAGCTGGCGCGGGAACAGGCGGCGGAGCCGTGGATCGTGCAGGATACCGGCGCCAGCGTGCCCTCTGTCAGCTTCAGGATGCTGCCTACCGTGTACTGCGCCGCCGGACGGTTCAGGCGGTAACCACCGCCTTTCCCCTGCACCGCATCCAAAAATCCTGCTTTGGATAAAATCGCCATAATGGATTCCAGATACTTCTGGGATATCTCCTCGTTCTCAGCGATCTCCTTTAGGGGGATATAGCCCTCCTCCGCCCGCTGGGCAAGATAGACCATCACTCGCAGGGCATAACGCCCTTTCGTGGAAACAATCATGCCTTACTCGTCGTGGCTGTGCTGGCAGGCCAGCTTGGCGGCGTCGTAAGGGATGTGGTTTTTCTCAAAATAATCGGTAAGGGCGTTCTTAATGGCCTCCTCTGCCAGCACAGAGCAGTGCAGCTTATGGGCAGGCAGACCGTCCAGGGCTTCCGCCACGGCCTTATTGGTCAGTTCCATGGCCTCGTAAATGGACTTGCCCTTAATCATCTCCGTAGCCATAGAACTGGAGGCGATGGCAGAGCCGCAGCCGAACGTCTCAAACTTCACATCCTCAATGATGTCGTTTTCAATCTTCAGGTAAATTTTCATAATATCGCCGCATTTGGCGTTGCCTACCTCGCCCACGCCGCTGGCGTCCTCAATAACGCCTACGTTCCGGGGATGGGTGAAGTGATCCATAACTTTTTCGCTGTAAAGTGCCATATTGTTCCGCTCCTATCAAAGAATATATTGCCGTTTTCCAGTTTGCAGATCACGCCACACCGGAGACATCCCCCGCAGGTAGGCCACTACCTCCGGCACAGCCTGTAAAATGTGGTCGATCTCTTCCATGGTATTGTACTCGCTTAGAGAAAGCCGCAGGGAGCCGTGCGCCACATCATGCACCCGTCCGATGGCCAGCAGCACATGGCTGGGATCCAGCGAACCGGAGGTGCAGGCCGAGCCGGAGGAGGCGCATACGCCCTTGGCGTCCAGCAGCAGCAGCAGGCTCTCGCCCTCAATTCCCTCAAAGCAGAAACTCACGTTTCCGGGCAACCGGTGCACTGGGTCGCCGTTCAGGGCGCTGTGGGGAATCTGGGAAAGCCCTGCAATGAGCTTATCCCGCATTTTAGCGACCTTTTCCGCGTTTTCCGGAATATGGGCGCAGGCTTCCTCCAAAGCAGCTGCCATGCCGCAGATACCGGGGATATTCTCCGTACCTGCCCGCTTTCCCCGCTCCTGGGCGCCGCCGTCAATGAGATTGGTCAGCGGAATGCCCCGGCGGACATACAGCGCGCCCACCCCTTTGGGTCCGTGGAACTTGTGGGCGGACAGGCTGAGCATATCGATATTTTCCCTGGCCACGTCAATGGCGATATGCCCCACAGCCTGCACCGCGTCTGTGTGAAACACCACACCCGCTTCCCGGCAAATTTTGCCGATTTCGGCAATGGGCAGGATGGAGCCGATCTCGTTATTGGCGTACATACACGTTACCAGGCAGGTATCCTCCCGAAGCGCGTCCCGCACCTGCTGGGCAGTGATGTTGTGGTTATGGCGCACATCCAGATAGGTGACCTCAAAGCCCTCTTTTTCCAGCCTTTGCAGGGTATGCAGCACCGCATGGTGCTCAAACGCTGTGGAAATAATATGTTTGCGTCCCTTCCGCGCCCCATTGTAGGCCGCCGAACGGATGGCCTGGTTGTCCGCCTCGCTGCCGCCGGAGGTAAAATAAATTTCCCGAGGCTGACAGCCCAGACAAGCGGCTACCTTGCTCCGTGCAGCTTCCAGCGCCTCCTTGGCTTCCTGCCCCACGGAATGAAGGCTGGAGGGATTGCCATAAATTTTGTCAAAATATGGGATCATGGCCGCAATGGCGGTCTTGCTCATTTGGGTAGTGGCGGCGTTATCCGCATACACTTGCATATTGTATCCTCCTGTGGGTAATTACCTAGTAGTTCAATGGGTAATATAGCACCATTTACCTACTTTGTCAATAGGGAAATAGGCCGCGCTCCACTTCTGCCGCTACTGCCTGCAAACCTTGGAAATCCTCCTGGGAAAAGCCGCCGGGCGTGGGGCTGTCAATATCCATTACCCCGTATATCTCTCCATTCCTATGCAGCGGAATCACTACCTCGGCATTGGAAGCGCAGTCGCAGGCAATGTGCCCGGGAAAGGCGTGGACATTGGGAACCCACAGCGCTTCACGTTTTTCTGCCGCCGTACCGCATACGCCTTTTCCCATGGCAATCACCGTGCAGGCTGGCTTTCCCTGGAACGGTCCCAATTCCAGCTGTCCATTCCGCATCAAATAGAAGCCCGCCCAGTTGATGTCCGGCAGCGCCTGCCACAACAGCGCCGAAGCGTTGGCCAAGTTAGAAATCTCATTTTCTACCCCCGAGAGCAGCGCAGCCATTTGGCGGCACAGCAGGGAATAATCGGTTTTTTGCATTTTTATCACCTCAAAATCTATCATAGTATAATTTCTGACGCTTTGCAAGGCTTTTCCTGCCCAGCCAGCGCCTCCCTGTTTTTTCGACTTTTACTGCGGTTACATCCGCAATGCTGCGGAATATTAAAGGGGCAGACAGAAAGGGAGGGCTGGAAGAAAATGAAAAAAATACAAAAGTGGATCGTGACGGCCATGATGCTGCTGTGGATACTGCCCCTGCACGCTGATGCGGCGGAGGCATTGATTCCAGGCGGACAGGTGGTAGGTCTGGAACTGGGCAACGGCACCGTCACGGTGGCAGCGTTTGAGGACGGGCTTGGCTCCGCCGCCCGGGAGGCGGGGCTCGAAGTAGGGGATGAAATCCTCGCCATCGATGACACTGCCGTAGCTACCGCCCAGGATGTGCGCCGGGCGCTGGAACATTCCGGCGGAACTGTGAAAGTGCAGGTGCGCAGGGAGGGAATGGTACAGAGCCTGCGGCTCTCCCCGGAAATCACTCCGGAGGGGCCGCGGCTGGGGGTCTACCTCCGCCAGGGCATTACCGGCATTGGTACCATCACCTATTATGACCCTGTTCATCAGCGGTTCGGCGCGCTGGGGCATGGCGTCAACGATTCCAGCGGCGTACTGGCGACTATGACCCAGGGTAATATCTATCCGGCGACAGTGCTTTCCGTAAAAAAAGGTCAGGTAGGCGATCCCGGGCAGCTGCTGGGGGCTGCGGAGTCCAACCAGCCCTGCGGAAAGCTGTCCGGAAATACGGCACAGGGGGTTTTCGGTGTCGCACCCATGGGCTGGGGCGGACAGCCGCTGCCTGTGGGCAGCGCGGAGGATGTGCATACCGGGCCTGCCACCATCCGTTCCACCGTTTCCGGCAACAGTATTCGGGAATATTCTGTGGAGGTTTTGAAGATCTATCCCAAGGCACGGCAAAATGGCCGCAACCTATTGATTCGGGTTACCGATCCGGAATTGCTGCAGGCCACCGGAGGTATCGTACAGGGCATGAGCGGTTCCCCCATCCTGCAGGATGGGAAGATCATTGGCGCTGTGACCCATGTGCTGGTGAACGACCCCACCACCGGGTATGGTATCTTCATTGAAAACATGTTGGCCGCCGCCGCATGATAAAAAACCACCGGTTTTCAAAAACCGGTGATTTTTCTATTGGAAACAGGCCGTTTGTACGGGAGCCGCACGCAGACTAAAAGCGGTCTCATTTTGCGCGCAGTTCCTCTTCACTGGCGACTGATTTGCCCGGCTTTGCTGCCTTCTCGACAAATAAAACCATTCACCGGTTTTTCATTTTTCTGATATTGCGGTTCCTGAGACATTTGCCTGCGTTTCAATGGAACCCAGCCAGCGCGCCAACACCTGCTCTGCTATTATTTTCCGCGGCAAAATAATCCGAATATCCGCGTTAAATATAAAAGTCCATAATCAGCATGAGACAAAAACCCGCCAGCAGCGCATAGGTAGCGCCCCGTTCATTCCCGTGGGAATGGGTTTCGGGTATCATCTCATCGCTGATGACATAAAGCATGGTGCCTCCCGCAAACGCCAGTGCAAACGGCAGAATCGCCGCAGAGACAGTCACGGCAAAATAGCCCAGCAGCGTCCCCACCACCTCGATGAAGCCGGTGGAGGCCGCCGCCAGAAACGTGCGCTTCCGGCTGATCCCCGCCGCCAGCATGGGGGCGATGATCACCATTCCCTCGGGAATATTCTGCAGGGCAATGCCCCCCGCGATGGTAAGTGCCTGCGCGGTATCCCCGGATCCGAAGCCCACGCCCGCTGCAATCCCCTCCGGCAAATTGTGGATGGCAATCGCCAAAACAAACAGCAGCACCTTATTCATTTTGGCGGCATTCTCCCCGTGCTGCTCCTGCTCGACGCCCACCAGCCGGTGCAGGTGCGGAACAAGCTTATCCATAAGATTCAGGCAGACCGCGCCGCAGGCCACACCCGCCACCGTCACCAGTACGCTATGGCTGCCGCCGCTTTCTATAGACGGTACAACCAGCCCCAGGATCGCCGCAGAGAGCATGACCCCCGCAGCAAAGCCCAGCACGATATCGCTGAATTTATGGGAAATTTTCTGAAATGCAAAGCCCAGGAGCGTGCCGAACACCGTGGCGCCGCCCACCCCCAAGGCTGTCAGTAAGACGATTCTCATGATTTCTTCCTTTCCATTACTGTTTTCACAGGGAAGCATCCCCTTAGAGAGAAATTGCCCCGGCAGAAAATGAGACTCATTTTCTGCCGGGGCGGCAGTTGCGCTCTTTTTAATACAGCTTCGCACCGGCAGGGATGTGGTCGTCTACCATCAATAGGTGCAGGGCTTCCCTGCCCTCCTCCTGATGAACAGCGGAGATCAGCATTCCTTCGGAATCAATGCCCATCATCTTTCGCGGGGGCAGATTCACAATGGCAATGGCAGTCTTTCCCACCAGCGCCTCCGGCTCGTAATACTCGTGAATGCCGCTGAGGATGGTGCGGCGGCGTTCCGTGCCGTCGTTCAGGGTGAACTTCAAGAGCTTCTTGCTCTTGGGTACCGCCTCGCAGGCTTCAATCTTCACCGCCCGGAAATCGGATCTGCTGAAGGTCTCAAAATCCACCGCTTCCTCAAACAGCGGCTCAATCTGTACCTTGGAGAAATCCATGACTTGTTCTGCGGCAATCATCGCTGGAGCGGCGGCTTCTTCCCGCTTTTCCTCCGTCTTGCTTTCGGGCTTGTCCAGCGGCTTCATTGTCGGGATGTGTAACCGGATATTTTCATATGCTCTCATATCTTCTTACATCCTCATTCTTACAGGGTTTTCTGGACTTTCCTTCAATGTTTCTTCTTATATCTTACCACTACTTCGCGCCCAAAAGTGGTAGAAAAAGTGGTAAAATCAGTGGTAGGAAAATTAGCTTGTTATACAATTTTTATCTTGCCCTCAAGGCTTGCAAAACTCTGCTTTTTCCTGTCCATCGTA
>DVKX01000097.1 GCA_018715805.1 Candidatus Faecousia intestinigallinarum | reverse complement strand
GGTGGAAATGGACGGCTTTGGCCGTACCGAGGGCGTCATCGTCCTGGCTGCCACCAACCGCCCGGATATCCTTGACCCTGCGCTGCTCCGTCCCGGCCGGTTTGACCGCCAGATCTATGTGGGCGCGCCGGACAGCAAAGGACGAGAGGAAATTCTCAGGGTACACGCCAAAGGAAAGCGGCTGGACGACTCTGTGGATCTGCACACGGTGGCCATGGCCACCGCCGGATTTAACGGAGCGGATCTCAGCAACCTGATGAACGAGGCTGCCATCATTGCCGCTCGCGACAATCGTCCGGTGCTCACCATGCAGGATCTCAACGATGCGGTAATGAAGATCATGGCAGGACCTGAAAAGCGCAGCCGGGTGCGGCTAAAGCACGACCTGAAGATCACTGCCATTCACGAGGCTGGGCACGCCGTAGCCATGTACCGCCTGCCCACCCATGATCCGGTGCGGCAGATCTCCATCATTCCCCGGGGGCAGGCGTTGGGACTTACCTGGAGTATGCCCCAGGAGGATTCCAACCACATGACCCGGAACCAGATGTACGAGCAGATCGTGGCGCTCCTGGGCGGACGGGTGGCGGAGGCGCTGTTCCTGGGGGACATCTCCACCGGAGCCTCCAACGATATTGATCGGGCATCCAAGCTGGCGCGGGATATGATCGCCCGGTACGGCATGGATGAGTCTCTGGGCGCGGTATCCTACACCAGCGACGGCGAAGTATTTATCGGCAGAGACTTTGAAAAAACCAAGAGTTACTCGGAGAAGACCGCCGCCACCATCGACGAGCGGGTGAAGCTGCTGATGGATAAGGCCTACGCCCAGTGCAGTGAAATCCTCACCGCCGACAAGGAAAAACTGCAGCAGGTCGCGGATTTCCTGCTGGAAAAGGAAACCATGTCCGGCGCGCAGTTTGCCGCTTGCATGGAGGGGCAGTCCATTCCCGAGGCGGGCAGCACCATCCTCTTCGACGGCTTCCAAGGACAATAAGCGCAACGCCCTGCGGGTTCATAGTTCCGCAGGGCGTTATATATTCCCATGTTCCCTGATTTCCCAAGTCCAGGAGCTGCGTTCCCAGAATCCCGGCGCAGGTCTTTCCACTGTAAACGGATGATAGCAGGCTGTATTCCATGCCTCAGCCGCCTTTGGGGAGGACTTCCCGGAAACCGCCGCCTCTTTCCGCTTCTGCGGGTCGTCTTGTCATCGGCAAGCCCGATACGCTCCTGTTCCCATAAAATATCCGCCGGTATCCAAGGATACCGGCGGCTTTCAAGATTTAGAAGCAATATAAATAAATAGCCAAGAAGTGGAACAGACTGCCCAGCAGCACAAAGACATGGAAAACCGAGTGCATCCAGCGGCGTTTCGCCCCAAGTCCATAAAGCACCGCGCCAATGGTATAGGCAACGCCTCCCGCCAGCAGCAGCCAGAACCCCGCCGGGTGCAGTACCTCCAGCACCTGCGGCAGAAATAGGATTACGCCCCACCCCATACCGATATAGCAGATCATGGAAAAGATATTGTACTTTTTCAAGTCCACCGCCGTCAAAGTGATCGCCACCGCTCCCAGCAGCCACTCCGCCGCAAACAACCCCCAGCCAATGGCGGGGTATCGCGGCGCTAAGGCGCACAAAACGATGGGCGTATATGTCCCCGCGATCAGCACATAGATGGTGCAATGGTCTATGACCTGCATCACTTTCTTCCCCGTGCCGGCAGCCAGGCCATGGTATATGCTAGACATGGTATAGAGCCAGATCATGGCCACGCCGAATACTGCGGAAGTGACGATGCCCATGGTATTCTGCGCCGTGACGGTCTTGATGAGGCACAGGATCAGAGCGGATATGCCCAGCGCGCCCCCCACAATATGGGTGGTCATGTTGGCGATTTCCTCTCCGCGGGTATAATTGGGCAGCGCCCGATCCGCCAGTTTTGTTCGCTTCATTTTCATTCCGCCTTTCCTCTGTTTTCCAATATCATAGCACACACACCGCAAAAAGAAACGCTACATCCGCCGCTCTACGCCTCTACATAAGGGAGATATGGGATTCTACCCCTGGTAGAGAAAGAAAAATGTTGACAAATCGCGGTATTCACGATAAAATGCCACTGAAAACCATGGCTGAGGTTGCGGTATGCATCAGTACCATCCCGGAACAGGCAATCGCCGGGGTGAAAAAGGGTAAACCGCCGAAGAGCCGTCCTTTTGCCAAAGAGGGCTGCTCTGGGGCTGCGCAGAATATGCGCGGCACTGTCATCCCATTGGGATGGTGCGCAGACTGTGGGGTGGGAACGATTCTCTGCCCTGCGCGTAGGCGCAGGGTCTATTTTTTAGGAGAGAAACCAATTATGAAAAAAACACCGTTTTTGACCTTGGAGCAAGCCAAAACCATTGCCGCTCAGATCCCCACCCCTTTTCATATCTACGATGAAGCGGGTATCCGGGAGAACGCCAGAGCCCTGCGGGCGGCTTTCGCCTGGAATCCCGGCTTCCGGGAGTATTTCGCAGTAAAGGCTACCCCCAACCCTTATATCCTGCAAATTCTCCATCAGGAGGGCTGCGGCTGTGACTGCGCCACCTATACGGAATTGCTGCTGGCGGAAGCGGTGGGAATCACCGGCCACGACATCATGTTTTCCTCCAATGTAACCCCGGAGGAGGATATGCGAAAAGCCGCGCAGCTGGGCGCTTATATTAATCTGGACGATGCAACCCATGTGGAGCTGCTGGAGCGGGTATGCGATACCATCCCGGAGACGGTCTGCCTGCGCTACAACCCCGGTGGTTCTTTCAGCCTGGGCAACACCATTATGGATATGCCCCGGGACGCCAAATACGGCATGACAGAGGATCAGATGGGCGGTGCGATCCTCCGGCTGCAAAAACTGGGCGTCAAGCATTTCGGCATCCACGCCCTGCTGGTATCCAATGCCCAGAGCAATGAATATTATCCGGAGCTGGCTGGCAATCTCTTCCGCCTGGCGCTGCGGCTGCGCAACGCCACCGGCGCGCATTTTTCCTTCATCAATTTGTCCGGCGGCATCGGCGTGGACTACCGCCCGGAGCAGCCCAAGTGCGATATTCGCTGGATCGGCGAGGCTGTGCGGCAGAAATATGAGCAAATCCTCGCCCCCTATGGTATGGATGATGTTTCCATCTTCACGGAACTGGGGCGGTTTATGCTGGCTCCCTACGGCCATCTTGTCTCCACCGTACTGCACCAAAAGCACATCTACCGGGAATATGTCGGCTTGGATGCCTGTGCTGCCAACCTGATGCGGCCGGCCATATACGGCGCCTACCACCATATCACTGTGCTGGGCAAGGAAGATGCGCTGCTGGATCATGTGTATGATGTGACCGGCGGCCTTTGTGAAAATAACGATAAATTTGCCATTGAGCGCAGCCTTCCTCAAATTGAAATTGGGGATATTCTGGTTATTCACGACACCGGCGCCCACGGATTCTCCATGGGCTATAACTATAATGGCAAATTACGCTCAGCAGAGGTGCTTTTACGGCCGGACGGCAGCTTCCAACTCATCCGGCGCGCGGAGACGCCCAAGGATTACTTCGCCACTCTGGACTGTACGCCTTTCCAGTTTGCCAAATAATTTAGTAATATTGCACAATTTTTCTCGAGCCGCCTTCGGATTTTAATGTCTTGTTCACAATAAATTTTCATGCTTTTTTCGGAAAGATATGCTATACTGTAAGTATCCAATACAGGTACTGTCGCCCAAAGGCAGCGATCATAAAGGAGCTTCTATGAATAATGTATTATTTTTCCTGACACCGAAGGCTATGTGCGCTTTTCTGTATGATGACTATACCATCCGTCAGGCTTTGGAGAAAATGGAATCTGCCGGCTATGCCGCGCTCCCCATTCTGAATCACAGGGGAGAATATCGCGGCACCCTTACGGAAGGCGATTTGCTCTGGGCCATCAAGAACATGTGCTACATGGATATGCGCCAGGCAGAGGCGCGGCGCATCATGGAAATCAGCCGGCGGAGGGACAATGTCGCCGTGCGGGTCACCACCTCCATGCAGGATCTGCTGGATCGGGCGTCCCACCAAAATTTTGTCCCCGTGGTAGACGATAAGGGCGCTTTCATCGGCATCGTACCGCGCCGCGCCATCATCAAATACTGTCAGCAGCAGCTCTTTCAGGAGGATTGATTCCTTTTCATACGTTCCCGGCGCCCGGCATTGAGCCGGGCGCCGTTCCTATTGGCGGGACGTCGAATTTTTTGGGTTGCATTGTATCACTGTTTTTGGTAAAATAGTGCTGAATTTTCCTGGGAGGCAAGCCAATGGACGCAGAAAAACTAAAAATACAGCTTGGCGCCAACATTACCGCCTACCGCAAAAAGAACGGCCTTACCCAGGCCGGTCTGGCGGAAAAACTGAATTATTCCGATAAAGCTGTGTCCAAATGGGAGCGCGGAGAGTCCACGCCGGACGTGCCAACCCTGGCAGCCATTGCACAGCTGTTTGAAGTCCCTGTGGACGTGCTGCTGGCCGATCCCAACGCTCTGCCGGAAGACCCCAGCCCCATGGGGCAGGCCGTGGAAAGAGCGGTGGAAAAGGCGCTGAAACGCAAAGCCAATAAAACTACCATTCTGGCGCTCTCCTCCATCCTGGTATGGGGCGTGGCGCTGCTCATTTATGTAGTGCTGGCTTCCCTGGCGCTGCCAGGCTGCTGGATTTCCTTTATCTACGCTGTGCCCATCAACGCCATCGTGCTGCTGAGCCTTCGTTCCGCCTGGCACGATTTCCGGCAGAATCGGGCTTTGATCTCTTTGATCGTCTGGGGCTGTCTAGCCTGCGTCCATCTTACGGCGCTCTGCTTTTTCCATGTGGACTTGTGGCGTATCTATCTGTTGGGTATTCCCGGACAAGCGGCAGTATTGCTCTCTTTCCGGGTGTTTCACAAAACCAAGGAGGCAGAAAATGGATAAGCTGGCGCTGCGCCGTTATATTCGGGAGCAGAAACGCGCCATGACCGAGGCGCAAATTCAGGAAAAAAGCCGCCGCTTAGGGCAGCTTTTTCGTGCTTCCCACCTGTACCGGCAGGCAAAGACCATTTACGGTTATCTGCCCTACAACCAGGAGGTGCGTACGCTGCCCATGCTGGAGCAGGCATTGCAGGACGGGAAGCAGGTGGCCGTACCCAAAGTCTACGGCGAGGAAATGCGGTTCCTGCTGCTGACCGATTTGACTCAGGTGGCGCCCGGTTACGCGGGCATTCCCGAGCCAATTGCCGACGATCCTGCGGCCAACGACCCTTCCGCTTTGGTGCTCATGCCCGGTCTGGCTTTCGATTCCCAGGGCAACCGCCTAGGCTATGGCGGAGGATTTTACGATCGCTTTTTGCTCCAGGAGCCGGGACATCCTACTCTGGCTCTGTGCTATGATTTTCAGATCGTGCCCCACATTGACGTCCAAGCCCACGATGTTCCCGTGGATTTGGTGCTGTGGGCATAGGATTCAGGAGAGAGAAATACCATGGAAATAATCCTCATTTTACTGGTGGCCGGCGGCAGCTTCGGCTTTTGCTTCCTGGTGGATAAGGCTTTTACAAAGCTGTTCCGCAGTAAGGCGCAGCACCAATCCGGCCAGTCCATCCGTCAGAATAAGCACTATGCCGGCGCTGGCCTGGTGCTGATCGTTTTGGGCATTTCGGCTGTTCAGGCTGGGCTGAAGGGAAATACCCTGCTCCTGGCAGGCGGCGTGGTTCTCATTCTGCTGGGCATCGCTTTGGTGGTATATTACATGAGCTTCGGCGTTTTCTATGATGAGAGCAGTTTCCTCTATACTACCTTCGGCAAAAAAACCGTGGAATACCGCTACGGCGATATTATCGCGCAGCAGCTCTACACCAGCTATGGCAATACTCTCATTGAGCTGCATATGCGCGACGGAAAAACCGTGCCCCTGCAGGCCAATATGGCGGGCGTATACGCGTTTCTGGACACCGCTTTCGCCGGATGGCTGACCCAGACCGGCAGGAACGAGAACGACTGTCCCTTCCACGATCCAGCGAATTCCTGCTGGTTCCCCAGCGCGGAGGGATAGCCATGCACATTCCTCAAAAAGAAACTACTGAAATCCCCCTGCTGACCTTTCAGGAAGCGCTGGACGCAGCCAACACCCCCAATCCGGACTATGACATTGAAAAATGGCTCTATGCCCCCAATTTCTACTCGGAGTATCGATATATTCTGGGGACGCGGGGAAAAAATCCGCTGATCTGCGTGGGTATTAACCCCTCCACCGCCCGGCCGGACGCCCTGGACAATACCCTGAAATCCGTGGAGCGGATCGCGTTGGGCAACAGCTTCGACAGCTTTCTCATGTTCAACGTATACGCCCAGCGCGCCACGAACCCGGACGATATGGAGAAAACCTATAACCCTGCCCTCCATCGGGAAAATTTAGAGGCCTTCCGCTATGCCCTCTCCATCGGCCAGCATCCCGCTGTTTGGGCCGCCTGGGGTGCCATCATTGAAAAACGGGACTACCTGCCATCCTGCCTTCTGGACTTTTTGTCCGTTGGCAAAGAATTTGGCGCCCGTTGGTTCTGCGCCGGAAAGTGCAGCAAAAGGGGGCATCCCCACCATCCCCTGTATCTACGCAAGGATGAAAAGCTGCGCCCTTTTGACGCGGAGGCTTATTTACATACTTTAGGAGAAACGCTATGAAATTACTCATCGCATCCGACATTCACGGCAGCGCTTATTGGTGTGAGAAAATGCTGGCGCTGGCGGAAGCAGAGCAGCCGGACAAGCTGATCCTGCTGGGCGATCTGCTCTACCACGGCCCCCGCAACGATCTGCCCCGGGATTACGCCCCCAAGCAGGTGATCCCTATGCTGTCGCAGTGGAAAGAAAAAATCATCGCAGTTCGGGGCAATTGTGAGGCGGAGGTAGATCAGATGGTTCTGCCCTTTCCCTGCCTGGCAGAGTTCTCCCAGCTGCTGGTGGATGGAAAGAGCATCTATCTTACCCACGGGCATCATGCCAACCCGGACGCCCTGCCTCCCTTGGAAAAAGGCAGTATTTTTCTGTTCGGTCATACTCATGTGAAAATGGATCAGATGCGCGGCGGCATCCGCTGCCTGAATCCCGGAAGCGTATCCATTCCCAAGGACGGCAGTCACAGCTGCCTTATATATCAGGACGGCAGCTTTTTCTTCCACATTCTGGAGGCATGATATGGATCATCAATGCGATAGCTGCTGGTATTTTGACTACGATGAGGAATATGATGAATATATCTGCCGGATGGATCTGGATGAGGACGAGGTATACCGCATCCACACCTATCGGCAGGGTCGCTGCCCTTACTATCGTCAGGGAGACGACTATACTTTAGCAAGGAGACAGTAACATCATGAAACGTATGTTTATAGCGGTGCTGCTGGCAGGATTGCTGTGCGGCTGCGCCAGCCAACCTTTGCAGCCCTCTGCCGCCAACACGGAAACCTCTATCCCACCCGAAACCGGTATATACGCAGAAAACAGCGTGATCGAAGCCGAGACCGCCGGTGCGATACGGGAATTTTCTCTGACAGGCAGCCCCCTAAGCGCCGTGCGCGCCATGGGAAAAGATGTGCTGCTGTTTTCCAGCTCCAATGAAAGCACCACCTTGACCCGTGTTTCCCCAGAAAACGGCACCATTCTCGCCAACGCCGCGCTGCCCGTTCTCCTGGACGCCGCCAGTGAACTGGTACAGGTGACCGACAGCCAGGTGGGATATTACGACGCGGCGCGGCATGCCGTCGTACTGCTGAACGCAGAGCTGCGGGAAGAGGGCTGTCTGTCCCTAACGCAGTCGCTCTCCGAAGATTTCCTCCTCTCTCCCATGCTGGACGCTTTGTATTATACCAATGGTCTGGAGATCCGCGCCATTGACCTTCGCACTGGCAGCAGCCGCCTGGTCAATCAGCAGAGCAGCAAAAGCGTCACCAGTCTGCAAGGCTGCCTGGGCGGGAAAATACTCTTCTGCCGGATCGCCGACGCCGACGGGGCGGAAACAATAGCGTTTCTTGCCGCCGATACCGGCAAAATTCTGGAAGAAAGCACCGCCCCGCTCACCTTTTTGGCCAGCGGCAGTCACTATTATTCAGAACGCATGGACGGTTCGGTGTTAGAGCGGCTCTTTGGCGCTCTGGACGCTTCCGAGCCGCAGCTGCTTTCTCTGGGTCTGGGAACGCCGGCAGCTGTGCTGGAAGATGCCGTACTGTTCCAAGAAAAAGCGGATACCGGCACATTGATTTCTCTTTTTAATCTGTCCAATGGGAAAATTGCCGCCAGGCTCTCCCTGCCCGACAGTCTGATCGATCCCCATTCCTGGGCAATCAACGACAGCGGCATCTGGTTTCTCGCCCAGAACGGCGGGGAAACCAAGCTGTACTGCTGGGATATTTCCCGCAGCGCCACAGGCGACAATGCCTCTTATGCCACGCCACGCTACACGGCCGAACAGCCCGATGAGGCGGGATTGACCAAATGCCGGGAGACTGCAGACACTTTAGAGGAAACCTACGGCGTGGCCATCCATCTTTGGCAGGACGCGCTGACCGCGCCCAGTGAAAACGCTACGCTCACGCCAGAATACCAGACTTCTGCCATTGAATCCGGTCTTACCAGCCTGGAAGACATCCTGGCGCGGTTCCCGGAGGGATTTTTCTCAAAGCTGTGTGAAAATACCGCCAGCGGCAAGCTGCATATCAGTCTGGTGCGCAGCATTGAAGGCGGCCTTCCCAGCATCCAATACTGGGCAGGTACTGACGCCTATATTGTTTTGGCGATCGGCGAAGGCATGGAGCAGGCCTTCTGCCACGACGTCAGCTACCCGCTGGACAACTACATCATTGCCAACTGTCTGGACTATGACAATTGGGAACAGG
>DVKX01000096.1 GCA_018715805.1 Candidatus Faecousia intestinigallinarum | reverse complement strand
TGTCCGGCGAAGGGCGAAGTCCCTCTTGTTCCAGGAACTCTTCCCAGACCGGCAAGGCACTGCACCCGGATAAAGAAAACAGGAGCAATAATGCCAAGAGTATTCCGGGTATATGTTGTTTCATGAATGACTCCTTTCTCAAAGCCACGAGTTTTGGAAGCAGATATGCCGCTGTCTTGCCGGGCAGTTAGTTGTTTGGCCGCGCGGTATCCCGCAAACGGAAGAGGCAGAATTGCGGCCAGTGCGATCTTTTTCATAGTGGCGCCCCTTTCCGTTCGGTCGGGAACTGACGGAGAAAGAGGGGATGCCTCACGCCGCAGAGGCAAGCATCCCCTCAATAATTATGTGATTGCCCGAAGCTGCATCGTTTAGGGGCCCCGTGCGATCCTTTCTATCATTTCAGCAGTTTGATGCCACCGATAAGGGGCAAGGGCTTTGTCTGGCCTTTGGCTGCGTGAACAATCCCGATGATGGAAAAGATGAAAAACACCAGGGAGAGAACCCCAAAGACGCCAGAAATAATCAGCACCGCCGTAGAACTGATGTCGATCAGCGCGGTGCTCAGCACATTGGACAACACGCTGCAGATCACCGACACAAGGAACAGAACAAGCCCTTGGTTGGTATGGTACCTTGCAAACGGATCCTGTTTGGCTGTAAGGAGGGGGATCAGGACCAGAATCCCGAAATATGCCAGAATCGCCATGCCCTTTTTCATCTGGGCCTGGTTGAGTGCGGCGGCCTGGACCGGCTGTTGATAACCGGGATGTACGGGCGGCACCTGGGATTGGGAACCCGGCTGCTGATATGCCGGTTGCTGGGGGGCCGGCTGCTGGTATGCGGCCTGCTGAGGCATGGGCTGCTGATATGCAGGCTGCTGGGGAGCAGACGGCTGGTACATTGTCTGCTGAGGAACAGGCTGCTGATACGCCGCCCGCGGGGGTACAGACTGTTGGTACGCGGGTTGCTGATACACCGGCTGCTGGGGGGCAGGCGGCTGGTATGCTGCCTGCTGAGGAACAGGCTGTTGAACAACAGGCTCCTGCGGGGGGATGGGCGGGGCGGGTTCATTTTCCGGTACCGCTGTGAAAACCGAAGTGGTCTCTACCGGTTCGGCGGCAGGGGGCTCGGCCGGGATAGGGGGCATTTCCTGTTGCACCGGTGCCGTTGCCGGTTTTTCCAAGACAGGCACAGGGGTGCCGCAGTTGGGACAAAACTTGCTTACGCCATGCAGCTGTGCGCCGCAATTCTGACAAAACGCCATAGGTATTCCTCCTTTTGGGGTTACGATATTTGCAGGAAAAGCAAAGGTCTGTACAGGGATCGTTTTCTGTGCCATTCAAAAGCAGGAGCTTTTGAGCGGACATCTATGGGGGTTCAGATCCGGTCCTCGTCATCGAAAATATTGCCGCACTGGGGACAAAACTTCGGCGGAGCAGCCGGGTCTGCAGGGGTCCAGCCGCATTGATTGCACCGGAACGTCGGCGGGGTGCTGCCTGCCGGTTCCGTGGCTCCCATCTGTGCCTTCATGGCGGCCAGCTGGGCTGCGGCATCACTGCTTGCGGTCCCGGCGGCGGGTGTCATCCCCATGCGTGCTTTCAGCACCTCCAGTTCCGACTGGGCGGAGGGACCGCCGTCTGTACCGGCGTACTTTTTCTCCAAATCGTCCAGTTCCCTATCCCCGGCAAATTCCGCGTCCAGGGCTTCCTTGGCGTCCGCCGCGTCGATGCGCTTTTGGATGTTGTCTGCCAGACTATCGAAATTCCCCAATGCACTCTTGCCGCCGATTTTCTCGGTGAGCTGCTGCATTTTTTCCTTGCTTTCTGCGATCCGCAGTTTGGCTTTCAGCTCCCCGATTTTGCTTTCCGCCTCCTGAATGTCGGCCAGCAGTTTTTTGGTCATCTGGCGCATGTGTTCCGAATTCACCTGTGCCTGGGCATAGGCGGTTTCGGCATCCTCTTTTTTGGCCTGTAATTGGCCCTTGGCTTCCAGGAATTTCAGGGCATCGGCATCGTTTCCCGATTGAACGGCGGCCTGGGCATACCGTTCATAGCGGGCCATCTGGTCGTTGAGCTCGTCCAGGCGGCGTTTGGCCGCGGTCTCCTCGGCCATGACCGAGGCAGTTTCGTTACGGACCTGGGCATAATCTTCCCGTGCATCGCGGAGATACTGGTTCAGCAGTTTTTCCGCGTTCTTGTTTTCCGCCCCGGTGAGCAGGTCGTTGATGTTGGCCCGCATGATATCACCAAATCGTGCAAGGATTCCCATAGCACACACCTCCTTTTGTTATGCCGCCCTGTTTCCGGGCTGGCCGGGCAAATGGTTTTTGCGACGTTTCAGATCTGGTCCCCATCGTCAAAGGGGTCGCCGCATTCCGGGCAGAACTTGGGCGGCTTGGTGCCCTTTTCCGGCTCCCAGCCGCATTTATCGCACCGGTATTGGGGCACACCGGCGGGTTTGGGCTGGCCGCACTCGGCACAGAATTTGCCCTTGTTCACGGCGCCGCAGGAACAGGTCCAGCCATCGGCTGCGGGCTGGGGTTTTCCGCACTCGGCACAGAACTTGCCGGTGTTGACAGCACCGCAGGCGCAGGTCCAGCCGCCGGCCGGTTTAGGAACCGGTTTGGGCTGGCCGCAGCTCTGGCAGAAATTGCCCTGGTTCCCGGTCTGACCGCAGGAACAGGTCCACCCCGCCGGGGCGGCAGGCTGCTGGGCCGGGGCCTGTTGGGCCTGCTGCTGGCCCATGGCATACAGATTCTGGGCGTTCATACCGCCGCCCATCATACCGCCGGCCATGCCCATACCCATAAAGCCCACAGCGGCACCAGCGGTATTGCCGGCGGCGGTCTTCATGGCCTCGCCCTGGGAGCCCACCATAAAGGCGGCGGCCCGTGTGGGGTCCATAAAGGCTGCGTTGCGCTGCAGTTCCTTGAGCATCGCCTCGTCTTCTTCCGAAGCTTTTACCGACGACACACCGAATTTCCATATCTCGATGCCCCGGGACAGGGCCCATTCGGAGGAAAGGATCTCGCTGAGGGCGTCGCGGATTTCGGTGGTGTGGCCCGGCAAAGCGCTGTAACGGATGCCCATGGCCGAGATCTTGGCAAAAGCAGGCTGAAGAGCGGTCAGCAGTTCGGATTTCAGCTGGCCCTCGATCTCCTCACGGCGATAGTCCTGCTCCACATTGCCGCAGACGTTGGTATAAAACAGAATGGGGTTGGTCAGCCGATAGCTGTATTCCCCGAAGCAGCGGATGGAGATGTCGATATCGATGCCGGCCCGCTCATCCACCACCCGGAAAGGGATGGGACTGGGGGTGCCGTATTTGTTGCCGATGATCTCCTTGGTGTTGAAGTAGTAGACGCGCTGATCCTGCCCGGCCTCGCCGCCGAAGGCAAAGCGCTTGCCGATCTGGGAAAAGGTGTTTTTGATGCCTTCGCCCAGGTCGCCGGTAAACAGAGAGGGGGCAAGGGAGGTATCGTAGATGAACTCGCCGGGGTCGGCGCAGACATCCACCACTTTGCCGTTCTCCACAATACACATACACTGGCCGTCGGCCACGGCCACCACCGAGCCGTTGGAGATGACGTTGGGGCTGCCCTTGGTGTTGGAGCCCCTGCCGGTGGTCCGCTTCTGGCCTTTGCAGACCAGCACATCCACCGGGATGGATTCGCAGTAGAAATACTCTTTCCATTGATCTGCCATAACGCCGCCCGCAGCGCCCAATGCCGCTTTGATGAATCCCATATTCAGCACTCCTTTTTTGGATGGTTGTAAGCCCCGCCCGCGCCATCTGCGCCCAGAGAGAGGCCCTTTGGTTTTATTTTGCCGCCCGGCGCCTTACGGGCCCCGGGGAAAAGCCTTGGAGAAAAAGAGGTCCCCTGCCCCGTTCAGGCCCAGGGGTTGGCGCTTTCCGGCTGCCGGATATCGGTGAGAAGGGCCTGCTCCCACAGATACCACTTCCCGTCCTTGGCCTGCCGCAGCTGGATGGGCCGGGGATTGTCCGCGCCGCCGGAGGGGATGAACAGCTTGGCAAACCCTTGCGTAAGGAAGCTGTTGTGGTCCGCCATGACCCGGATGGTATAAGGCGGCTGCGGGGTGTAGTCGTTCTGGGGCGTGGCGCCGCAGAAATAGGAACGGGGCACGTAATCCTTGGCACGGAACCGGTCCCGGATAAAGCTGATCTCCTGCCCGTTCAGCGGGCGGGGGCCCCGCAGAAAGTTGAGCATCCTGACAGAAGTTTCCGGGTCGCGGGGGTAAACGCAGAGGGCGATCACCGTCATGGCCGCCGTTTCAAAGGGGGTGGCCATGGCGGCCTGGGGCAGGGCCGTGAACTCTTCATACCTGTCCGGCACGGTGGGAAATACAATGGTCTCTGTTTTGTTTCCGACTCCTTGAACAGCATCCCTTACAGCATCTCTGGCTTGATTTCTTAAAGAGTCAAACAGTCCCATTTTAAATACTCCTTTCTCTGCTGGTATAGTGATCGTGTTCGCTATCCTAAATAGAAAATTCCGTCAAAGCACTGGTCGATGGAAATTCCGTTCACTGTAATAGGCCACTGAGAAGTATCCAGATAAATTCTCCACTCCTGTCCGTCTTCTGCCTGCATGTCCACATAGCTCAGGCAATCGGTGCGGAGGAAATAGAGGTTTGTTCCCGCGGGGATGGTTTCATGTATTTCATCCGGAAGAGCAATGGCTTCCAGGGGAATGAGGGTGGTCAGCGTATTGTCATTGATGACATCAAAATAGGGGCTTTTCTCCACTGCCAGTCCGGAGGAAGGCTCGATCTGGTATTTACAAACTCCCCACATGGTACCCAGCAGTTCCATATAGGCGTACAAGGTGAAATCAGACGGGTCGGTAAACAATTCTCTTCGTCGTTCGCCTTCTTCGGTGAATTCCTCATAGAAACCAACGTCCCAATACCGCTCCAACAAATGCGCATCATCCAGAGAGTAAATTGACAGAACATGACAGTCATTCCACACGGCCGCATCCATATAAAGAAGATGATGTTCATCTGCCGTCTGTACAAAATATACTTCCAAGGCCCTGAGGGGGATATCGGAATCAATTTCGTCATCCGGTAATGTGCAGCAGAACTGATCGTTGACCCAAATTTCCGGCCAGCCTGTATAAGATTCGTACCAAATGGTGTCCTTGCGATCATCTTGGCTGTTCAAATCGATGTCAATGGGGCTATGAGAATCAAGCTTCACCGCATACTGGGAGGGAGAGAAACGGAACTTTTCCTGGAACAGGTGAGGGGAATCCTGAAACCAGAGGGTAAGGGTGAGGAGGTTGTCCGCATAAACAGAATCATATGGTGGCGAAAAATAGAAGGTGACATTCTGATAACCGACCACCCAGATAAACTCTTCCCGGGAGATACAGGAGGCAAAATATTCTTTTGTGCTCTCATCAACGGACTGTCCATTGGCCCTATACTGATCATCCAGCAGTTCGGGAAGCTCCTCCGGATGGACAAACACATCGGCAAGCGTTAATTCCTTCCCGGTTGCAGGATCCAGATTGGTTGCCCGGACTGTGCTTCCATAACTCACAGTGTCAAAATATTCTTTGTAATGAAGGAAACTCAAGGCCGCCTGGTCAGCCCTTCGAACGGCGCTTTCCTGGCTGTACCAGGCATAAACATCATCGGCACTTTTGACCTGGAAATTTTCTCGGGCAGTTTCTGACAGCTCTGTTGTGTATACGGCTCCGGTAGCGGCAGTTTCCTGATTCAGTACATCCAGGGCAGCGGCCAGGGCGGGATAAACGGCGGCATCCTCTTGGCTCAGATAAAAATATTCCCAGTCAGTGCTGCAGAGAAGACTGCCGTCTTGCCAGACTGAATCCCCGTCTTTTGCTTGGAACAGGGAGAGAGGCTTCCATTCCATCTGATGGCTTTCTTCGGGGGAGAAAGGTACCTTCTCCACAGGATCATCGGATGGAGAGGAAGAAAGAACCGAATCTTTCGAAACGGTTTTGCCAGGGGTGTAAAGCTCCCTCAGGGCAGCTTGAAGAGGAAGGTGGCTGCAAGCTGTCAGCATCATGGAGAGGGTCACTGCCAAAAGGAGCATTCCGATCTTCTTATAGAACATATAGGCACTCGCCCTCCTTTACAGGGTGCCCTTTTTAAAAGCGTCCACTGCTGTGGGAAGACCCGCTGCTGTTCACGCTGGTGCCGCCGCTGCTTTTGGCCGGTTCTATGTATCGCTTCGAGCGGGTGGTGTGGAGGAAACGGTCATTTTGCACGGTCAGCACCAGGCCCTGCCCGTCGATATATTCCTGGGCGGCTTGCTGCATTTTTGCCGTTTTCATCTGTGCCTTGAAGATGGAACAAACCGTAAAGGCAACCAAAAGCGGCACCAAAATGCCGATGGCCAGCCCCATAAAGGGGCTGCGGTCGCTGCCCACATCAAAGGGTTTTCCTTCCCGGGCCAGCGCCAGGTACTCTTCACAGCAATTCAGATATTCGGTAAAGCCGCCGTACCAGTCATCCGCTCCAAATTCATCTAAAAACCGCTCGGCCATCTTTTCTTTGCCATAGTCGGTAAAGGCGGTGTTGCCATAACCGTGGGCCAGGATATCGTAGTCCCGGTATTCGGTGGAAAGGAGCAGAAGGACACAGCTTTGGTCGCTGCCGTAGCCCAGGTGGTACTCCTGCAAAAGATAGTCCGCAGCTTCCTCGACTCCCATGCCGCCCAGGCTGGGCACTGTGACCATATACACGGCACAGCGGTATTCCCGGGTCAGCTGCCATGCCCGGGCGTTCAACTTTTCCGCTTCCACCGGGGTCAGCAGTCCGGCGCCGTCCGACATCATGGTGCTGTAAGGAATTTTTTGCGCATCAAACGGCTGTTCCTGCTCCGCTGCAAAGACCGGAAACACCAGCGCCAGAAACAGGCACAGCACCGTACACAAGGCCAAAAGTTTCTTTTTCATCGGTTTCCACCTCCCTTACAGCAAAAACCAGCCACCCAGGATGAGGGCCATCAATGGAAGGGCGATGCCGGCAAACCAGGCAAGGTATTTGCCTTTGTCCACCGGAAGGTCGCCGATCAGCTTGCCGGTCTGGCCGTTCATGGCAAACAGAAAGTTCTGCCCGTTCCATTTTGTGCTGAGCATCCACACCGGCATGAGCGCATATTTCATATCGGCCCGACAGATCCGGAAACTCTGGTTCTGCACATGGACGGTGCCATACCCCTGTACCGTTTTTTGCAGTTCGGCGCCCATGCTGTTGTGCGCCCGCGTTTCGATGCGGGGCATGCTTTCCTGCTGGCTCACATCATAGACATCTGCCAGGAACCCGGGCAGATAGGCAGTGGAAAACGCCTTCAGGCCGCTGTAATCGTAGGGTTCGATGGCATCCATGTGGGCGTCCGGCATTTTGGTGGAAGCATCCACGGGGATACGCGCAAACCCAAGGGAGCCGCTGCGGTCCACCTGGTAATAGTCGGTCTCGGTGATTTCGTAATCTCCTTCTTTCCAGGAGCGGGAATTGGTTGCTTCATAGGTGGCCGCCCCCTCTACCTGGCAGTCGCACAGCCAGAACGGTACATAGACCCCCTGGATTTCCTCAATATGGTTCTGGTCGCTGAAGGCTTTGGGCAAAAATTTTTTGCCCCGGTAGTATTGTTTCAGGGCAGCGATGGCCGCCTGCTTATCCAGCTTGAAAGGGATGACCAGTTCCGGCCGCAGTCCGCCGGCAAACTGGCCGGGCGCCACCGTGGGGTTGCCGCAATAGGGGCAGCTGGACGCCGCGGTGGTGGCGTCGCAGATCAACTGGGCGCCGCAGGCGGGGCAGTTGTAGCTTTTCATGCCCGCGGTTTCCTGGGCGTCCCAGGTCATCCCCATTTCCTCGGCCGCGGTCTTCTCTTTATCCAGGTCTGCCTCTGCCTTTGCCTGGGCCGCGGCGGAGGCGGATTCTTTTTCCTGGAAAAGCCGCTCTATCTCCGCTACTTCGTAGGTTTTTCCGCAGTAGTCACATTCCAGTTTTCCGCTTTCCCCCACAAAATGCAGTGGTGCGGTACATGCCGGACATTGATACGTGGTAATGCCTGTTGCCATGGTCTGCCTCCCGTATGAAGTGTAGGACGTATTCGTACACGGCCGGTGGGCGCATACCTTGCCTGCGGGCCGCGCTTTTTAAGGTTCGCGGCCGGCCCCGGCCGGGGCCGCCCACCCCGCAGAGGAAACCTGCTCCCCTGTTTCCTGCAGTTGTTCCGCGCACCGCCGGCAGATATCGATATCCTGGCAGATCAGGAAACAATCGTTGCACACCAGGCGCTCACATACCGGGCACAGGTTGAAACAATGGACGGCTTCCTCCACCGCCCGGGTGAAAGCCCGCTGTTTTTCCCGCTCATACAGCAGGTAATAGATGACCTTTTTGGACTCGGTTTTGGGGGCCTGCCCGGCCTTGGAAAAGGGTACCGGCGTGCTTTGCCACAGTTTTCCACATTCCGGACAAACCAGGTTATACACAAATTTTTCCGGCTCCGAGCAATCGATCAGATGCTCTTTGATAACCTGTTTCACCATCCTCACCCTTTCCTATACCAAAATTCTTTAATTGTACAGTAGCAGTTCTTTGTGCGTAAATCCATTGCATGATTATGTATTTACGGCAGATTTTTCCAAAATACATCATTTGTTTAGTGCATTGCGCCTGGTTTTCGAGGATTTTTTTATGGAAAATCCCCACAATCCGGGCGAGACTGCGGTTGTAAAGTCAATCTAAGATGCAAAACAGGCCGGGCAGCAGCTTGTCGCCAAGTCTGCTGCGCCTGCCTGTTCTGGGTAACATTATGGAAAACGATGGGACAAAAGGGACCGTGTTTTGCGGTTTACATCAGTTCTTCCAGCCGGTCACAGCGCCGGAACAGTTCGATGTAGAGCAGAAGTTCTTCCCGTGAGTTCACGCCCAGTTTCCGGTAGATGTTTGCATTGTGCCTGCGGACCGTGTTGATGCTGATGCAGGCCTGTTCGGCTACTTCGCTGACGCCTTTGCCGTCGGCATAATATTTCAGAATATTGTGTTCGGTGGGGGTAAGGGTGGCTGCTCGCCGGGCGAAGGAGGCAAAAAGATCCTCAATGTTGGAGGGAAGCTGTGAGCCGCCAGCGGTCTGTATTTTGGT
>DVKX01000095.1 GCA_018715805.1 Candidatus Faecousia intestinigallinarum | reverse complement strand
TCCCACAAACAGTCTGTCATAATGCCAAAGATTCCAAGCATCTGAGTCTTCCGAGCAAGCCTGCACAACTTTATCAACATATTTTATACTGCCGACTATTTGCATGCGTTCATCAAAGGGAATAAATGTTTCCTTTCCTTTATGACTTGCATCGGGGTGCACTCCGACTATTAGATAATCACATTTACTTTTCGCTCGTTTAAGCAAATTCAAATGCCCAATATGGAATAAATCGAATGTCCCGGAAAGGTAACCTATTTTCACTCGCTTTTCGTTAAAAACGCGACCGGACTTCATTTTATAATCGTAGCTATGCAGACCATATTCATGCGGATCTGCATAATATCGTTCTAAAACACCTCTATAAATTTCATCATATTGAGGGATAAACAACTGTTCTCTAGAAAACAACTTGCCCACGATTTGTGTGGCTAATGATTCGACCTTTGACGGCTCATTTGAACCACCATTAAATCTAGTGCCGGGAATCGATGCTGGAGAGACATTGAGGATTCTATTATTTGTTCCTCGAACTTCCAGCTCGATATTTACACTTTCTATAAATCTACACAAGGCAGCTTTTGATGCCGCATATACGGAAAACAAAGGAGAACTCATCAGTCCCGCAATGGAACCCATCATTCCACAATAAAAAGGCGCCTGATTAGAAATTCTATCATAAAAATGCCTGATTATTTTTATGCCTGCTGTGACATTCACTTGTATTAAATTTTGAATTTCTGCAGGATGGAGATATTCAAAAGCTGCTGCACGCCCAAACCCTGCTGTTATCATCAAGACATTAACAGATTTATCCTTTGCGAACGATTCAATGAGAGGCTCATCAAAATTCAACAAATCACAATGATGGTAGGAATAGTTCATGGACATCAACTGCTTGTCACAGGGTTCATTTCTATCTAAAATACAAACGTGATAGCCTTTCCAAATCAATTCTTTTGCAATCGCAAGCCCAATTCCGTTACTGCCTCCAACTATAACTGCTCTACGGCTTTCCATATTAATTCCTCCGCTTTCTATTGGGTAATGTCAAAAACTATATTCTTCTTTATTCTCAAAACTACATTTAACCTTGATTTTTTGGCAGTGGGCTTTTGATGAGTCCCTTTCCCGCCCCCAGAATTCCGATTCTGCTCATAAAATTCCTCCGTTATCCCAGGATGCTGTGCTTTGCCTTTCTGGCAAAGGAGACCAGTCCCCGCAGCACAGCATTTTTCTCCCCATAATTCTGTACCAGCGCAATCTTGAACAGCCGCAGCTTCCGCGCCCGATCTCTGTCCGCCGGTACCGGCTCATTGGGCTTGGGCGTCAGTGCCGCCTGCCGGATCGGTCTGCCCGCCACGCAGTCATCGATAAGATCCATGATCATGGAGGCGGTCTTGCCGATATTGGCGAAATTCTCCCGGGAGAAGTCCTGCGCCTTTTGACGATAAACGCCGTAGTTTTCCAGTATCTCCCGGACGGTGTCCGTGAGCTGTGCCTTCCGGGTGGTTTCTACAAAAGTGTAGTCGCATTTGGGGAAACGGCTGGGGGTAGTGTCGGGAATCAGCCAGTCGGATACAGATACCGCCGGTACTCCCATCATCACCGCTTCACACATGGTAGAGGACTCCTCCGACACCAGCAGATCCGATACGGCGATGGCTTCAAAGATATTGGTGGCCGGAGGCAGGATGGTCACGCCCGGCAGCCCCTGGTGCAGCTGGCGCATCTGCTGGATATTCTCCACCTGCTGGGGATAAAGGGCACCGTTCCAGTCCGCCTGCTTGATAACGATATTTACATCCAGCTTCTGCATAGCGCGCACAAAGTCGTCCTGTTTCCCGTCGTTTTCCCAGGCTGGAGCATAGAGCACAGTCTTCTTTTGCATATCCAGACCGTATTGCTTGTAAAAATCCTCCCGGTAGATCCGCGCCTGCAGCTGGGCGATCACGTCTGCCTTGGGCCACCCCATGAGATACATCCCCCGCCGGGGGCGGGCATAATACAGCTGCGAGCACTGGTTCCAATTCTTCACCCACTGATCGCTGGGGAGAATGCCGATATCGTAGCGATCCCAGGGCTCATTGTACCAGATGTCCGGCCAATTGCTGTACTGCTGGATAATGTCGTGGAGCATAATCAGGGAGAATTTGCTGTACTGAGGAAAGTTCACGTGCTGGCAATAGAAGCCGATCTCGCACTTTTCCAGCTTATTGTCTGTAAATTTTACGTGATAGCCCCGTTTTTCCGCCTCCTGGGCGATTGGCTGATAACAGTTTTTTTCCGCTGTGTCCGAATAAATAAAAGTGATCTCTTTTTTCAGCATCCTGATCCCTCCAAATCATTTCTGTGATTTTAGCAGCATGGGAAGCCATTTCTTCCGATTGAGGAACGCCGCCGCCAGAAGCACTGCAACCATGCCATAACGCAGCCAAAAGTTATCGTAGACCAGGAAGCAGCCGCACATTGCCAGCAGCAGTCCCCCAACCATCAAAGCCATTGCGCGGCCATTGTATACCTGGGAAATACGGTAGCCCTGCTCCAGGCAGGCCTTCCGGGTATAGGCATAGTGGAGGCACCACAGCGCCAGGTAACTGACCAGCGTGGTATACGCCGCCGCCACAAAGCCGAACATCGGCAAGAATACGGCGTTCAAGACAATATTCAGCGCGCCGCAGGCCAGGGAGCAGATCATCACATAGCCCGTTTTGCTGTAGTAGAATCCGATGGTGCTGTAAAGCCCATAGAAGAAAGTACATAGATTCCCCAGCGCCACCACCGGAATCACCCAAACTGCCGGCATATATTCCTCTGTACCCAGAATCCAAATGACCTCCGGAGCCACCAGCATAACACAGAATGTCATAACCGTTACCAGCGCACAGCAGCCCGTTGCCACGCTGCGCAGGGGCGCATAATTTCGCTCCTTCAGCTTCTGGTATGTCCAGGGCACGATAGAAGAATTGATCGCGGCGGTGATCACGTTCATCACCATGGAAATGCTGTAGACAAAGCTATAGATCCCCGCCTCACTTTCCCCGCAGATCTCCTTAATCATAATGCGGTCCGACTGACCCAGGATAATCAGCGAAAGGTAGTGGGGTACCAAAGGCACATTGAATCTCAGCGCCTGAATCCAGTATTTTCTATGGAAAAAGCATTTTCCTTTTACGAAAATATATACATAGAAAAACAGCCCCACGATGCTCTGTGCCGCCAGAGTGCCCCAGATGACCGCATACGCCCGCAGAGAAGTAAAGTGGAGCAGACCCAGGCAAACCAGGGGCGTCAATACGGAAACCATCAGGGTGACGGCCACCATGCTTTTGTACCGGTAGACGACCCGCTGCTTGGCAGACCAAAACTGCAAGGACGGGTAAAAGAGGAAGTAGGCAAACATCAGCAGCATGGTGACGGTATCCATATCCAGCAGCCGGTTCCACAGGCCGTTTCCCAGCAAATACACCACCAGCAGTCCCAGCGTCAGCACCGTGCTCAGTCCCTGCTGGCTGGATGCATACCGCTCCCGATCCTGGTCATAGTCCACCATGCCTTTGGTAAAAATACCACAGTAAAGATTCAGCGTGGCCAGGATGATCAGCGTATCCCGCCAGGACTGAAACACCGAATACTGCCCATATTCCGAAACGCTGAGCAGCCGCACATAGAGGGGTACCACCAGGAAAGATATCCCTTTTTGCAGAATATTGCACACCGAGTACCAAATAGCCGCCTTTGCCGCCACGCTCATGGTACGGTATCTGGAAAATATCGAAGAAATCATTTTCATCCCGTCACCTATCGCAGCCGCTTCTGGATTTCCTCAAAGACCGCTTCGCAGCTATTTGCCCCCTCATAAGCCAGGAAATACTGCCGGCGCTTTGCCCGGAGAGCACGGTGCTTCTCCGGATGTGCCAGGTTTTCCTCCATGGCGTCCAGCAGCGCTTCCACCGTCTCCGGTGCGTCGCCGCAGACGGCGTCCTCCTTGGAATAGTACAACCCCCGATCCTGACGGGCATAATACTCGTAGTCATAAAGATAGTGAATAATGGGGCGATCCAGCAGCAGAAAATCGAAAAAGCAGCTGGAATAGTCGGTAATCAGCACATCCGTAGCAGCGAGAAGCTCCTGCCCGGACAGCTGATTCAGGGAAAAAATCCGCTGCTGCGCATGACTGTCCCATTGTGTCCCTCGTTGATCCGTGACAAAATGCGCCTTTTGCACAATCACGGCATTGTACTGCTCCAGCATCCGCCGCAGCCGGGAATTTCCCTCCAGTTCCGTAAAAGAGAAGGTTTGGTGGCTCTGATCCCGGAAAGTGGGCATATAGGAGAGAATGCGGACATTTTCCCCATATTGTGCCGAAATTTCCGGCAGCAGGCGCAGCAGCTTCTCCCGGGCAGCGCAGATGGCCGCATGGTCATAAAACAGCGCGTTCCGGGGATACCCCGCCTCTATGACGCCATTGGGTCTGGCGCAGAACTGCTCCCGAAACACTTTCACCATGTCGCCGCAGACCGCCAGATATACATCCGCACGGGTAAACCGCTGCATGATCTCGCCGTAGAGCCGCTTGAACATAGGCGCCCTGCGCAAATGCTCCATGCCGATTTTTTTCCAGGGAACCCCATGCCATAGATTCACCGTCAGTGCGCCGGTGTAGGAGAGATCTCCTGCGTCGCAGCAGACATCTACTCCCCCCTGATTCATCACCACCACGCCAGCCCGCCGGAGCAGCCCCTTGGCCTCCTCCGTGCCCAATGTGCAGCGAGCTACCCGATCATCCAGGAGGGACATATCCGCCCCCTCCTGGCACAGCCACACGCACTGGATCTCCGGGTGCTTTGCAGCAATATAATTGGCCAGATACAGACAGTTGTCGCAGCAGTGCTTGCCGAACCATTCGCCGAATACCCACAGCTTCGGATCCCGGCGCCCTGCGTGTCCCAGGCACTTGGTATAGACCCGGCGGAGATTTTTGGTGATCGGGTTACTCATGAAGGCCACCCCACTGCTCATCCTTCGCGCTCAGATTCAGCGGCGTGCCATCTGCCAGGCGGTAGCCGCCGGCGGCGGCACTGCCGGGATAATCTCCCTCCACCTCCGGCCACTGGATCCCGATGGCCGGGTCATTCCAGGCCAGGCCGCCCTCGTCCCCAGGATGGTAGAAATCCGTCACCTTATAGCAGAACTCCGCCACATCGCTCAGCACCAGGAAGCCGTGGGCGAAGCCCTCGGAAATATAAAACTGCTTCTTATTGTCCTCGCTCAGCTCCACACCGTACCATTTCCCAAAGGTGGCGGAGCCGGCTCGCAAATCCACAGCCACATCAAACACCCGCCCCTTGATGACCCGCACCAGCTTCCCCTGGGGATACTCCTTCTGAAAGTGCAGCCCCCGCAGTACGCCCTTCACAGACATGCTTTGGTTATCCTGAACGAACACCATATTCAGCCCGTGCTCGGCCATGTCCCGCTGGTTGTAAGTCTCCATAAAGTAGCCCCGCCGGTCGCCATGCACCGCAGGCTCAATGATATACAGCCCCTCAATGGGGCACTTGGTCACTTGAATCTGGCTCAAAATATACTCCTCCTTATTTCTCCGGCGCATATCCCAGCATTGCTTTATTGCTCTCAATTGCAGAATCCAGATACCGTTCTACACACTCAAGAATCAAGTACTGCGGCTTTTGTTCTTCTACATAATCAAAATCAATCGCAAAGCTCCAGAACACAGGCCCCTCAAAATAGTAGGCATAGTAGTCCATCAGCGCCGAACTAAACGAATCCCGATAGCATACAAACGTGTCTTTTCCAGGCGAGACGATGATCCTGTCCTTACTATCCGGCACGTCCACAATCTCTGCCTGCCGGTCCGGCGTTACTGCGCCCTCCACAGAACGCGACCCCACGCTCTCCACAGAGAGCATACTCAGCAGATCTCCTGTGGCGGATTCCGACTGCGTGATCTCAAATGCGTACTTCGGGAGGCACAGCTTCTCTGCCATTTCCTCCATCATACATTCCGCACCAAATACATTCCAGTGGGTGTCCAGCCGCATGTAAAGCTCCTGCGCAGCTTTCTTCTCCAGCAGAGTTTCTATAGGGCACAGAACCGTAACCCCTGCTTGTTCTGCAGCTTCTGCCACCAGCTGCATAGTTGTAACATCCGCTTTACGGACATAATCTGGCATATACTCGGAATATACCGAAGATTTGTTGGGACACAGCGCAAACACAAATTGGATATTTCGCTCCCGGCACCAGGCGTCGATGCCGGAAAGAACGCCCACAGCCTCTGCAATTTTCTCCCCGTCTATATTGGTTCCTGTATAGTCCGGCAAATCATCCTGATAGTAGAGCCAGCCGTCCTTCCCAATCAAGACAGCGTCATTTCTGCCCTTAAATACGTTTACCGTCAATTCCCGATACAGGCGTACCATCTCATCCCGGAAACCAATGCGGTCGTTAATGGAATCATCCAGGCTTTTCATAAATACAGACAGCCCTTGAGAAATAGCAGACGGCTCTGCCAGAAGGCGATTTTCTGCCACAGAAATCTGATCGGGCGCAAAATTGAACCATAGCACCGGAATTGCAATCAGCAATATGCAGGCAATCAAAAACACGTAATTCAAGGTCTTTTTCACGACCCACACCTCAAAATTGGAAATAAATAAAGGACTGATATGTACTGTTCATCATGAAAACAATGGATGTCAGCAGCACCAGCAGCAGCCCCACATCTCTCGCCGCCAAAAGCGTACCAGACAGCGCCTTGCTATTTACCTGCACCCTCGGCTGCGGCAGCGTAAGCACGATTCCAACGCCAATGGCCAGATATACGGACAGATCGAAATAATAGCCCAGTTTGAAAAATCCCTGGCCGCTGCCAACCATCAGCGCCTTGAAGTACAGCATTGCTTCCGACATACTGCCGCTGCGGAAAATAACCCAGCCCATCATTACGATCAGGAATGTAGCAAGCCATCTCACAAATACCGGTATTTTCTGATACCATGCTTTTGGGGAAATGCACTTTTCCAGAATCACAAAGCATCCAAAATATACGCCCCACACCACAAAATGCGTTGAGGCTCCGTGCCAGATGCCCGTCAGCAGCCACACCGCCGACAGATTTACCAGTGTTCTCCAAAAGCCCCTGCGATTGCCTCCCATTGGGATATATACATATTCCCGGAACCACATTCCCAATGTAATATGCCATCTGCGCCAAAATTCCGACACGGATTTGGATAAATAGGGTTTCTGAAAATTTTCCGGCAGGCGGAAGCCCAGCATCTTACCGATGCCGATGGCCATATCCGTGTATCCGCTGAAATCATAATAGATTTGCAGCGTATAGCACAGAATGCCTAGCCAGGCCGTTCCTGCGGTAATCCCTGTGGCAAGATTGCCGTAAATCAAATCCACAGAACTTCCCAACACATCCGCCAATAAAACCTTTTTCCCAAGCCCCGCAATAAAACGCCGCAGGCCATCGGTAAACGTATCCAGGCTGACCCTTTTCCCCAGCAAATCCTCCGCAAATGTGTCATGCCGGGCAATCGGCCCCTGAGACACCTTCGGGAAAAAACTAAGATAGAGGAAAAAATCTACCATACTCCGAAAGGCCGGCGTTTTCTTTTGATAGACATCCACCTGATAGGCGATCATCGAAAAGCAAAGGAAGGAAATCCCAAGGGGCACAAGCAGATTACTCACCAGGGAAATCCGCATACCCAGCAGACTATTTCCCAGAGAAATCGCATAGTTCAAATACTTGGTGAAAAACAGACAAAGAATATCCAATGCAATTCCGGGAAGCAGGATCAGTTTCTTCGCCTCCTGCCGCTCCGCACAGCAATCCAGAAGCCGCCCCAGCCAATAATGCACCAATCCAAATACGACAAGGAAGAGCAGAATCCGGGTATTGCACCATCCATAGAAGAGAAAGCTTGCCAGTGTCAGATAATACTTCCGCATCTGGAGTTTTCCAGCCATCAGCACGTTTCCCAGCAGCACAACCGGCAGGAACAGGAACAAAAACACTACAGAATTAAAGGTCATATATACCTCTCAATTATGGCCGCACCAGTTTACACGCCGCCAGAAATCTCCTTCAAATACCGTGCCACGGCGTCCTGCCAGGTGGGCAGGGGCTGAAAGCCGTTTTCCACCAGCTTGGTCTTGTCCAGCCGCGAGTTAAAGGGTCGAGCCGCCTTGGAAAGGCCATACTCCGCCGTGGTCACCGGGATCACCCGTGTGTCACACCCAGCCTGGCGGAAGATCTCCGCAGCAAAGTCTGCCCAGCTGATATAACCGCCCTCGTTAGTGGCGTGGTAGTAGCCGTAGCGCTCTGTCTCCAGCATATCCACCAGCAGCCGCGCCAAGTCATAGGTATAGGTGGGCGTACCGATCTGGTCACAGACTACTCGTACCGTATCGTGGGTCTTCCCCAAATTCAGCATGGTTTTGATAAAATTCTTTCCGTTCAAACCGAATACCCAGGCGATCCGCACGATAAAATATTTTTCCAGGGTCTCCGCAACCGCCAGCTCCCCCTCCAGCTTGGTCTGTCCGTACACATTCAGGGGCTTATAGTCCTTGCAGTCCGGCTGCCAAGGCGTCTCTCCCTGGCCGTCAAACACATAATCCGTGGAGAGATAGACGAGCTTGCAGTCCAACGCTTTGCAGGTAGTAGCGATATTCCGGGTGCCAGCAGCATTGATCGCCCGCACTTTCTCCACCTTATCCGCGTCCTCCGCCAGATCCACCGCTGTCCAGGCGGCACAGTGCACCACGGCGTCTGGGCGCACCTGCTCCAATACTGCAGCTACAGCCTGGGCATCGGTGATGTCCAGGCTGACATAGGCGCAGTTGGTGGCGGCAGTGCCGTCCTGGATGCCGGCATACTCCGCCGCCAGGTCGCTGCCCACCGGGGTGTGCCCCCGTTTTTCCAATTCATTGACCACATCATGACCCAGCTGTCCGGCCACGCCAGTTACAAATACTTTCATTTTCCGTCCCTCACCGATTGCCATACATTCTCTCGTAGTAATTCTGATACTCCCCGGACAGGATTGTCTCCCACCATTCCCGGTTGTCCAGATACCACTGGATGGTCTTCTGGATGCCGTCCACAAACTTGGTTTCCGGCAGCCAGCCCAATTCTTCATGAATCTTAGTGGGATCGATGGCATAGCGCATATCGTGTCCCTTCCGGTCGGTCACATAGGTGATGAGGCTCTCCGGCTTGCCCAGGGCATGGCAGATGATCTTCACAATGTCGATGTTGCGCATCTCGTTGTGGCCGCCGATGTTGTATACCTCGCCCACGCGCCCCTTGTGGATGATCAGATCGATGGCCTTGCAGTGATCCTCCACATACAGCCAGTCCCGCACGTTGAGACCCTGGCCATATACCGGCAGGGGCTTGTCATTCAGGGCATTGGCGATCATCAGGGGGATCAGCTTCTCCGGGAAATGGTAAGGGCCATAATTATTGGAGCAGCGGGAAATGCTCACCGGCAGGCCAAAGGTGCGGTAATAGGCCAGCACCAGAAGGTCTGCGGAAGCCTTGGACGCAGAATAAGGAGAACTGGTGTGAATGGGGGTCTCCTCGGTGAAAAAGAGATCCGGGCGATCCAGGGGCAGGTCGCCATAGACCTCGTCGGTGGAGACCTGATGATAGCGGGTAATGCCGTATTTCCGGCAGGCGTCCATCAGCACCTGGGTGCCCAGAATGTTGGTCTGCAAAAACACCTCCGGATTCTCAATGGAGCGATCCACATGGCTCTCTGCCGCGAAATTCACCACCATGTCGGGTCTTTCTTCCTCAAACAGGCGGTAAACGCCCGCCCGGTCACAAATATCCAGCTTGACGAAGCGGAAGTTTGGGTTCTCCATCACCGGCGCCAGAGTGGACAAATTGCCTGCGTAGGTGAGCTTGTCCAGGCAGATGATCCGATCGTCTGGGTATTTCCCCAGCATATGGAAGACGAAATTGGAGCCGATAAATCCGGCGCCGCCGGTCACGATTATGGTCATGATTCTTTTCTCCTTTTTAATAGCGCAGGCGTCCCTCCGCCACATGGCGCAGGTGGTCGCCATAGGGGGACTTGCCATAGGCCTCCGCCGCCTCCAGCAGCTTGGCCTCATCGATCCAGCCCTTAACAAAAGCGATCTCTTCCGGGGCGGAGATCTGCACAGACTGGCGGCTTTGGTTCATTTCCACAAACTGCGCCGCGTCCAGCAAACTCTTAAAAGTGCCGGTATCTAGCCAAGCAAAGCCGCGCCCCAGCAGTTCCACACAGAGCCGTCCCTCCGATAAATACATATCGTTAAGGGTGGTGATCTCCAGTTCTCCCCGCGGGGAGGGGCGCACCTGCTCTGCCATGGCAGACACACCCGCTGGGTAGAAATACAGACCCGTAACGGCATAGTTGGATTTGGGGCAGGCTGGCTTCTCCTCAATGGAGACTGCTTTCCCCTGGGCGTCGAACTCCACCACGCCAAAGCGCTCCGGGTCGGGTACGTGGTAGCCAAACACGGTAGCCCGCCCCTCCTGGGCGTTCTTGCCCGCGCGAGCCAGAATGGTGCTGAAGCCGTTGCCATAGAAAATATTATCCCCCAGGATCATAGCGCAGGGATCAGCGCCAATAAATTCCTTACCAATGAGGAATGCCTGCGCCAGACCGTCCGGGGAGGGCTGCACCGCATAGCTCAGGTGCACCCCATAGCGGCTGCCGTCCCCCAGCAGCGCCTGGAAGCGGGGCGTATCGGCAGGTGTGGATATGATGAGGATATCCCGAATGCCCGCCAGCATCAAGGTGGACATGGGATAGTAGATCATGGGCTTGTCATACACCGGAAGCAGCTGCTTCGATGTGACCAAGGTCAGCGGATATAGCCGCGTGCCGGATCCCCCGGCTAAGATAATACCTTTCATGCTTCACCCCTCTTCTTCACAGCCCGGCAAGTTGTGACGCTGCACGCCAGGAAAAACAGGAATATCGTTCCCCAGAACATCCAGAATGTAAACACCGTAAACCACGACGAGAAGAAACTGAGAATAACCGGAGAAAACCCATTGCCCACGGCCGCCAATGCGAACGTGCCTTCCATCTTCAAATAATATTTTTCCAGCGCGCCAAGAATAACCGCCCAAATCAGCACCATAACGATTACGCCAACCTCCCGCAGGTCATAGTAGGCGTTGCCAATGGTATTGGTAGTAGTAAGGTTGTAATTCACCTTATAAAATTCTGCGTTCTCATTAATCTGATTAATCCAATCCAACCGCAGGATCACATTGAACGGCGACAACTGCCGAACTCCATAGGTATAGGTAGAGGCATATAGGATTGCCTCGTTGAGATTGTCGTGCCCTACCGTAAAGTAACCGTACAGGAACGCCGCCTGGGCAGGGAGCTCAAAGACAATGGTTTGATCCCCGACCTCCAGCGTCCCTTGCTCCGCTTCCTCGGATACATCTCCAAGCCCTATTTCCGGATCCTCCATGGGTTCCGTTTCTTCTCCCCCGTCAGAATGCTCCCACTCCAGCTGAACAGGGGTAAAAATGTTGGACAGGTATTCGTTGGTGTAGTTTCTTGCCAGGGAGCCGACTTCATAGAAGCCAAACGTCACCACCATGCAGGCAACCATTACCCAAAACTTTTTTCCATTCAGGAAGAAGACCGATGCCGTCAGCATCAGGGATGCGCAGATGAACACGCCCCGGTTCACTGCCAACATGGGAAATGCAAAGGTATTCAACACAATGCACACCCACATGACCGCCTTTTTCCAAGTGGGAAGATTTCCCCGTTTGATGCACCAGTAGGCCAATGGGGATACCGTTGCCGCCGCTGTTACGAACACCATTCGCTTGGTATAGAACTTGGTATAGGCGTTGAAAACGTGTCCGGCAAAAAACGGCAGGTAGCCTTTAATTTGTATATTCCAAATAAAAAGTCCGGTGGCAACTACGGTGGCCGCTAAACAGACCCAGAATAGCCGTTCCTTCCGAAAACGAAGGCACAGACTTCCGCAATGCCAATCTCTGTGCTTCGCCACCCAGTTTGCAATTTTTCCGCCCAGGATATGACCTGCGGGTATCCCGACCTGGTATACCACCACCGCCAATATCAAATTGATCCACGTTCGGACTTCCCATATTTTTTGGTAACTCAGCAGTCGCAGCGCCGCCAGACCAATCGTTGCCATCCAGATCGCCGTAAACAGCGCGGTAAAGTCCATCCAGTTTCTATTGGCGACTTTCTTCACGATATAAAAATACAGGAAAACTGCGCCTACGAGCAATATCAGTGCTGAGCAATAATGATTCCAGTAATAGCACACGACCGCAAGCACCATGATTATTACGCTGAGCGCCAATGCTTCCAGGCGTTTTTTCCACATCATTCCACTATCCGTTACTGTCTCCATTCCATACTCCTCACTTTCTCGCAACACAGATCAACCACATATCGCAGGCAAAAGATGCCCACCGAAGCATCTTTTGACGATCGGAGCCATAAACCTTCCACAATTTCAAAAGGCGGCGCTCCCGGACGGCACTCTCTCGCTCCTGCGCCAGTTCCAATCGGCTGCGCACCTGCTGCAACGTTGCAGCGCACACAGGAATGCGCGAATCAGAAATCTGCGTGAGCAGCGTGTTGTATACCTGCATATCCCGGAGCTTTCTTTCGCGATTCAGCAGTTTGCTGATACGATGCTCCTCATTTGCGGTATTATTCCCGTGGCGGCGATGAAACGCCCCCAGATAATCATATTCGTAAAAAGCATGATGATCGGCCGCGCAGAGCGCCAGCACCATATCGTGAGCCATGGGCTCTGTGCAGATCGCGTCCGCAATCGCAGCGAAGAAGCTGCTTCGCAGACACATCACCATCCCAGGCCAGTGATAGGCGCGCAAAACCGTCGCCACATCAACAGCTATCAATGCACCTGTCTCTTTTGGCTCCCGCTCCAGAACACCATAGAGCCGTTTGCCTTCTCCATCAATCTTGCCATATTTGCAGCTGAGCAGGTCGATGTGCGGATGTTCCTCCATGACCCGCATCATCTTCTCAATCTTTTCCGGCACCCAGACGTCGTCCTGATCGCAAAGAAAAACCAGATCTGTCTGACACAGCGAAATAGCATGGTAAAAATTGCGGGCATAGCCTAAATTTTTTTCATTGCGATACAGCTTCCATCGATCACCCAGACAATTCTCCGCAATGTACTTTTCTGCGATTTCCACGGTATTGTCAGACGACCCATCGTCACAAAGAATCACCTGATCCGGTTGTACGCTCTGATTTTTCAGAGAATCCAGCTGCTCCTGCAAAAATTGCGCTCCATTATACAGCGCCACTGCCACCGCTGTTGTCATCAGCCGTTCTTCCCCCTTTAGTCCGTATAAAACAAACGGATTAGATAATAAAACACCAATCTGGAAACACAGAACACATACGCTGCCAGCCTTGGCTGCAGGCTCAAATTAGACAGCTTTGTTTTATATTGACAAAAATCAATTTCCCTTGCCAAATCCAAAAATTCCGGATACGGCATTTGCACCGCCATCTTCCGTAAAGTCGCAATATAGTATCGCGCCTGTCCAACTTGCCGGAACACCCTGGCCGCTTCGCTGTTCTTCATCTCCATTTTTCTTACGGTCTTCTCAAAACACACGATCCCGCTGCGGTACTTCTCTTTGCTTGGGCACCTGCTCAATGTCCCCTGTTCTGCAAAATACAGGTAAAGATCACCATGAACCCGCGCAACACAGTGCGCAGCTTCAATTACCTCCGTAACAAACGGAATATCCTCGTGATAAACGCAGGCTTCGTCAAACCACAGCCCGCTTGTTTTTTGAAATTCCTGCTTCACCAACAAACAGACTGCGCCTACCCAATGTTGATAGAACGCCCGCATAGCGTCTGCCGGCGTAATCACACTGTATTCCAAGCGCTCTACCGGCGCTGCCGCCATATTTTTTTCCTTCCATAGAAGCTGAAACCCGCACATACACACTTCCGCCTGCGTATTCTCTGCAGCAGTGTACATATATTCCAGGAAATTGGGCAGCAGGCCATCATCACTATCCATAAAAGCAATCCATTTTGCCTTTGCTGCACGAAGCCCTGCGTTTCTGGCCGACGCCGCGCCGCCGTTTTCTTTTTCAATGATCTGATAATTCAGCGCGGTATCCTTCAATTTCATTTTCAAAACTGCCAATGAATCATCCACAGAACCATCATCCACAAAAATTACATGAAAATCCTTCATGGTTTGCTGTTCCAGAGCCTCAAGCAGTCTGGGAATATATTTCTCCCGGTTATAGATAGGAATGATTAAATCGATACATGCCATCGTCAACAGCCCCCATCCAAGCCATGCTTTTTCGTAAACGCAGGCATTCGTTACAGGATATTTTCCAAGGCGGAAGCCATCCTTTTTTCCAGTCTCTCTTCCGAAAACATCTCCAGAAACACTGTCTCCAAATGCCTCCGCATCTCTGTTTGTTCCTCCCGGGAGCACCGCGCTATCCTCTCTGCGCTTCTGTCCACATCCCGGCGCTCCAGATTCCACCCGATTTTTTCCTTTTCCACCAGCTCCCAGGTGTCGCCCTGGATGGTGTTCAAAACGGGCAGCGCACCGGCGAAATAGTCCACCGATTTCATGGTAAGCCCTACGCAGACAGAATCCTTCATAATATTCAGGCCAAAATGGCATCGGTCAAAAATTGCCTGACGCACTTCCGCGTCATACACCTTTCCATGGAACACCACTTCCGCCCCGGTTTCCCGAACAGCCGAAATAAAATTTTCCCGGGATTCACCGTCGCCAATGATTTCCAGCACCACCGGGCGGCGCTTTTGCACCGCTCCAATAAACTCCGCGATCAGCGGAATATCAATAAGATTGTTAATCGAACCCAAATAACACAAATGCAGCGCGTCTGTCTGCGGCGCTTCCAGCGGCAGATGGGCGGTGGGAGCCGGACGGCTTAGGTACAGTACCTCTGCCCGCGCACCATGCAGGTACCGCTCCAGCTTGTCCCGGAATAGCCGACATTCCGTAAATACCAAATCGGCACAGGGCAGACCGCTATTCCGAAACCAAGCCCATACATCGAACGGTATCTTCAGCAGAGACTTGGCTCGATTATTGGGAAAGGACTCCGGCCATAAATCAAAAACGTCCAGGATCAACCGCACATTCGGGTGCTTTTTCTTATATTTTGCCGCCTCGCGGCAAAGGCTGTTGGGCGGTACCTCCACATAAAGCACATCTGGGTTTAACGTACCGGCCAGCTTCATCGCATCTTTGGCGAATTTCATATGCGAGAGGATCCGCTGCGGCGAGATATTCTTCCGGTAAGGCATCGTCGCAACTTGTATACTATTCTCCCGGTCAATCCGGTATTTTTCCTTCCGCATATGATGGAAGTCCGAGGTGATATAAGTGCACGCATATCCCTGTTCCTGGAGATACCGCATAAACAGATGCGTTCGCTCCTGATAATGGTCAGTACAGCTGATGCACACAGCCTTCTTCATCACAATTCCTCCGCCTGGTTACTTACTTCCTACCAGCTCTTTCTCCGGCTCCTGCGCCTCCGGAGCCTCCTGGGTATCCCGGATTTCTTTCAGCGTCTCTTCAATCTGCTTCTCATTCTCGAGAACCTTATCAAAGCCCTCGGTGCTTTCCTTTTTCAGCATAATCCGCACCGTCATCAGGATCAGCTTGATGTCCAGAAGCAATGAGTAATTCTCAATGTACATCAGATCCAGACGCAGCTTATCATAGGGCATAGTATTATATTTGCCATAGATCTGGGCGTAACCGGTCAGACCGCCCTTGACCTTCAGACGGAAGTCAAACTCCGGAATTTCCGCGCAGTACTTTGCAATGTGCTCCACCCGCTCCGGACGGGGGCCGACGATGCTCATATCCCCCTTCAGAATGTTCAGAATCTGGGGGAGTTCATCCAGCCGGGTGGCGCGGATCACACGTCCGACCCTGGTGATTCTGGGGTCTTTTCCTGTGGCCGGAATCGATTTGCCCTCTTTTTCCGCATCCACAATCATGCTGCGGAACTTTAGGATCTGAAATACCCGCCCATTCCAGGTGGCGCGATCCTGCCGGTAGAACACAGGCCCGCCGTCATCCAGCTTAATGGCCGCCGCTACCAGCAGCATCACCGGCGCGGCAACTACCATTGCCAGCAGGCACAGCACAATATCCATCGCTCGCTTAACGATCCGCTGCGCGGGGCTGATGCCCTTGCCCTTGACCAGCAGCAGCGGCGTATCGAACAGGTCGATCTGCGTAGCGCCCCGGACAATAATATCCGTCAGCTTCGGCGTCACATAGGTACGAATTTGATTCTTATAACAGAACTTCAGAATATCATTTCGAATTGTCGCTGGGATGTCGTTGAGAATCACTGCGTCATAATTTACAATTTCTCGGCAGATCTTTTCCAGCCCATCTTCCACGGGAATCAGCTTTTTAATCTGATACTTGTCCGGCCGGGTTTCCATCTTGAATTTCAGCGTTAC
>DVKX01000094.1 GCA_018715805.1 Candidatus Faecousia intestinigallinarum | reverse complement strand
ATATTGGGGTCATAGTAGGTATAGCGCAAGTCCAGGGTGTCTCCAATTTCCAAACCGTTGAGATTTGCCAAGGTTTCCGAGAGGATACAGACGTTTTTGCCCTCGGTTCGTTCCTCCTCGGTAAAGTCCCGCCCCTGGATGATACGGGCGTCCCCCCGGTTGAAGGCCACCTGGTAGCCTAATTTGTCCACGGCCAGGACGGGGAAGCTGTGGTTGCTGATGTCCATTTCCTCCAGGGCTTGACGCCAGAGCGCCCCCTCCGGCGAAGCCAAGAATTCCTCCGCCGTGCCGTTTAGTTTGACGACAGTAGGGATACTGTAATTCGATATAAATTCATCCGCAGGAACGCTGTGCGCCACAGTTTCGTTTGGGGGGTAATAAAGTCGATGGTTCGGATCGAATGCAAACGCGTCATGGATACGCGTGCTGATGGGCATGGCGCTATCATCAAAGACGGTCATGTAGCAGTCGATATAATCCTTAAACTTTTCGGTATCCAGGATATACGACCATGTTCCGCTTTGCTCATCGTATGTTTGCAAATTGCTGTAGAACACTTCCCCAAACCATTCTTGGAATACATCGGGATGGGCATTATAGGTGCTGTTGATTATACGTTCAAAGTCATATCCATGCATATTGGAGAAATCCATTCCGTATACCAGATACCGCTGCCCTTCCTCCAGAACCAAGGCGGCCAAATCTTCTTCATCAAATACGGTAATGGTCAGAAGGATCGTTTTCCCCACTGGGGAAGCAAAGCCCTGCTCCAGGCCGACAACGTTCTCAATGGTTGCCAAACATACAATAGAGACACTGTTCCGCAGAGAAACGCCTTCGCCATCCAGAGTAGCTAAGAAGTAGGAAAATTCCTCTGCAAGGGATGCTCCCAGCTTTGTAATCGTGACCTCCAGCATGGCGCTGCGATAGGGTGCGCCGTGTTGACTCCAAATATATAAATATGGTTCACCCTCGTGCTGAGAGAAATTGTCTGGGGATACCCCGGGAATATAGGCAGAAAGGGCGCCGGTATGGAATTCCCCCAGGAACAGATCCGGGCGTGCCTGGATGGTATTGTTGATCCAATTCTGATATTCCTCGGGCAGATCGCTGTAATGGTAATTAGTGCCATCTTTCGACTCCCAAAAATATTCATCGGAAAACAAGGCGAGAGTGCTGTAACGGTCGTCCATGTTTGCCCGGGTCAAGGAGGTGGCGGTAAATTGCCCCACGCAGGTGACGAGAATCGCAATGGCCAGGGCTACCAGTAGAAAACCAACGAAGCTCTTTCCCGGCTGGCGCAGGAGTTGACGAAAGGATCGCATAGATAAACCTCCTAAACGTATCATTAATAGGAAAACACGCCGGGAACGGCAATACCGCCCCGGCGTGGACGCTCAGCCAGTAAAAAGTTACAGTTGCGTAGGGCTATAAATGATATAGTCGTGGGCGCAAACGCGGCAATGGTATTGGTACATCCAAAGCGTTTCACCGCTGGAACCTAAGCAGTTCCCCACATATTGCCCAGAACCAACGGGGCTATGGGGAAGAGTATACTGAAGATGAGGCTCGTAATAGGTATCGCCACAGCTGCATGAATACTTGTATGTTACTATCCAACCATGGCATTGGCTGTTAAAGTACTCATACCCTTCGGAAAAAATTGTCTGCTTATAGCTGTGAGTGTGCGTAGCGGCCAGCGCGCCGATGGGCAGCAGGGAGAGGAGCAGTACCAGCGCCAGTATCAAAGAAACGGCTTTTACTTGGTTTTTCACGTTACACTTCCTTTCCAAAATGGGTGGGGTGGTGGAACAACGTACAAAAATGGGATCGCATGGCTGAGCGGTTGAATTTTGTATCTAATTATAACGATAGTTTAACATTTTTCCAATTGTGTGTCAACTTCTTTTTCATGAATCTGTACGAATCAAACGAAAAAAACGTAACCTGCGACAGAAAAACGCCGCCGTGGAAATACAGCTCCACGGCGGGAAATATTCATTTATCCAGGGGTACTTTCCGGCCGGTACAGGCAGTAGCAGTACAGCTGGGCGGGACGGCCGTTCGGATCAAAAACGGGGGAAACACCCTCCGGCTGCATTCCCAGCTTTTTCATCAGCCCAATGGATTTTTGGAGATCAATGGTTTCAGAAACGATTTTATGAATACGCAATTCCTGAAAACCATACCGAATAATGGCTTGGCAAGCTTCATAGGCAAATCCCTGCCGCCAGTAATCCCGGTGGAAGAACCAACCCAACTCGTATATGCTCTTGTCCAGGGGATGGAAGAGAATGTAGCCGATCAGCTTGCCGCTTTGCTTACAGACGACAGCCACGCCGCTTCTGCGCCGGATCAAAAAGCTATTCAGGAATTTCGCTGTCTTTTCCGGGGTGTACGCCGGCTCGCTGAAGCGCATGGTTTCCGCGTCCCCCAGGATCTCCTGTAGACCGGCGCTGTCTGCCGGGACAAAGGGCCGCATCGTCAGGCGCTGCGTTTCGATTTCTGGGAGGTCCGTGCCGTGTTCCCGGAAATAATCCTCTTTTGTGATCATCATTTCCAGGAAACCGTTTTCTCTGCCCAGTTCCCGGAAGCCCGCCCTCCGATGGGTCTCCCAGGCGGAGATTTCTCCCCGGGCGATCTCGAAATCGTTGTGTATCCGGGAAATGCCGTAAACCCGGAAAGCCTGATCCAGCAGCAATTTCAGAGCGGGAACGGCATAACCCCTGCCACGGTAGGGCGCATATAGGACGATACCCATGTCCCACCAGTCTTTCTCGGGGGTATAGTGAAAACACACATCCCCCAGCCAAGCGCCATCGGAGCTGCGCTGGATATAGGCATAGAAACGCTTTGGCGTTTGTCCGATCATGGCGCTATACCATTCCGTCCACTTCGCTGGGGGAAAATCGATGCACCCGGTATCCCGGTGATAGCCGGGATAGGAGACATCCCAGTCCCGGTTATAGGACATGGTATCCGGGTCGGAGAGCATTTGCTGCCGAAACCACAAATCTTCCGGCTTGGGAATATACAATTCCAGAGCATCCATGGGCAACACTCCTTATGAAAACCCGCCCCTGAAGCCAGGGGCGGGCAGATTCTATTCGCGGGATGGATACCAGGATTAGTCCTTGTACATATCCACCAGCTTCAGCAGATGCTCGTAGCGCTCCTTGGCGGCAGCCTCGTTCTTGGCGAACAGATCGGCGGCGCGCTCGGGGAACTCCCGGGTCAGACGGCTGTAGCGAGCCTCGTTCATCAGGAACTCCTGATAGCCGCCCTTGGGCGCTTTGGAGTCCAGGGTGAACTTGCCGGTTTCCTTGGAGGGGTCGAACCGGAACAGATTCCAGTAGCCGCACTCCACCGCTTTCTTCATCTCGTCCTGGCAGTGCATCATGCCGCCCTTGATGGAGTGCATTTCGCAGGGTGCGTAGCCGATGATGAGGGAGGGGCCGTGGTAAGCCTCGGCCTCGGTGATGGCCTTGATGGTCTGGGCAGGGTTGGCGCCCATGGCGATCTGCGCCACATAGATGTAGCCGTAAGACATGGCGATCTCGGAGAGGCTCTTCTTCTTAGTCTCCTTGCCAGCGGCGGCAAACTGCGCCACCTGGCCGATGTTGGAGGCCTTGGAAGCCTGACCGCCGGTATTGGAGTACACCTCGGTGTCGAACACGAAGATATTCACATCCTGGTTGGAGGCCAGCACATGATCCACGCCGCCGAAGCCAATGTCGTAAGCCCAGCCGTCGCCGCCGAAGATCCACACGGACTTCTTGGACAGGTACTGCTTCTTGGACAGGATGTCCTTCACCGTGTCGCAGCAAACGTGGGCTTCCAGGTTGGCAATCAGCGCCTTGGTGGCAGCCTTATTGGCTTCGCCGTCGTTGAAGGTGTCCAGCCAGTTCTGGCAGGCGGCCTTGCGGTCGGCGTCCACAGTGTTTTCCATGACGGAGCGTACCTTATTGGCCAGGGATTCCCGGATGACTGCCTGCGCGGTGTACATACCCAGGCCGTGCTCAGCGTTGTCCTCAAACAGGGAGTTGGACCAGGCGGGGCCGTGGCCGTCCTTGTTTACACAGTAGGGAGAGGTAGCTGCCGGGCCGCCCCAGATGGAGGAACAGCCGGTGGCGTTGGAAATGTACATCCGATCGCCGAAGAGCTGGGTAACAAGACGAGCGTAGCTGGTTTCGGCGCAGCCGGCGCAGGAGCCGGAGAACTCCAGCAAGGGCTTCCGGAACTGGCTGCCCTTCACGGTGTTGTCCTGCATTTCGGGCTTGTCCGCAACCTTGGAGACCATGTAATTGAAGACTTCCTGCTGCTCCAGCTGGGTCTCCTGGGGAACCATGGTGATGGCATTGGTGGGGCACACGCCTACGCAAACGCCGCAGCCCATGCAGTCCAGGGGAGAGACGGCCATGGTGTAGGAATAGACGCCCTTGCCCTTGCCGGCCTTCACAGGCACGATCTTGGCGCCGGCGGGAGCGTTGGCAGCTTCCTCAGCGGTGAGGGCGTAGGGACGGATGGTGGCATGGGGGCAGACATAGGCGCAGTTATTGCACTGGATGCACTTAGTCTCGTCCCAAGCGGGCACGCTGACGGCAACGCCGCGCTTCTCGTAAGCGGAAGCGCCCAGAGCGAACTGACCGTCCACATACTTCTCAAAGGCGGAGACCGGCAGGCTGTAGCCGTCCATTTTGCCCACGGGATTCAGGATATTCTTTACCACATCCACAGTATCCTGACGGCCTTCCAGAGCAACCTCGGCCTTCTCGTCCACAGCGGCAGCCCAGGAGGCGGGTACATCCACCTTCACATAGGCGGTGGCACCGGCGTCGATGGCGTTCCAGTTCTTCTCCACCACGTCGCGACCCTTCTTCAGGTAGGAGTGCTCGGCGGCGTCCTTCATGTAGCCGATGGCCTCTGCCTCGGGCATTACTTTGGCCAGAGAGAAGAAGGCGGACTGCAGGATGGTATTGGTACGCTTACCCATGCCCACCTTGATGGCCAGGTCAATGGCGTTGATGGTGTAGAGCTGGATGTTGTTGTTGGCGATGTAGCGCTTGGAAGCGGCATCCAAATGGTGCTCCAGCTCCTCCAGGTTCCACTGGCAGTTGATGAGGAACACGCCGCCGGGCTTCACGTCCTGGACGATCTTAAAGCCCTTGGTGATGTAGGAGGGGTTGTGGCAAGCCACGAAGTCAGCCTTGTTGATATAGTAGGGGGACTTAATGGGCTTGTCGCCGAAGCGCAGGTGAGATACGGTGACGCCGCCAGTCTTCTTGGAGTCGTACTGGAAATAAGCCTGCACATACTTGCCGGTATGGTCGCCGATAATCTTAATGGAGTTCTTGTTGGCGCCCACGGTGCCGTCGCCGCCCAGACCCCAGAACTTGCACTCGATGGTGCCTTCCGCAGCGGTGTTGGGGGAGACGGTCTCCTCCAGGGACAGGTGGGTGACGTCGTCCACGATGCCGATGGTGAACTCCCGCTTGGGCTCGGCTTTCTTCAGCTCCTCATAGACAGCGAAGACGGATGCGGGATGGGTGTCCTTGGAACCCAGACCGTAGCGGCCGCCGATGACCTGGATACCGCTCTTGCCGGCGTTGGCCAGTGCCATGACCACATCCATGTACAGGGGTTCGCCCTGGGAGCCGGGCTCCTTGGTGCGATCCAGAACCGCGATGCGCTTCACGGTCTCGGGAATGGCGGCGATTAGCTTTTCGGGGCAGAAAGGCCGGAACAGGCGAACCTTTACCAGACCCACCTTCTCGCCGTGGGCGTTCAGGTAGTCGATGACTTCCTCAGCCACATCGTTGATGGAGCCCATGGCTACAATGACCCGGTCGGCGTCAGGCGCGCCGTAGTAGTTGAAGAGCTGATAGTTGGTACCCAGCTTCTCATTGACCTTGTTCATGTACTTTTCCACCACTGCAGGCAGGGCGTTGTAGTACTTGTTGCAGGCCTCGCGGTGCTGGAAGAAGATGTCATCGTTCTCGTGAGAGCCGCGCATGGCGGGGTTCTCCGGGTTCAGGGCGTGATTCCGGAAGGCTTCCACAGCCTCCATATTGGTCATTTCCTTCAGGTCATCGTAGTCCCAGATGGCGATCTTCTGCAGCTCGTGGGAGGTGCGGAAGCCGTCGAAGAAGTTGATGAAAGGAACACGGCCTTCAATGGAAGCCAGATGGGCGACAGCGCCCAGATCCATCACTTCCTGCACATTGGTCTCGCACAGCATGGCGAAGCCGGTCTGACGGCAGGCGTAAACGTCGGAGTGGTCACCGAAGATGTTCAGAGCCTGGGTAGCAACGGTACGGGCGGAAACATGGAACACGCTGGGCAGCAGTTCGCCGGCGATCTTGTACATGTTGGGGATCATCAGCAGCAGGCCCTGAGATGCGGTGTAGGTGGTGGTCAGGGCACCGGCGGCCAGAGAGCCGTGAACGGTACCGGCAGCACCGGCCTCAGACTGCATTTCGACAACCTTAACAGTATCGCCGAAGATGTTCTTCCGGCCGGCAGCGGACCACTGGTCCACATTGTCAGCCATGGGGCTGGAAGGGGTAATGGGGTAGATGCCAGCGACCTCGGTAAAGGCGTAGCTGACGTGGGCGGCAGCAGTATTGCCGTCCATGGTTTTGAATTTTCTTGCCAAAACGAAATACCTCCTAAAGTATTCAATTTTTGTCGTGTATATCATAACACCTCCGAGGCACTTTGTAAAGCCATCAATCGACTCACTTATAAAAAAATCACGCTTTTTATACCCAATGCCAGGCAATGTCAGGCTGCTGCCCCAAAACGTCCCATTTGGGTCAAAAAAAGGAAAATAGATTGCATTTTTCCATTGACGTGGTAGAATGGACTGGATATATTGTAAGGAGCGAAGGTTATGATTTGCAGCGTGAAAACTCTGGGAATTTCCGGAATTCAGGGCAGTCTGGTGACGGCAGAGTGCTTTATTTCCAACGGTCTGCCAGGATTTGACATTGTGGGACTGCCGGATGCGGCGGTGAAAGAAGCCCGGGAACGGGTGCGGGCTGCGGCCAAAAGCAGCGGCTTAACCTTCCCTGTGAGCCGAATCACCGTGAATCTGGCCCCTGCCAGTTTGAAAAAGGCGGGCACCCACTATGATCTTCCCATTTTGCTGAGCATTCTGGCTGCCTCCGGCACTGTCCGCCGTCCCAAATCCACCACCGCTTTTCTGGGGGAATTGAGCCTGGATGGGCGGATTCGTCCCATTTCCGGCGTGCTTCCCATGGCGCTCGCTGCCAAACGGGAAGGGGTGCAGACCCTGTTTGTCCCAGCAGAAAATGCGGCAGAAGCCACCCTGGCCCGGGGACCGGTGATTATCCCGGTGGAAACCCTGTCCCAGCTGGCGGACGGGCTGAACGGACAGAGTATCCTTTCGCCCCAGCCCCTCTGGGAACCGGAGCCGGAGGATGTTTCCGGTCTGGATTTTAAAGATGTACTGGGTCAGGAGAACGTAAAGCGCGCCCTGGAAGTTGCCGCCGCAGGCAGTCACAACGTGCTGCTCATCGGCCCTCCCGGTTCGGGCAAAAGCATGCTCAGCAAACGGCTGCCTTCCATTTTGCCGGACATGACCTGGGAAGAATCTCTGGAAGTCAGCCAGATTTACTCCGTCATGGGACTTCTGGATGCCAAACACCCCCTGGTTACCCGCCGCCCCTTCCGGGCGCCCCACCACACCGTATCCAACGCAGGACTTGCCGGAGGCGGCAGCAATCCCAAGCCGGGAGAAATCTCCATGGCCCACAAGGGCGTGCTGTTTCTGGACGAAATGCCGGAATTCCGCAAGGACACCCTGGATCTGATGCGCCAGCCTTTGGAAGATGGGAAGGTAACCATCTCCCGGATCTCCGGTGCGGTCACCTATCCGGCGGAATTTATGCTGGTGTGCGCCATGAACCCCTGCAAATGCGGCTGGTACGGCGACCCCTCCGGTCGGTGCCGCTGCTCAGAGCAGGCGGTGCAGAGTTATCGCAGCCGGATTTCCGGCCCCATGCTGGACCGGATTGATATTGTGGTGGAAGTTCCCGCGGTGCATTTTGAAGATCTGCGCAGTCGGACGGAAGCGGAACCCTCTGCTTCTGTACAACAGCGGGTCAATGCTGCCCGGGAAATTCAGAATCGCCGTTTTGGCAGCGGCGGCATGTGCAACGCCCGGATGGGCCCCAACGAAATGCGCCGGTTCTGCACACTGGGAGAAGAAAGCGCCATGCTGATGAAAAATGCCTTTGACGCCATGGGCCTGACTGCCAGAAGCTATGACCGGATCTTGAAGGTAGCCCGTACCGTGGCCGATCTGGACGGAAGCGAAGAAATCCTGCCCCAGCACATCGCCGAGGCCATCCAGTACCGGGCCGTCAATCTGGGCAACCGATGAAGAAAGAAAATCAAATGAATGAGGTATATAGAATGAATGAAATTTTCCTGCTGAAACTGGGCGAAATCGTCCTGAAAGGCGCCAACAAGCGTCAGTTTGAGTCCCGTCTGCGCCAGAATGTACGCCGCCGGATGAAGCCCTACGGCAACTTCGATGTGTACATTCTCCAGTCCACCGTCTATGTGGAACCCCAGGATGAGAATGCCGATGTGGACGGCGCCTGGGAAGCCTGCCGTGCCATTTTCGGCGTGGTCAGTCTGTGCCGGTGCCGTCCCTGTGAAAAGAATGTGGATGCCATTTACGAAGCGGTGGAAAACTATCTGGGTGAGGATCTGGACTGTGCCGAATCGTTTAAGGTAGAGTCCAAGCGCTCCGACAAGCAGTTCCCCCTGACCTCCATCCAGCTGTCCCAGGAAATCGGCGGTCGTCTGGCGGAAGCCCATCCCAGCTGCCGGGTAGATGTCCATCATCCGGCTTACACCGTATTTGTAGAAGTCCGGGACTTTGCCGCCTACGTTCACGGCCCGGCAGAGCCTGGTGCCGGCGGTTTGCCCACCGGTGTGGGCGGACGGGCCATGGTGCTGCTCTCCGGCGGTATTGATTCTCCGGTGGCTGCCTACATGATTGCCAAGCGGGGCGTGGAAATTGAAGCGGTTCACTTCTTCTCCTACCCTTACACCTCCCAGCTGGCAAAGGATAAGGTGGTAGAGTTGGCCCGACTGGTGACCCGGTACTGCGGCAAAATGACCGTCAACGTGGTGCCCTTTACGGAAATTCAGGAAGCCATCCGGGACAACTGTCCGGAAGAATTCTTCACCCTGATTATGCGCCGGTTTATGATGGAAATCTCCCAGCGGATTGCCCAGGGCGATGGCTGCGGTGCTTTGATTACCGGTGAAAATCTGGGTCAGGTGGCCTCTCAGACCATGGAAGCCATGGCTGTCACTGGTGCAGTGGTGGACATTCCCATTTTTATGCCCCTTGTTGGTATGGACAAGGAAGAAATT
>DVKX01000093.1 GCA_018715805.1 Candidatus Faecousia intestinigallinarum | reverse complement strand
AAGACCCAAAGCACGTTTCCGTACTTTGGGTCCTGATTGGTTCTTTTGGTGAGACGTTGGGGGTGTTTTGGCGGGGAAGGACTCAGGGCGTCCAAGGATAATTGGATTATACCGCAATCCGCTTCCATTAGCAATCTTTTTGATTAATTAGCAAAATTCCCTTCACTATATCCATTATGAAAGCTCGAACTCATGGTGTCTTAATTCACTCTGATTCCAAGTTTTCCTTCCTTGCTTCCTCATTTTATTACGTTTTCCCCTTTACAAGGTGGTTTTACCACCGTCATATTTTATGCTCTGCTTGCGGCAATCAGTTTGACTGCCACCGACATTTTTAATGACTGCTCCTTTGCGAAAGTGAAACTTGGCGGCTGCAAATATCTCTTAAGCAGGAGCTTATTGACAGATTACCGCTTCACTTTCTTCATCAAAAATATGAATATGGTTACAGTCTATTGCCAACTCAATGCTATCCCCGGCCTTTGCCTTTGTGCGAGCAGGCACGCGAGCCGTCATTTTTTCTCCACCGCATTTTCCATAAAGATAGATTTCGGCTCCCATCAATTCCGCCAATTCAACTTCAAAGCGCACTTTCGAGTGATCCGAGGCGGCAAGAAAAATGTCTTCCGCATGCATATCTTCCGGACGAATCCCAACGATCACTGTTTTCCCCACATAGTCATTCAGTGAATTCCCACATTTGCCAATCGGAACTGGAATGGAAAATCCGCCAAACACCACTCTGATTTCTTCCCCGCTGTACTCTACCTGCGCATGGATAAAGTTCATCTGCGGCGATCCAATAAAACCGGCCACAAACAGGTTACGCGGGAAGCTATACAGGTTCTGCGGCGTATCGAATTGCTGCAATATGCCGTCTTTCATGACCGCGATACGGTCTCCCATTGTCATCGCTTCCGTCTGGTCGTGGGTGACATAAACAAAGGTTGTATTCAGTTTTTTATGAAGCTGCGTCAATTCCGTTCGCATTTGTGTGCGAAGCTTAGCATCCAGATTGGAAAGAGGTTCGTCCAAGAGAAACACCGCCGGGTCGCGCACCATTGCTCTGCCTAGCGCCACTCGTTGCCGCTGACCGCCTGAGAGCGCTTTGGGCTTGCGGTCGAGGTAATCGGTCAGATTAAGCACTTCCGCCGCCCATCGCACCTTTTCATCAATCACGGACTTCGGTGTTTTGCGCAGTTCCAGCCCAAAAGCCATGTTCTTATAAACTGTCATGTGAGGATATAGCGCATAATTCTGAAAGACCATTGCGATGTCGCGATCCTTGGGAGCAATATCGTTGACCTTTTTCCCGCCGATCATCAGATCGCCATCTGTTATTTCTTCTAACCCTGCAATCATACGCAGCGTCGTAGATTTTCCGCATCCGGACGGACCGACCAGTACAACAAACTCCTGATCGTGAATCTCTAAATTGAGGTCAGGGACTACGGTAACCCCTGTATCATACGTCTTTTTCACATGATGGAATTGAATGTCCGCCATCGTCCATTCCTCCCTTTACGGTTCCGCACAACGTACATTGCAAAATGCCTGTACGATTGCTGTTGTCTGTCGGATTACTGCCTGTCCTATTTCGATAGGCAGCGTAATTTCTTTTTCACACAGGTCACAGATCTGTCCGCTTTTCATTTCCAATCCGAACCTGATAATATCCACGTGATCATCGTGCATAGGGATATGCGAGTTTTTCAGGCCGATCTGATGTAAACTGTAAAACTGGTTTGGCGCTGCAGCACGTACCCGCTCATAGACTTCATGGAACCGTGCCCCTGCGTTTTCTGCAATTGCCTGCAACGGTTTTGCCGCTGCATCTGCCAACACTCTAGCGGACGAATTCCTGGTTTCATCCGCAAAATACACAAGCGGACGAATTAGATTTATGAGCCACAGGCCGCCGCCAACCAGCATGCCGTCCCGTTCTCGAGCCATACGTTTGATTTGCTCCTGTGCAAATGCGCTTGCCGCAGGAAGTGAATCCAGAATTTTGCGTCCATCCTGCAAATTTTCCTGCAAGGACTGTATTACGCCTGCAGCAAGCAAAACAGCCGTCTTTGTTCCATCATTCGGCCAATCAAGGGAAGCCAATACCGCCCGCGCATCTTCCATCGGGCCATTCTGCATCCAAGCCTTATCCAAAAAATCCGTAAACTGTATTGCCTGCTCGCTGCGTCCACTGGCGTTGCGGTATACGATACCACATCCTGTACCATAGGTTTTCGTGGCGATGGCAGCGATCCCGCTCAGTCCAACGGAAAGGCGATTATCGCACAGGCTGTAAGACCGTGTTGCATACATTTCCTTTCCCCTCCTTTTACGGTTCAACATTTTGGATGCGCAGCTTTTCCTGCACATCCCGCATATCCAATTCGCCCGGTGCACAGCCCTGTTCCAAGCTGAGCGCTGCCAGCACGCCTGCCGCCTGTCCCATGTTAACACATATTGGCATAACTCGGTAGCTGGAATGCGCTTTATGGGTACCACCAATATTTCGCCCATTTAGCAGCAGCCCATCTGTGCCCTCCGGCAGGAAGCAGCCGCGCGGAATCGTATAGCTGCTCTTTTGCTGGAACTTTTTATAGGCTCCTGCCGCATCCAATCCAGCGCCTGTAACATTGTGCAGATCAAAAAAGAAACGGGATTTTGTAACGACCCAGTCATCAAACAGCCGCGCGCTCGCAATATCGGTTTCATTGAGCTGGTATGCCGCATGAAATCTTCTTGTTTCACGCACGCCCACGGCGTTAGCTGATTCACACACATAACAGCTTTCGTAGCCTGGTACATGTCGGCGCAAGAAATCCACAATCAGCGGGATCTGGTTGCGGCACTCGCGTCCCGCGCGGTTGAGGTCTCGTACATCCGTGCCGTCCGCATGAACGGCGTTTGTCATATTCACCGTCACTACCCCCGGCAGTGAAGATGGGTACAGGAGTACATGTCCAGCCGGGTATGGCAGCTCTTCTCTGCACAAGGTCTGCAAGTCGCCTTCCGGTAGCGCGACCGTATCTTCAAAGCCCCAGAAAAACAGCGCCCGATCCATATCTACACCGGCGATTTTAAACATAATCGTCATCGGCTGCATACCGCCATCTTCTCGCCCTTTATCATATGGAACACCTGCACGGGCAGCCACATCGCCGTCCCCTGTCGAGTCGATCGTGATTTCGCTGAGAATCGCTTCCCGCCCTGATTTGCTTTCTGTGACAACACCGCACAAACGATTTCCTTCCATGATTACATCGCTGCACCATGTATAAAGCTGAACAGTGACGCCTGCATCCTCCAGCATATTGAGCATCAAAGCCTTCAGTTTTTCCGGGTTGATGACCTCCGGGCATTCGCAGTCCCTTGCCTTCTCGCGCAGCTCCGCAAACACGCCGCCCTCCTGATGACCGGTCCAGTGACTCATAATACCTACGGTTGCTACGCCGCCCACAGCTCCATTCTGCTCGATGAGCATCGTTTTACGTCCCATTCTCGCGGCTGTCAACGCTGCACCAAAGCCTGCTGGGCCTCCGCCGACAACCAATACTTCTGTCTCTGCCACTACCGGGATCTCCGCCTGTGGCCATGTAATTGTTTTCAATTTTCGCCCCTCCTTTTATCCTTTGACTGCGCCTTCTGTCAGACCAGCAATAAAGTACTTCTGCAGGAAAAGGAACAGTAGAACGATCGGCACCGAGGACAGCACAGCAGCTGGCATAATCAGATCCCAGGGATAGGTGCCGCCTGCACGCTGGAATGTTGCAATCGCTACCGGCAATGTGCGCATTTCCGTACTTTTGGAAACAAGGCTGGGCCACATGTAGTCGCCCCAGACCCACATGAATTTGAGCACAACCGATGTACCGAGCGCAGGTACTGCATTAGGAAGTATCACACGGAACAGTACACCGATCCGGCTGCACCCGTCGATCATAGCAGCTTCGTCCAGCGCCCGCGGGATCTGCATAAAGCTCTGTTTGAGGAAAAATATGATAAACGGACTGATTGCGACCGGAAGGATCAGGCCACGATAGGTATCCACCCAGCCCCACTCTACCATCATCTGATACATTGGTACAACAATTACCTGCACCGGTACGATCTGTGCGCACAGCACCATCATATTGGTTGCCTTTTTTCCAGGATATTCGATTCGCGCCAACGTATAGGCTGCAAATACATCGACAACCATGTTAAGCGCAATCGCTACCCCCGCAACGACCGCGGAATTACAGAACCACCGCAGAATCGGATATTCTTGACAAACCGTCACGTAATTATCCAGGCTCGCGTTTTCCGGTAGTAGATGGAAATCCAGCGATACGATTGAGGTATAAGGTTCAAAGGAACTTTTCAGCATAATCAGAAACGGGAACAGGGAAAACAACGATGCAAGCAGAATAATCAGCACCCGCGCCGGATACAACAGTCTGTTTTTACGCATCGACCTCACCCTCCTTACCGAATTTAGACTTTATCGCAGTCATCAGCAGAACAATGATAAAAAGTACAAAGGATGCAGCCGATGCCAAACCGACATTGTCAAATACTTTGGCATATATGTAAGTCACCAGTGTGGAGGTGGAATTGCCCGGACCGCCGCTTGTCATGACCCAAATGTGGTCAAATGCCTTGAACGAGTTGATCAGCAGGATCGTGGTCGCAAAGTACATAATGGGGCGTAGCATCGGCAATGTAACGCGCCAAAAAGTTATCCAGCTGTTTGCACCGTCGATCGCCGCCGACTCATATAACTCCTTCGGTATTTTCTGCAAGCCTCCAATAAAAATAATGGTGTATAAACCAAACTCTTTCCAAACATTGAATATGATTACCGCGATCAGCGCCACTTTTGAGTCGTACAGCCATTGCGGTCCCTGAATGCCAAGGCCAGCCAGCACCTGATTGATAACGCCGTACTGCGGTTCATAAATCATTTTCCAAACCATACCCATTACCGTGATGGGAACTACAACAGGAATGAAGCATGCGCAGCGCCCTACAACGCTAAGTTTGCTTTCCCGCTGGAACAGCAGGGCGCATCCCAGAGAAAGCACCAGCGTCAACACCATATTGACCACGGTATAAACCAGCGTGTTCAACAAGGCACGGCGAAAGCTTTCATCCTGAAAAAACATAAATTTGAAGTTCTCAAGCCCGATAAACGTTTTGTCGCCTACCAGATTCCATTTAAACAGACCGTAAAATGCAGAATTCAGCATAGGCCACAGCATAAAAAGTACAAGCAAAACAGCGGCGGGCAGCAGCATCAGATACGCCTGCGCGGCATCCTTTCGCTTATTGCGGGAAATACGAAACACCAGTTATGCCCCCTTTTTGTTTTCCTGGTGACAGGAGCGGCGCCTTTCCGGCTGCCGCTCCTGTACAGAAGAGGTTAAGAAGAGAGAGATTTAAAGCGATTGATTGATCTCCGTGTCCAGCTGGCTTAGTGCCTGCTCAATTTCCATCTCACCTGTCAGCGCTGCAATAATCAGACGTTTCTGCCCATCAAAGCGAGCGGTATAACCATAACGCGACTGAATCATGAAGTCAGCTGTGCATGCGTCTGCGGATTGATTGATTGCTTCCCAATATGCAGGTTCCTGCTCATAAATAGCTTCGATCGCCTGCTGCTCGCTGTCGCTTAGTTTTTCAAGGTCATAGGGCTGTACGCCATAAAACACATTCAGCCAAGTCGGTACATTTTCCGGCGACGTAAACGCCTTTACAAACTCAACAGCATTTTCCGGTGTCTCACAGGCAGCATTAACAGCAAGCGCATGTCCACCCAGATAACCACCTGCATTATCCGGCCCAGCAGGCGGCGCAGCGATCGCCCATTTTCCTGCCATATTCTGATCGTCCACAAAGCCTTCCGAGGTCATCGGTCCGTTTGTAAACATATACATAGCTACTTTACCTTCACGGAAACCGTTGTTGGAACTGGTACCCATCGTGCTGATCCCTTCCGTATAGAAGCTCTTCATATATTCAAGCGCTTCCTGTGCTTCCGGGGTGTTTTCAGTCGACTGCATGGTTTCCAGATCCATCAGTTGCCCGCCATTTTGCGCCAACAGAGTCTGCCAGCTGTAATTGATTGCATTGAGCTGGTCATCTGCGCCTTTGAACTGGAAACCCATAATCTCGCCGTTGGAACCTTCCGTAATGGTTTTCGCCATACTCTTCAGTTCTTCCCAAGTCGTCGGAGGGGCGTCGAATCCAAACTGCTCCAGCACATCGGTTCGATAATAAAGCACGTAGTTTTCATACGTGATCGGTGCTGCAAGCAGATGTCCATCAACCATATTGCCCTCAATCAGGTCGGTATATTTCCCGATATCCTCTTCAGAATAGCCGTGTTCATCCAACGGAAGCAGCAACCCCCCGTCGATATAGGCAATGTCCAGTCCGGCACCTATATAGAACACATCCGGCCCGGCTCCAGACGCTACCGCCTGCTTGATCTGCTCACGGCCGCTGCTCCAGTCAAGCATGGTCAATTCCACTTCAGTAGTTTCGCTCTGTGCATTAAACGCATCCACCATTTCCTGCGTATCCGCTTCATCAATGACCGGAAGCATCCAGAACTCGATTTTCTGTTTTCCTCCGTCCGTGCTGCCAGCAGCCTGCTGCTCATCTGTTGTCCCACCGCACGCTGTGAGAGATACCGCGGTCACGGCTGCCAATAACATAGAGCATATTCTCTTTTTCATTGATTACTCCTCCCTTTCTGTCTCTTGGTTATGCCCTTCAGCTTTTGTATGCTTATTATACTTTGCCCCATGCGAAATGGCCATGCGGCGAATCACAACAAATTTGTTGAAATTTCTCTGATAATAACGACCGGCGTTCTACCAGCAATATATCCTGCTGGCAAAACGCCGGTTAAATCCTTTTATTTTTTGTGCATTATGCTTGGTTCTTTTTGGTTTGCTGCTCTGTATTCCAACGGAGTCATGCCCACGCTTTTCCGGAACACCTGACTGAAATAGCGCGAATCCGTATAGCCGACCGCCTCTGCTATTTCATATGGCAACACCGCAGAACACGCCAAAGGAAAAGCCCTGCGGGAAGATTCCATCCGGCAGGGCATAGTAGGCCATTCCATCAGCGATGCAGGCGCACTGATTTAAGCCGTCAGGCAGGACCGCCTGTCAGCCAGAATCAGATTCGCCAGCGCGAACAGGATATTCAGTTTGGCAATCTGTTTTCGCAGACCTCGGTACCTGGTTTTCCGGTATCGAAGTTGGCCCTTTACTACCCCAAAGACATGCTCTACCTTGGCCCGTACGGAAGATTTCTCCTTTTCGCGGCGTTTGATCTGCCCGCGGGAACGATTGTCTGCGTGTTTACTCTGCGAGGGCCGCCTGTTGATTTTGTAACGGATTCGTTTCCTCTGGGTATTGAAAAGAACGGCGTCTTCCCGTTTTTCGGCGCCCAGGTATCCACTGTCCCCATATACGCTATCCTCATCGCCGGTTAAAAGCTCCGGCACCATCGTCACATCGTGGATGTTGGCGCTGGTGACCTTTACTGTGTGCACCAAACCGCTGTCTTTATCCACACCGATGTGGGCTTTATAGCCAAAATGCCAACTATTCCCCTTTTTCACCGAGTGTGCTTCCGGGTCTCGTTTCTTTTCCCTGTTCTTTGTCGAGGACGGCGCTGCAATCAGTGTAGAGTCCACTATGGTTCCTTTCTTCAGCAGCAGCCCTCTTTCCTGCAGCAGATATACCACCTGCGCAAACAACTTCTCCTGCAGCCCGCTGCGGAGCAGCAAATTCCGGAACCGACCCAGCGTATCGCCGTCCGGCACCTGATTGCTCGATTCCACTCCGCAGAATTCCGAGAATGCACGGCTGTCGATCACTTCCGCTACTGTTGCCATGTCCGACAGATCATACAGGTTTTGCACCAGATAAATCCGCAGCATCCGTTCCAGATCGTAGGGCTTATTGCCGCGCTCTCCTTTGTAATAGTGCGGCCGAATGAGTTTGATCCACTCTCCCCATGGGACAATGCGCTCTATCTGACTCAGGAATTCTTTCTTCTTTGTCCGCACCTGACTCAATTCATCGCTCAGGCCCGACAGACTCATCTGCTTATCCATAGCTTTATTATATCACATTTTTTCCTTTGTGCGGTGTTGCCTTAATATGCAGGATAAGGGGCAGATCGACTGTAATGTATTAGCTCCGTCATCAATGGAAGATCTGCGCATTGAATACATTGGGCAAGATACCACCAAATACACCTTTTCTGCGTTGAATAACCTCCGCAAAGTCCCGATGCCGATCCTTGAACACTTCATCGAACACGACTGGACACTTACATTCACACCTGACATCGGTATCCGCTATCCGCAATATCCCTATGCAGTAGGCATTACCTCTGCTAACAACCGGGAGATCGAAGTGAAAGTGCAGTCTAGTTCAGCAATGCTGGACAGAGGCACTATCGTCCACGAGTTCGGACATTACCTGTTCAATATTATGTTGGATGAGGATATGCGGGCACGTTTTGATTATGCCTACGATGCGGAAGCAGAAGCGATGGAGGATATCACCAGCCGCTCCTACTGCAAGACCTCGGTCGGGGAGTTCTTCGCAGAATCTTTCAAAGCATATATCCTGTACGCGCCTTTTGATGATAAGGCGCCGATGACGTATGCGCTCCTTGAAGAGATCTCTGGGCTTTGGGAGTGAGGTGTGTCATGCGTCTTTTACAGATTTTGAAGCGCGTCTCTGGTCTCGCAGTGTCATTCCTCATAGCAGCAACGGTCTGCATATCGGTATGTTTTGCGGCCGATGACATTGTATTCACCGATGTTCCCGCCGATAGCTGGTACAGCCCAGCAGTGCAGACCCTTAAAAACAAGGGGATTATCCAAGGCTACGGCGATGGTTCATTCAGGCCGCATGCGCTGATTACCGAGGGCGAGTTCATATCCCTTGTTGTCCGCGCTATAGGGATCGACATCGGTTACTTGGAGACAGAAGCCGCCCGGTACGATGATGCTGCCGATTTCGCCCGTGATATGCATTGGATCTCCCCTATGCACGAAAATGAGCCAATCAGCAGGGAAGACGCAGCCAAGGTAGTTATTGACGCACTCTGCGCTGTCCCGTGGGAACAGGAAGCTATCACGTTTTTGGATGCTTCAGAGTTCGATCCGGATCTGATACCTTATGCAGAAAACGCTGTTGCACTTGGTATCTTCACTTGTGATGAGTCTTTTAATCCCTCTGCGGACATTACACGAGCCGAGGCCGCCGTTATCTTTGACCGCATGATGGGTGTAGGGGAGGACGATTTGCTCGAACTGTATCCGGAAGGACTTGAGGGTTTGCAGATCGTCTATGCAGACGAGCGGGCGAAGCATGCAGGCACTTCGGTCAACGCGAACTTAGCCGAAATCCCCTATCCTATCTTAAAGTCATTCGCTGACCACAAGTGGACGCTGATGTACTCGTCTCCCGGGTCTACTTACTT
>DVKX01000092.1 GCA_018715805.1 Candidatus Faecousia intestinigallinarum | reverse complement strand
AGCGGCGCATCGCTTGCTCCGGCTTTTTCGGCGCTTGTCCGCGTCCTTCCCCGCCCCTTGCTTTCTCGCCCTAGCTATGATACACTATCTGCAAATGAGCAGAGAGAGGTCATAGATTATGCGCAAGAAATACGTATTCTTCGATCTAGACGGCACCCTCACCGATTCCGGCGAGGGCATTATCAAATGCGCTGCCTTGGCGCTGGAGCATTTCGGCCTGCCTGTCCCGGACGGGGAAACCATGCGGGAGTTTGTAGGGCCGCCCCTGGGAGATACCTTCCAGCGCTTCGGCGTGCCTGCCAATAAGGTGGATGAAGCCATCGCTGTCTACCGCAGCCGCTACTTGAGCGTAGGCAAATTTGAAAACTTCCCCTACCCCGGTATCCCCCAGGTGCTGAAAACGCTTCAGGAGCGAGGCTATCGCCTGTTTGTGGCCACTTCCAAGCCGGAGGAAACCTCCGTGGAAATTCTGGAGCACTTCGGCCTGGACAAGTATTTCGATGTTATTGCCGGCGCCAGCTTTGACGGCGCCCGCAGCTCCAAATCGTCGGTTATCGCCTATCTGCTTTCTCAGGTAGCGGAAGCGGAGAGCATCACCATGGTGGGCGACACCGCCTTCGACGTACTAGGCGCAAAAGCCCACGGCATTCCCACCATCGGCGCGGCCTGGGGCTATGGCAAGGTGGAGGCTCTGGAGGCCGCCGGCGCTATCGCCATTGCGGATAACCCCCAGGCGCTGCTGGAACTGCTGATATAAAATACCCTCCCGGGCAGTTGGACTGCTCCAAATCAGTTAAACATAGCCGCAATCCCAACGCAGACCACATACGGCATTTTGTAAACCATCCTTTTTCTATGCAACATGAAGAACATGCAAAAAGCCTGCCGCAGAGGTAAAACCTCTGCGGCAGGCTTTTATGCTTCGGCCGTTTCTTACCATGATCCGCCGTCCATCGGGCGGAAGCGGGTAATTCACAGATTTACAGTTCCTTTTCCGGTTCCTCCGGCGTATCTTCCAGCACGTTGGGAATCAAACTCCGGGCAATTTTCCCCTGTCCTTTGGTCTTCACATAGAAGAATCCAAAGAAAGAGAATACCACCGCGCCAATGAGATTCACCAGCAAATCCATCATGGTATCCATCAGACCCACGTCCAGATAGCCGCCCAAGCCCATGGACTGGGTGGTACCGTCGGCATACACCAGCACCGTATCCACCACATTGCGCACATGATAGGCGGTATTGCCCCCGGCGGGATCCAAATTCACCGTATTGAAGCCGGCCAAAATGGTATCCTTCTGCATATCCATGCCAAACCAACAGTCCATACCCCACTCAAAAAACTCCCATAGGATGCCGATGGTCATGGAAAAACAGAACGCCGTCACCGCCATGTAAAACGGGGACAAAGTCATAGAAATATGCTTATTTTCATTCAGCAGATTTACAATGGAGAAGCCAATGGCGGCGAACAGGAAGCCGTTCAGCGTGTGCAGCACCGTATCCCAGAAAGGAATCAGCAGATAAAACTCCTGGATCTCCCCCAGGATCTCCGCCGCAAAAATGAAGAGCAGAATGATGATCTCCAGGGTATCCGGCAGGTCGATATGCAGCTGCCGCTCCAAAGCTGTGGGCATGAGCATCAGAATCAGGGTCAGCACACACAAAAATACATTCTCGTAGTTTCCATTGAAAAACTGTGCTACGCCGGTCAGGATCACCAGCGCCCGCAGCACCAGGTATACCGGCAGCACCACTTTCTTGCTGCGCATATCCTGCATCAGTACGCTTTTGCTTTTCTTTTTCTCTCTCATAAAACCTTATCCCGGGAACGTGTTCGTCACCAGTACCAGCACCGGCAGCGCCAGGCTGAATATACTGATGAGCCAAGGATAGATGGTTCGGCGGGAGCAGAACATCAGCAGCAGGCAGGCGGCTGTCACCGCCACCGGCCCCAGCACCGCCATCTCCCGGGTGATCATCTGGGCATACTGGCCGTTGGATTGCAGGTTGATTCCCACCATTTCCGGCAGGTGGGCAAAATTATACTGCGCCACCAAAGCCGCCGCCACTGCCACCGGCACTGCCAGTATGATCTTATGCAGCCGATACACCCAGCTGCCAATGATCTTCAGAATATTGCCAATGGTGGCAAGGACATTTTCCGCCTTTCCCATGCTGGGTCGTATTTTTTCCCGAAAAGCCGGTTTTTTTGCGCCCGTGTTTTCCGCATTACCCATATGCGCGCCTCCCACTCTCTTTGTTTTTCCTAATATTATCACATTCTTCCCTGGTATGCAAGGGCGGTAAATTTTAAGTTTTTATAAATGCGCCTTAAATGTCCGAATTATCGGACTATTTATATGCTATCCTGGTATCCAGCAAAAAAGCAAGGAGGCACCTCTATGAAAACCAACTTTCAGCACACCAGCCGTCATGTCGCTTACCGCCGCGGCGCCGCCATTCCCTTCCCCGGCGCCGCACGCCGCCGGGTTCTGGACAAACTGCTGGATGCCGCCCTGGCAATCGCCCTGGCTGCGGGCGCGGCGGCAACCATTCTGTTTCTGCTGATCTTGTAATCAGCCCCGCCGGTTCTCCCGATAAAGTGCCGTCAGCCCCTTGACAATGAGATCCCGGTCATAGATCATCGGCGTTCTGCACAGGGGCGCAATGAACTTCGCAATGCCGCCTGTCACAATCACCGTGGTCTTATACCCCAGTTCCTGTTCCATCCGCTCCACCATCCCGTCCAGCATACAGGCAGCCCCCAGCATAATTCCGGATCGCATGGCGTCGGTGGTGTTCCGGCCGATGGCTCGCTTCGGCTTATCCAGCTGTAATCCCGGCAGCAGTGCCGTTCGTTCCGTTAATGCCTCCTGGGAGACTTTCACGCCCGGGCAGATACATCCTCCGATATGCGCGCCGTTCTGATCCAGCACGGACATCGTTGTGGCCGTACCCATATCGATGACGATCAGCGGCGGCTTATGCTCCCGAAGAGCAGCCACATCCCCCGCCACCAGATCCGCACCCATCTGCCCAGGGTTTTCCAGGAGAATATTTAACCCGGTTTTCAGTCCCGGACCCACCACCAGGCTGGATTTCCCGGTGAGCTTTTTGATCGCCGTCTGGAAAGAATTCAATACCTGGGGCACTACGCTGGCAATGATCGCACCCTCCACCTGGGCAGGCGACACGGCATGGATCTCCAGCAGCATTTTCAGATCCACGCAATACTCATCGGAAGTCTTGGTGGCGTCTGTGCGAAGCCGCGCCTCCAAAACGATCTTATCCTCTTCCACGCCCCCCAGAACGATGTTAGAGTTCCCAATATCCACTGTCAATATCATGCTTTTTCCTCCAAATCCGCCTGTTGAAAATGATAGCAGGCCAAGATGTTTTTTCCATCTGTCTCTATTACCGCGCCGTAGGGCGTATAGCCGCAGCTGCCGGGATTCAGCACCCACATACCAGACGACGTCTGCGCGCAGTATGGGATATGGGTGTGACCAAAAAGCGCCGCCTGCGCCCGGCATTCCTCCGCATCCCGGATCAGTCCGCCAAGCTCTATCTTGACCCCATGGCGGTGCCCATGGGTCATAAAGAGCCGCACGCCGCATATGCTTTCCACAAGGATCTCCGGCACGCCCGGCGGACAGCGGTATCGATCGCAATTCCCCGGCACCTGGTATACAGGTATTCCGGGATATTCCTTGGCAATCACCCTTCCGTCGTCATAATAGTCCCCCAAATGAACCACGGCGTCCGGCCGCAGCTTTTCCACCGCCTTGCGCATAAACGACAGGGCGGAGTGGGAATCCGACAAAATCAGAATTTTCATTTTACACCAACCGTTCTGCAAGCGCATATAGTATTATATCCGATTTGTTTATTATAACAGGCATTTTGACAGGAGGCAATCCACGTGAACAAAAATTCTGAGGATTTTTCCATCCAGGAGGCCAAACGCCTGGCCAACAGCCCCGCTGGGCAGCAGCTTTTCGCGCTGCTCCAGCGCACGCAGGGGGAACAGCTGCAGCAGGCCATGGATGCAGCCGCCGCCGGAAACTATGGACAAATGCAAAAAGCCATGGCCTCCCTGCTCTCCTCCCCGGAGGCGCAGCAGCTTCTGCGGCAAATGGGAAAGGGCTGACCCATGGGCGAAATGGAAGAGAAGCTGGCCGCTATGATGAACGATCCCCAGGTCATGGAGCAGGTGGCCGCCATGGCCAAATCTCTGGGAATGGAGATGCCCTCCTCCGAACAGCCCGCAGCTGCGGCGTCCTCCGGCTTTGCCGGCCTGGATATATCCGCGCTCCAAAAGCTTTCCAGTCTGGCCGGCCGGGGCAACTTGGATGGAAAAGAACACGCGCTGCTGAAAGCTCTGCATCCCTACTTGGCCAAAGAGCGGCTGGAGCGGCTGGAGAAAGCTCTGTGCACCGCGCGAATGGCGCAGATGGCCGCAGAGATGCTGGGGGGTGAACGCCATGTATAACCGCTATACTCCGCAGCCGGACGGCTCCTACCGCCGCAGCCGGGAGGGGATGCCAGGTCAGTCTCGCCGTACCCAGCGTTCCCAAGAGGCGCCGAAATCCTCGCCGCAAGCCTCGGCGTCCGCAGCGCCTCCCCCCCGCCAGCCCGATCCTTTGCCGGAAGTGCTGCAGAATTTGATCCCCTCAGGGCTTGATATGCAGGATCTGCTGGTCATTTTGCTGGTGCTGCTCCTATGCGGGGACAGCGCGGAAGGCCGCAGCCGCGCGCTGCTCACCATTGCGCTCTACTTTGCTTTGTAGCAGGGTTCGTATTGGCGGGATCCCGCACACAAAGTGAGGAGCTTCCCGGCGGCGGCAAAAACAACAAAATAACGATAGGCGGCAAGCGCGGGGGAGATGGTGTATTCGCACTCCATCTCCCCCGTTCAATATCACATTTCAGCCGTTTCGTTGGTTCCAGTCGATCCGGCGATTTTTGAAATAGTATTCCTTGTCATGTTCGTCTATCTCCCGGAGAACTCTGCAGGGATTGCCCACCGCGACAACATTGGGCGGCAGATTCTTTGTCACGATGCTGCCCGCGCCGATCACCACATTATCGCCGATGGTGATCCCCGGCAAAACGATTACTCCGGCGCCGAGCCAGCAGTTTTTTCCAATATGCACAGGAGCGTTGTACTGATACGCCTGCTCCCGGAGTTCCGGCAAAATGGGGTGCCCTGCCGTAGCAATGATAACATTGGGACCGAACATGGTATTGTCCCCCACATAAATATGCGTATCATCCACCAGCGTCAGATTGAAGTTAGCGTAGACGTTATTTCCCCAGTGGCAATGCCCGCCGCCAAAGTTGGAATAAAACGGCGATTCGATATAGCAGTTCTCGCCGATCTCCGCAAACATCTCTTTCATCATGGCCTGCCGCTTTTCAGCTTCAGAGGGGCGGAGCCGGTTAAATTCATACAGCCTGTCCAGACATTTCATCTGCCATTCCAGAATTTCCTCGTCGCCGGGCAAGTAAAGCTCGCCTGTGTGCATTTTGTCCTTCATGCGCATAAATAATATAAATCCTCCCGGGCAATTCGCCCCTAAACCAATTTATATTTTTTCAGTGCCTGTAAGCCGCAGGCCGTTTTGCAGCAGGGCGCCTTCCTGAGGGTCGGCGCTCCATTTTTACTTCGCCACAAAGCCTACTTTCTTATAGACCTTCCGCAATGTTTTTTCCGCCACATACGCAGCCTTTTGCGCGCCATCCCGGTAAACGCTCTCCAGGTACGCCTTATCCTTCATCAAGCGGGCAGCTTCCTCCCGGATGGGGCGGAGAGTTTCCACCACCGCTTCGCCCACTGCCGGCTTGAATTCACCGTAGCCCTTGCCGGAAAACTCCTCCTCAATCTGCTGGTAGGTCTTTCCGGTGCAGGCAGCGTAAATGGTCATCAGATTGGAGACGCCGGGCTTGTTCTCTTTGTCAAACCGCACAGAGGTTTCGGAGTCTGTGACGGCCCGCTTGAATTGGCGCATGATGGTCTCGGGCGCGTCCATCAGCAGCACCCGCCCGGTATCCTCATTTTCCGATTTGGACATTTTGGCCGTTGGATTGGTAAGGCTCATGATCCGCGCCCCCACCTTAGAAACAAACGGCTCGGGAATCTTGAACACATCCCCGTACACTCCGTTGAACCGGCGGGCAATGGTGTGGCAAAGCTCCACATGCTGCTTCTGATCCTCGCCGACAGGCACCAGATCCGGCTGATAGAGCAGAATATCCGCCGCCATCAGGCTGGGATAGGTAAACAGGCCGCCGTTGATGTTCTCCGCGTTTTTGGCGGACTTATCCTTAAACTGGGTCATCCGGGACAGCTCGCCGAACATGGAGTAGCACTCCAGCACCCAGCCCAGCTCCGCGTGCTGATGCACATGGCTCTGGATAAACAGGGTATTTTTCTGCGGATCCAGGCCGCAGGCAATGTACTGCGCCAGCTGCTCCAGGGTACGCCGCCGCAGGTCGGCAGGGTTCTGGCGCACGGTGATGGCGTGAAGATCTGCCATAAAGTAAAAGCAGTCGTATTCCTCCGCCCGCTGCGCCCAGTTCCTGATTGCTCCCAGATAGCTGCCCAGGGTCAGATCCCCGGAGGGCTTGATGCCGGAGAGCATTCTTTTTTTCGTAATCGCATCCTCCATGATGATACCTCTTTTGCATAACTTTTCCCTATTCTAACACATTCCCCTGGGGAGCGCAACTGAAAATTGACTTTTGTTTCAACCCATGGTATCATTACCCCAGAGTTTTTTAGAATTGAGGTTATAGCATGATAAACCATACAGAACTTGCCCAGCTGCTCTTTCCTCAGGTGACGGACACTCCGGAAATGCTGGAGGAAAGATATCCTCTGCGGCAGCTGCCGGAGGGCGCGGTAGTCACCCGTATGGCTCCCTCCCCCACAGGCTTTGTCCATCTGGGCAATCTGGTACAGGGGCTTACCGCCGAGCGCATGGCGCACCAGTCGGGGGGCGTGCTCTTTTTGCGGGTGGAGGATACCGACGCCAAACGGGAAGTCCCCGGCGCGGTGGAGGTGCTCATCAATACCCTGAAGCACTATGGCATCCAATTTGACGAGGGGGCTGTCATCGACGGAGACTGCGGCCGATACGGTCCTTACCGCCAGCGCCAGCGTGCTGCCATTTACCATGTATACGCAAAAAAGCTGGTGCTTGAGGGTAAGGCATATCCCTGCTTCTGCACCGAAGAAGAGCTGAGCGCCATGCGGGAGCAGCAGGAAGCCGAAAAGGAAACCACCGGCTACTATGGCCGGTACGCCATCTGGCGGGATCGCTCCATGGAGGACATCCGGAAGGCGCTGGACGCCGGAAAGCCCTGGGTGCTCCGCTTCCGCAGCACCGGCAGCATCGAAAATCAGTTCAAGTTTGATGACCTGGTAAAGGGCAAACTCACCGTCACGGAAAACAATGTGGATCATGTTCTGTTGAAGTCCGACGGCATCCCAACCTATCACTTTGCCCATGCGGTAGACGACCACCTGATGCGCACTACCCATGTGGTGCGAGGAGACGAATGGCTTTCCACCTTGCCGTTTCATATCCAGCTGTTTCAGGCCTTGGGCTTCAAGCTGCCCAAATATGTGCATATTGGCCCGCTGATGAAAATGGAGGGCGCTTCCAAACGGAAACTCTCCAAGCGGAAAGACCCCGAGCTGGCACTGACTTACTACAAAGCGGCAGGCTTCCCGGTAGAGGCGGTGTATGAGTACATCATGACGCTGCTCAATTCCAATTTTGAGGACTGGCGGCGGGCAAACCCCGCTGCGGCGCCTACGGATTTCAAATTCAGCCCCAAGAAGCTGAACCCCGCCGGAAATCTTTTCGACTATGCCAAGCTGACCGACGTTTCTAAAAATGAGATTGCGAAAATGTCTGCGGACAAGGTCTACGATCTGCTGACGGAATGGGCAAAGGAGTTTGACCCGGACTTCGGCGCCAAGCTGGAATCCGATCCCGCCTATGCCATTCGGATTCTGTCCATCGGCCGGGGCGGCAAAAAGCCCCGCAAGGATCTGGCCACCTGGAAAGACGCCAAGGAATACATGGGCTTCTTCTATGACGAATATCTGTCCCTGCCAGCCTTCCCGGAGCAATTTGACAAGGCTGTCATTGCCTCGGTACTGGACAAGTTTCTGGAAAGCTATGACTGCGCGGATGATTCCGGCGTTTGGTTCGAGAAGGTAAAGGCCATTACGGAGGAAATCGGCTTCACCACAGACATGAAAGCATACAAGGCAAACCCCGCCGCTTTCCCGGGCACTGTGGCAGACGTATCCGCTTTCCTGCGTCTGGCCGTCACCGGCAAGAGCAATTCCCCAGATCTGTATACGGTAATGCAGATTCTAGGCAGCCAGCGCACTACAGCGCGGATTCGCGCCGCCAGAAGCCTCCTGTAATGCTTCGTTAAAACACGCGCCCAGCGGCTTCCCCGCAGCAAACTGCAAAACTTTGCGGCCAGACCCTTCGGGTTTGGCCGCAAGCTGACTGCCGGAGCAGAGCTGCTCCGGCAGTTAAATTATTTTCTCTGGAATTTATCGCACAGGGCGTTGATCTGGTCGGCGAATTTCGCCAGTTCCCGATTGGACAGCCCCCTGCACTGGCCGATCACCGCCAGCAGCCGTTTTCCGGCGGCGGTCAAGCGATCATAAACCTGCTCCGCCCGCTGACGACCCTTGCTCTTGGCCTCCACCCGAACAATTCTGCCTTTGGCCAGACATTCCCCGGTAAGAAGGTCATAGCAATCCCCGCTAAATGGCGCAATCGCCGGTATCCCCAATTTTTTCTCCACCAAATCGGCAAAAATATCGCAGATCTGATCGTCGCCGTGGTTGACAAATACCTGCCCGGGCTTGCGGGGCATATGCTCCAGCCAGCCCAGCAGCATCCCCTGATCCGCGTGGCCGCTGATGCCGGAGAGCGTCGCAATATTAGCATGCACGGCAATATCCTCTCCAAACAGCCGCACCTCCTGCGCGCCTTCCAGCACTTTTCGTCCCACCGTGCCCTCAGCCTGATAGCCCACCAGCAGGATCGTGCTTTCCTTCCGCCACAGATTGTGCTTTAAGTGGTGGCGAATCCGTCCAGCCTCGCACATACCCGAGGCAGAGAGGATCACTTTGGGCTCCTGATCGAAATTGATCTGCTTGGATTCCTCCGCCGTGATGGTCAGCCGCAGTCCCGGGAAAGAAATGGGGTCGATTCCTTTGGCCAGAAGTTCCAGGGTGCGCTGGTCATAGTATTCCGTCATGCCGCTGGAATAGATTCTGGTAGCCTCCACTGCCAGGGGGCTATCTACATATACCGGGAAATTTTCATGACCGCAAAGGAGGCCGCGGGTGCGGATCTCCCGCAGCAGGTAGAGCATCTCCTGCGTACGCCCCACCGCGAAAGCCGGGATCACCAGGTTGCCACCCCGATCAAAGGTATCCTGCAGGATTTGGGTTAGCTGCCCCAAATAATCCGGCCTGGGGCCGTGAAGCCGATCGCCGTAAGTGGATTCGATCACAACATAATCCGCCTCCGGCGGCGTCTGCGGATCCCGGATCAGCGGGCGGTTCACATTGCCCAGGTCGCCGGAAAAGAGGATCTTCCGGGTCTCCTCCCCCTCTTGCAGCGTCAAAAGCACATTGGCAGATCCCAACAGATGCCCCGCATCGGTGAAAGAGACGCTGCAGCCCGCAAACATGGGAATCTCCTCCCCATAGCCATGCGCAGAGAAGAGAGTAAGGGTTTTTTCCGCGTCCGCCATGGTATACTGCGGCACATAAATATCTCCGTCCGCCCGCTTTGCCTTTCGGTTGCGCCACTCCGCTTCAAACTCCTGGATATGTGCGGAGTCCCGCAGCATGATCTCGCATAAGCGCCGGGTGGCCTCTGTGGCGTAGATCGGCCCGCGAAACCCATGTGCTACCAAGGCGGGCAGCTTTCCGGAATGGTCGATATGCGCGTGGGTCAAGCATACCGCGTCGATCTCTTGGGGGCATACCGGCAGAGTACAGTTTTCGTAAATATCTTCTCCCTGCTCCATGCCGCAGTCTACCAGAATACGTTTTCCCGCTGCTTCCACCAGGGTACAGGAGCCGGTCACTTCATGCGCCGCCCCCAAAAAAGTCACTTTCATGGTTTACCCTCCTATTCTGTTGCTCCGGGCAGCAGATTTCATCGGATACCACCGCGCTGCATCCATTGGGGGCGGCGGCAAAGCCGCTTATCTCCCCAGGAAATCCTCCCCTTTATGATTATAGTATAGCATACTCCCGATATAAATCAAGTTTTTTAGTAAAATTCCCCAAAAAATCTGAAGCACGTCCATTCTGAAGATTACAGCTTTTTCTCTCCCAATCTCTCCGAGCAAGCCCTGCCAGGCTCAAATTTCCCTCTTGTTTTTTTTGACGTTCAGGGGTATAATAGGCGGAGAAATGCAACAGGAGGTCATATTATGGCTGTCAAAATTGAAAAAGAAACCATTATCGGCGACATTCTGGATATTGCGCCCCAGAGCGCTCCGCTGTTTTTTGCCATTGGAATGCATTGCCTGGGCTGTCCCTCTTCCCGGGGCGAGACGGTTGAGGAGGCCTGCATGGTGCACGGCATTGAATGCGATGCTTTCCTGAATCAGCTGAACCACTTTCTGGAGGCCTACGAAGCCGATCAGGCAGAGCACAACTAATGAAACACCGGCAATGCCATCCCGAAAAGCCGGGATGGCATTTTCATTACAGGAGGATCCTATGCCGCTTCCTATTACCTGCCGCCTGTTGGCTTGTTGTAATTATGTAAACCAAGGGGATCGTGTAGCCGATATTGGCTGCGACCACGGTTACTTAGGCATTTATTTGCTGCAGCAGGGCATCGCCGCCTCGGTCATTGCTGCAGATGTAAACGCACAGCCTCTGCGCGCCGCCATGTCCAATGCCGTCAAATATGGTATTCGCGAGAAAATGACCTTTTATTTATCCGACGGGGTGCAAAATATTCCCCGGGATTTTGATGCTTTGGTATGCGCGGGGATGGGCGCAGATACCATAATCTCCATCCTGGGGAGTGCCCCCTGGCTGAAAAGCAGCCGCTGCCGCCTGATTCTGCAATGCCAATCCAAGCGGCCGGAGCTGCGGCGCTGGCTGAATCAAGCCGGATATACCATCCGCCGGGAGACTTTGGCGCAGGACGGCAGATTTTTGTATCCTGTCCTGGAGGCGATTTATGCGCCGGCCGCTCCGCTGCGCCCCGGTGAGGCATATATTTCCCCCGCGCTGCTCGCCAGCGGTTCCCCTTTGCTGCCTGCTTTCTATGCGCGGGTAAAGGCGGGGCTGGAGACCGCTGTCTCCGGTCTGACCCATGGCCGGGACGCAGAGCGCCTAAAAGACTATCAAGCGGATCTATCCGCGCTCATGGAAATGGAGGAAAGCATTTATGGTGATCGTCGCTGATATTCTGCAAATCGTGGAATCCTTCGCGCCCCCTTATATGCAGGAGCATTGGGATAATGTGGGTCTGCTGCTGGGCGATCCCAGCCGTCAGGTTCACAAGATTCTGGTAGCCTTGGATCCCTTCGAGCACGTCTGCCAGGAGGCTGCGGAATGGGGCGCGGAGCTGCTCCTCACCCATCATCCCCTGCTCTTCCAACCTGCCAAATCCATCACCACAGATACTGCCATCGGCCGCTCCATTTTGCTGCTGGCGTCCCACGGCATCAGCGCCGTCAACACCCACACCAACCTGGATATGGCTCCCGGCGGTGTAAATGACGTGCTTGCGCAGACCCTGGGTCTGGAAAATATTTCCGTGATCGACCCCACCGGGAAAAATGATGCCGGCCAGCCCTATGGCCTGCTGCGCGCCGGAACGGTAGCGCCGCAATCTTTGGAGGACTTTCTTGCCTGGGTAAAGCGCAGTCTGCATTGCCCCGGACTGCGTTATGTAAACTCAAACGATACTGTCTGCAATGTGGCCGTGGGCGGCGGCGCCTGCGCTGGGGAACTATGCCGTGCGGCGGCAGCCGGGTGCGATACCTTCGTCACCGCCGACGTCAAATATAATCAGTTCTGGGAGGCCAGGGAGCTGGGAATCAATCTCATTGACGCGGGGCATTTCTACACGGAAAATCCCATCTGTCAGGCGCTGGCCGCGAAAATCCGGGCGGCATTCCCGGAAATCACCGTGAAAATTTCGGAAAAACACGCTGACTGCATGAATTTCTTTCTGTAAGCAGTTGATTTTTTCCTGACTTCTATGCTAGAATAGGGTGAATATTTTCGGCCTTGCGCCGTACTGCGAAGAAGGGAAGTTATACAATATGTCCGGACATTCCAAGTGGCATAACATCCAAAAGACCAAGGGCGCCCAGGACGCCAAGCGTGCCGCCGCCTTTACCAAGATTGCCAAAGAGATCATAGTCGCCGTGAAGGAGGGCGGCGGTTCCATCGACCCCGCCAACAACTCCCGTCTGGCTACCATCATCACCAAGGCCAAGGCCGCCAATATGCCCAACGACAACATCAAGCGGGTATTGGAGCGGGCAGCGGGTGCTGGCTCCGGCGAGAGCTACGAGTCCATCACCTACGAGGGCTACGGTCCCGGCGGCGTGGCGGTGATCGTGGAGACCATGACTGACAACCGCAACCGTACCGCCGGTTCTGTGCGTCATCATTTCGATAAGTACGGCGGAAATCTGGGCGCCAACGGCTGCGTGAGCTGGTCGTTTGATAAGAAGGGCGTGCTGGTCATCGACAACGAGGACGGAGACTATGAGGAAGACGCGGTGATGATGGACGCCATGGACTGCGGCGCAGATGATTTTGAGGCGGAGGAGGATTGCTTCACCATCTATACCGCCCCGGATGATTTCAACGCGGTGGCGGACGCCATGGGCGACAAGGGCTACGTCTTCGCTTCCGCCCAGATCGAAATGGTTCCCCAGAACTACGTAAAGCTCTCCCCAGAGGACGCCGAGCGCATGGAGAAGATGCTGGATCTCTTTGAGGACGATGACGACGTGCAGAACACCTGGCACAACTGGGAACAGGAATAAACAACAAATCCACCGGATTGATACCGGTGGATTTCCTTTTATCGTGCACTGCGGCCGCCCGGGTTGGGGCGGCTGTTTTTTGTAGGCAACACAGCAGTAATCAAAGCGGCTGATCCTCGTCGCTGGGGATATATTCCAGAATATCCTCCACCCGGCAGCCCAGAATCCTGCACAGGTCGTTGATGGTGGTTGTGGTCAGCGGCTTGTCCTTGCGCAGCTTGTCGATGGTGGAGCTGGAAATATGGTGATTTTTAATAAGCGTATAGGTGGACTCCGGAGAGGCTCGCAGGGTATTCCAGAAACGCTGATATGAGATCATGGGCTTCCTCCTAAGGATAAACACACGGGAATATTTTTATCTTAGTTTGTGTTTTTTCTCTTGACTATAGTCGTTAAAGAGACTATAATGAAATTGCAAGGTCATGCGCTCCAATTGATAGATCGCGGCATGACCAAAAAATTTAGGAGGAAGAACATATGACAACAAAACGGATTCTAGCAATCCTGCTGGCAGCTTGCATGGTGCTGTCCTTAACAGTGCTTGTTCCGCTGGCAGACGAACCGGAGCCTGCTCCCGCAGCGGGCGCGCAGTTCAGCATTCATGCGCCAACCACCATGGTCGTCAACAAAACGGCCACCGGCAGTGCAACCCTGACCTCAGATGTGGCTTATTCGGCTGTTCAGGTACAAATAACCATGACCCAGCAGCCTGATGGCTCCAACCCCCAGATTTTGGCCACCGATGCCACCGGTACCTACAATCTGGCAAACGGCACCTGGGGATCTCCCACAGGATTCCCCATTTCCGAAGGCTACAACGCAACTACGGAAATAACGCTGTCCTTTGATAAGGCAGGTTCATATTCCGCTTATTACAAGCTGGTGGACTTGTCCAATAGGAACAGCGTCATCACCGATGGCAGCTTCTCCATTGTCGTAGAGGACGTTACTTATGCGGCTCAGATCGGCGAAACAAAATATGAAACTCTTACCGAGGCTGTGGCCGCCGCTCAGGACGGCAACACCGTAGAACTGCTGAAGGATGTAGCTTTGAGCGAAAACCTATATATCCAGAAAAGCATCACCCTGAATGGCAACGGCCACACCATTACCTCTACCGTGACAAATGACAACGCCGTAACTGTGACTGCCAGCGGCGTAGCTTTGCAGAATGTGGTCATCGATTCCACAACCGCCAAGTACGCGGTGCATTTCTACAATGTCACTGGCGGCGCATTAAACAGTGTAACCACCCGGAATACCCGATATGCCGGCGTTCTTGTGAACGGCTCCAACGTTGTGGTGACCGGCTCCAACCTGGGTACTGCCGGTTATGCCGGCATTGAACTGGGCAAGGGCACAAACGTGACCACCATTTCCTCCGTCAGTCTGAACAATACCAGCGGCAATGTCTATGTAGACAAAAACCAGATTAGCGAAACCCCAGAAATCTTGATTGACGGTGCGCAGGCCGAGATCAACGAAGACGGTTTTGCCGCAGTACCCGCCCCCGCCGTGTATATCACCGATTGCGGACTTTGGGGAGATACCTACAACTTAGGCTGGCGCTACGAGAACTTTGATGTGACCGCCATCACTGCCATCCAGGTGGGTATGTTGGACGCGGATGGCAACGCTATCCTCACTTATACCGCCGATGCAGAGCAGATCGCTTATCAGCAAGCCAACGGCTATGTCACTGATGCCGGTCTCAGCAGCGCTCCTTTCTATCAGGTATACAACGGCAACGCGCTGCCCGCAGGCAGAGACCTCGACTGGACCGTTGTCAAGGGCGAGGCATTCTGCGCCTGGCAGCCTGCCACTTTCTATGTGCAGATCGTCACACCCAGCGCTACCTACTATCAGAAAGCAGCCTATACCGGCTCCTTCGGTGAAGGTCTGCATACGGAACTAACCGCCGTTCCCGGCAGAGATGCCAGCTATACCCAGGAGGGTATGAAGGCGCACTATGTCTGCGAACTGTGCGGTAAGTTCTTCCTGGACGAGGAGGGGACTGTGGAAGTCTCTGCAGAAGACTTGGTGATCCCCAAACTGGAGCAGCCTACCGAGCCGGAACCCACCGAGCCGGAGGAAACCAAGCCCTCTGAGCCGGAAGAGACCAAGCCTTCCGAACCCGAGGAGACCAAGCCCTCCGATCCGGAGGAGACTAAGCCCTCCGAACCCGAGGAGACCAAGCCCTCTGAGCCGGAGCAGACCAAGCCCACCACACCGGTGGATCCGGACGCCCCCGCCACTGGCGACAGCACCGACCTGGTGATGCTGGTGTCCCTGCTGGCGGTTTCCCTGGCCGGCGTGGGAATCATCGTTTCCCTGCTGCTGAAAAAAGACTACATCGGTAAATTCCTGAAGTAAGCCAATACACCCGCGCCCCGGCAAAAGCCGGGGCGTTTTTTACAATTTTTACCAGGCATGAGCGCGCTGTTCCGGGGCAGAGTAACATCAGTTATTTGGGATGGGAGGCAGCGGTATGCGTCGGATTTTGGCTGGGGCATTGTGCCTTTGCCTGCTGATCCTCCCTGTCCGCGGGGAGGAAACGGAAAAATATGTGGCGCTCACCTTTGATGACGGGCCTTCCGGCCGGTTTACCCGAAAGCTGCTGGAGGGGCTGGAGCAGCGCCAGGTAAAAGCCACCTTCGCCCTGTGCGGCTACCGTATCCAGCAGTCGCCGGAGCTGGCGCAGGCAATCTTTGACGGCGGCCACGAGATTGCCCTCCACGGCTACAGCCACAGCTGCATGGGACACATGAAAGCGGAGAAAGTTGCCGCAGAAATCCAGGAAACGCTGCTGCTCCTGCCGGAGGGCTGCCAGCCCGCATTTCTGCGCCCTCCCGGCGGGGTACTCAGCGAAACTGTATATCGTACGGCAAAGCAGTCCGGCTTTGCCCTGTTGGGCTGGTCGATAGACCCCAAGGATTGGGCTACCCACAACGCGGACGCTGTGGAAAGTGCCGTGGAAAAGTCTGTAAAGGACGGGGATATTATCCTGCTTCATGATATGTCGGACAGCTCCGTAAACGCCGCCCTGGCCATCATTGACGCCCTGGCGGAGGAGGGCTACCGCTTCGTCACCGTCTCGGCTCTGGCGGAGCTTCGCGGTGTGGAAATTCAGTCCGGTACGCTTTACAGCCGGTTCCGGCCATAAAAAAGAGACCTGCTTCATGGTAGCTACTCATAAAACAGTATTAACTAACAAACTGGAATAGGGTAGCTGCCGTACAGGGTGTAGGAAAGAGCAAGTGAGAAAGCCGAATGCCTATCACTTGCTCTTTCCATTTTGTTACGCAGTGGAGTCCCATTTTCGAGGGAAAAGGTATAAATCCCTTACCCTTGATATTTTCGTGTCTGTAAACCGCCTAAATCAAGGCTATTTCACCCTCTATTGCGTAACATTACTATGGCAATTCATGTAGCTGTTTGCACGAAACAAAATCTATATGCGCTTCCGGCATTGGATTACCCGATATTGGATTTTCCGACATCGGGTAATCCGACGTC
>DVKX01000091.1 GCA_018715805.1 Candidatus Faecousia intestinigallinarum | reverse complement strand
ATTGCGCTAAAAAGCTGCCGCTCTTTTGAGCGGCAGCTTTTCATTCAATATACATTAATATTGCAAACAATAGAAAGGCGGCTTGATATGTCCAGGCAGACGCATATAGGGGAGAACAAAATACATACTACGCTCCGTTTTGGGAACAAAAGCCGCTTTATGGCTGTGCTCGGCCTGCTCATAGGGCTGTTGATACTTGGTCTTGTATTAAACGTCAATATTGGTTCCGTCAGCATCCACGCCGGCGATGTTTTTCGGATGATTGGGGATGGTATGCGCTACAGTATCGCCAATGTGATTACAGGCGGGAAATACCACGAGGTATTGCAGGAAACAATACACGCTTCAACAGAAAGTCAGATCCTGTTCAGCATCCGTATTCCCCGTATGCTTCTGTCGATTGTGCTTGGCGGAGCCCTCTCTATCTCCGGTTATCTTCTGCAGGTATTCTTTCGTAACCCAATTGCCGGACCATTTGAATTAGGCATTTCCTCTGGCGCCAAAATGGTCGTGGGCATAACATTGATCTTCCTGACAAAGTACATCGGTAATATTGGCGCTATGACCCTGATCGGGGCGGCTTTTTTTGGTTCCCTCCTGATAACCGGTATTGTCCTACTGTTCTCCCAGAAAGTAAACAATATGTCTATGCTGCTGGTGATCGGCATTATGGTTGGATATGTTTGCAGCGCAGTAACCGATTTCTGTGTAACCTTTGCAGACGATCATGATATTGTGAATCTAACCAACTGGTCCATGGGATCTTTCTCCGGCGCAAATTGGGAACAAGTTAAAACCGCATCGATCATGTGTCTGCTTGGTCTATTGGCAGCATGTTTACTATCCAAGCCGATGGGCGCATATGCCTTAGGGGAAGGATATGCAAAAAGCATGGGAATCAATGTAAAGCTGTTCCGGCTTCTGCTGATATTGCTCTCCAGTATCCTATCCGCCTGTGTTACCGCTTTTGCCGGCCCAATTTCTTTTGTAGGCATTGCCGTTCCGCACATCACACGGACGCTTATGAAAACCTCAAAGCCTATTTATATGATACCCACCACATTTTTGTGCGGCTCTGTTTTCTGTGTGTTTTGTGATTTGATTGCCAGAACCATTCTGGCGCCAACGGAGTTAAAAATAGGGACGGTAACCGCCGTATTCGGAGCGCCGGTGGTTATTTATATGATGGTCAAACGCAAGCAGCTTCAGGAGGTTTGAAATGAGCGCCTATTTTACTGTAGATAACCTCTCTGTGGGCTACAATGGAGACGTTTTAATTCATGATATCGGGTTTTCCATGGAAAAAGGCTCTATTTTGACCTTAATTGGCCCAAATGGAGCGGGGAAATCCACCATTTTGAAAACAATTACCCGCCAGCTTGCGGCAATCGGAGGTACAGTCTTCGTAGAGGCAAAGGATATTGCCGCTTGGTCCGCCAAGGAAATGGCAAAAAAGATCGCCGTCGTCCTGACAGATCGCGTTCGTCCTGAACTGGTTACCTGTGCTGAAGTGGTGGCAATGGGGCGCTATCCATATACCAATCTATTCGGCAAAATGACGCCTCAGGATGCAGCGGCAGTAGAAGATGCACTGCAAAGAGTTCATGCTCTGGACCTTGCCGACAGAGATTTTTCGACCCTGTCTGACGGGCAACGGCAGCGAATTCTTCTGGCAAGAGCCATCTGTCAAGCGCCGCAAATTATTGTTCTTGACGAGCCTACCGCCTATTTGGATATTCGTCATAAGATAGAGCTTCTTGATATTCTCAGGGAAATGGCGCAGAAGAAGCAAATCACCGTGATTATGTCCCTGCACGAAATTGATTTGGCCATGAAGATCTCCGACTATCTCATGTGCGTCAAGGGAGAGACCATCGCTGCATTTGGGCGCCCGGAGGACATCCTGTCTGAATGCTCCATAGAAGAACTTTATGAAATCGTACAGGGATCATACAATCCCCTATTCGGCAGCATTGAATTGGTTAAGGCCTGCGGCGTACCAGAGGTATTTGTGGTGGCCGGCGGCGGGTACGGCATCCCATTTTATCGGGAACTGCAAAAAAAGCAGATTCCCTTTGCGACAGGCGTTTTATTCGAGAACGATGTGGATTTTCAAGTTGCCAAAGAGCTTAGCTGCCATGTCATATCTGCCCCGGCATTTTACAAGATGAAGGAAGACCGTTTGTCTGCTGCGGCTGCATTGCTTCCCTCATGCAGATATGTTCTGGACGCCGGAACCCCCATCGGCGAGCTGAACGAAATAAACCATAAATTACTATTGTCGGCGCAAGAAAAGAATATTCCCATCTTGACGCACTTGGCATAAAGAAGGAGGCATCGCATTATGGACAGAACAATTCCTCGCTTTGTTCTTGCCGGAACAAATAGTGGATGCGGCAAAACGACTGTAACTTGTGCTGTTTTGCAAGCCTTTCTAAATAGAGGGTTAAAAGCCGCCTCTTTCAAATGCGGGCCGGACTATATTGATCCTATGTTCCACAGTGGCATTATCGGAGCAAAAAGTTCCAATTTAGATTCGTTTTTTCTGGATGACAATGCACTCCGGTATCTGCTCTGTAAAAACAGCACGAATTGCGATATCTGTGTGATAGAGGGCGTTATGGGCTTTTATGATGGACTAAGCCTGGACAGCACACACGCCAGCACCTATGAGATTGCCCAACTTACCAAAAGCCCCGTGATCTTGGTGGTAAATGCAAAAGGTGCTTCCCTTTCCATATTGGCGGCAATTGACGGCTTTTTGAATTTTTATCCGGAAAACAATATAAAAGGCGTCATTTTGAACCAATGCTCCGCCGCAACATATCCTGCATTGGCAAAGGCAATCACGCAGCGTTTTGCTGCAAGCGTGCGCCCGCTGGGATACCTGCCGAACATGAAAGAATGTACGCTGGAAAGCCGTCATTTAGGTCTGGTCACAGCCGCAGAGGTTTCAAATCTAAGGGATAAAGTGCAGGCTTTGGCGCGGCAGGCCGAGCGCAGTGTGGATCTGGACGGATTATTCGCGCTGGCGGAACAGACTCCGGTATTATCTCATAAACCTATCCAGCTTCCCCGCTTTGACACGCCCGTTCGCATTGCTGTGGCAAGAGATAATGCTTTCTGTTTTTATTATGAGGACAGCTTGGATATTTTGCGTGAAATGGGAGCCGAATTGCTTTCCTTCAGCCCTCTATTCGACGACGCCCTTCCCGATAGAATTCACGGCCTCTACTTAGGCGGCGGCTATCCGGAGCTTTATGCCAAGCAGCTTAGTGATAACCGCTCCATGCGTAAAAGCATCTCCTGCGCATTAAAACACAGCCTGCCCTGTATCGCGGAGTGCGGAGGTTTTATGTATCTTACGCAGGCTATTGGCGACTACCCCATGGTGGGATTCCTAAAGGGTGCTTGTTATGATACTGGAAAATTGACGCGCTTTGGATATATCACATTGCAGGCAAAAGAAAACTGCCTGCTTTGCAGTGCCGGAGATACCATCCCAGGGCATGAATTTCATTATTGGGATTGCCAATGCCCTGGAGATGCTTTTGAAGCGAGAAAGCCGTCCGGAAAGACCTGGGACTGTGCGGTGGCAAATGCGCATTTATATGCCGGGTATCCGCATTTTCACTTTCTTGCCAATCCTGCCTTTGCAGAAAACTTCTATAAAGCCTGCCTAAAGGAGAAACAGAACCATGCTTGAGAATATAAAGCCTATGGACATAGAGAAGCGCAGCTTTGAAATAATCACTGCGCTGCTTGGCGATAAAAAGCTGGCTCCTGAAAACGAGCTTGTGATCAAGCGCGCAATTCACACCACTGCCGACTTTGACTATGCAGATAACCTGGTCTTTTCTGACGGCGCAGTACAAAAGGGGCTTGCGGCACTTCGTTCCGGCTGCGATATTGTAACCGATACGCAGATGGCCAAGGCCGGTATCAATAAGACCATATTGGCAAAGCTGGGAGGTCAGGTGCACTGCTTCATGTCCGACGAAGATGTGGCGCAGGAAGCCAAACAGCGTGGCGTGACCCGTGCGATCGTATCTATGGAGAGAGCCGCCTCCCTGGAAAAACCGTGCATTTTTGCAATCGGAAATGCGCCCACAGCCCTCATTCAGATTCATAAACTGATGAATGCGGGAAAGCTGCAGCCTGCACTTGTCATTGGTGTGCCTGTGGGGTTTGTAAATGTAATCGAGAGCAAGGAACTGATTATCCAATCCTCGGCTCCCTATATTGTGGCTCGCGGGCGGAAAGGCGGCAGCAACGTGGCCGCAGCGATCTGCAACGCGCTGCTCTATCAGATCACGCGGTGAGAATATGGACGCCTATATCGTAAAAGAAGGAAAACGGCTTCGGCTCGGTTATACCACAGGTTCCTGCGCCGCGGCGGCGGCAAAGGCCGCTGCCTGGATGCTATTGACTGGGCATCGAAAGGAAACCATTTCTATTATGACGCCAAAAGGCATCGCGCTGCATCTCCCCGTCTCAGATATTTGCATGGAAGCAAATATGGTTTCCTGCTCTATTCAAAAAGACAGCGGAGACGATCCCGACATTACAAACGGAGCGCATATTTTTGCAAAGGTCATGCTTGCAGACGCCGGAATCTCCATCGACGGCGGCCGGGGGGTTGGGCGAGTAACGAAACGGGGACTGGATCAGCCTGTAGGGGCTGCCGCCATCAACTCCGTTCCCCGGCAAATGATTACAGAAAACATAGAAGAAATCTGCCGGTTGACCGATTATCATGGCGGCTTATCGGTAATCATTTTCGTTCCCGAAGGCGAACAATTGGCAAAGAAAACCTTTAATCCCCGTTTAGGCATAGCGGGCGGCATCTCCATTCTCGGTACAACCGGTATTGTGGAACCAATGAGCGAAAAGGCCTTAGTGGATACCATAAGGGTGGAATTACGCCAGCGCAAGGAAAGCGGATACAACTATGTACTGCTAACGCCCGGCAATTACGGCGCGGATTTCATTCGCATGGGTATGAATCTTGATGCGGCAATCGCTGTACAGACCTCTAACTTTATCGGAGATACGCTGGACATCTGCAAAGACTTGGGTTTCCAGGGCGCTCTGTTGGTTGGACATATCGGCAAGCTGGTAAAAATAGCCGGAGGGATGCTAAATACACATTCCAAATATGGGGATTGCCGAATGGAGATTATGGCTTCCAATGCCGCAGCCTGCGGCCTTGTGTCCAATAAGGCAGCGGAAATGCTGGAATGCGTCACCTGCGATGACGCTCTGCGCATCATGCAGGAGAACAATATCCTGGCGCAAAGCCTTGCCCGGATCATCAGCCGCATCGACTTCCATTTGAACCATCGCGGCGGTGATCTTGAACTCGGTACCATGATATTTTCCAAGGAATATGGTCTTTTGGCAAAAAGCCAAAACGCTGATCTGTTACTACACAAAATTACAGGGGGATAAAACGATGGTGCATTTTGTAGGCGCCGGCAGCGGCGCCGTAGATTTGATTACTGTCCGTGGAGCAAAGCTTTTGCAGGAGGCTGACGTCATCATCTATGCCGGATCTCTAATCAATACGGATTTATTGCAGTATGCCAAAGAAGGTTGTCAGCTCCACGACAGCGCCAAAATGACGTTGGAGCAGGTAATCGCTGTTATTCAGGCCGCAGAGGCGGGCGGAAAAACCACGGTTCGTTTGCACACCGGTGATTCCAGCATCTATGGAGCCGTGCGGGAACAATTTGACGCCCTCACAAATCTGGGGATTGAATACGATGTATGCCCTGGCGTCAGTTCCTTCTGCGGCGCCGCTTCCTCTTTGAAAACAGAATATACCTTGCCGGATGTAAGCCAGAGCGTCATCATTACCCGCGCAGCCGGCCGTACCCCCGTGCCGGAGAGAGAATCTATTCGCGCATTGGCCGCGCACCAAGCGACCATGGTGTTATTTTTAAGCACCTCGCTGACCGAAAAATTACAAAACGATCTGCTGGAGGGCGGATACCCCGGCACAACGCCCGTCGCTGTGGTCTATAAAGCAACATGGCCGGAAGAAAAAATCTTCCGCTGTACAGTTGAGACGCTGCATAAAACAGTCACCGAGAAGGGATTGACCAAAACTTCCCTCATTATTGTTGGAAACTGCATGGGCGATACATATCTGCGTTCTTCGCTGTATCATCCGGGATTCACAACAGGATTCAGAAAGGCAGCCAAATGAATATCGCCATTTTTGCGTACAGCAAGCAGGGCTGTGCGACCGCCCGGAACATTGCCAGCTATTTCGCCGGCGAAACTCTGCGCAAGTTTACGGTTGCCCGCCTGGAGCAGTCGGATTTTGAGAACATTCCTCGGCCAAGCAGCGCCTTCTATGGGGAACAGTTTTCTTGGGCGAATGCAATGATATTTATCAGTTCCTGTGGAGTAGCTGTCCGTGAAATTGCTCCCCACATCCAGGATAAGCGTACCGATCCGGCCGTGCTTGTGATCGACGAACTGGGCAGCTTCATCATTCCCCTGCTCTCTGGTCATATCGGCGGGGCAAACGATCTTGCAAAAGCCCTTGCCGCAGCGCTGAACGCCACCGCCGTGATCACAACTGCTACGGATATTAACAATAGATTCTCGGTAGATGCTTGGGCTGTAAAAAAAGGATATGTCATTGGAAACATGAAAACCGCAAAAGCTGTATCGGCAGCCATTTTGGAGGGCAATGTTCCTATTTCCTCTGACTTCACGGTTGCAGCAGCCCTGCCGAACGGGCTTATCCATGGCGAAGCAGGAAAAATTGGAATCTATGTGGGGTATCAAAAAAAGGCGATTTACGGGCAGACGTTGCATATTTTCCCTCCAGTGCTTCACGTGGGGATCGGATGCCGGAAAGGCGCTTCTGCACAAACCATCGGACAGGCGGTTGCGGCTGTCCTGGAGGAGCATCACCTGGACAGGCGTTCGGTCAAATGCGTAGCGTCCATAGACTTAAAAGCAAATGAGCCGGGACTAACGGAATTTGCTAAGAAGAATAACTGGGAACTGCATTGTTATTCCGCAGAACAGCTGATGGAACTTCGGGGAGAATATACGGCGTCTTCTTTTGTTCAGCGTATTGCCGGCGTGGATACTGTCTGCGAAAGAGCCGCTATGATGGGCGCGGATCATTTAATCGTCAAAAAAACTGCAATCAACGGCGTTACTGTTGCGGTCGCAGCAGAGAATATGGAGGTTTCCTTTGCGTAAAGTAATTGTTGTGGGCATTGGCCCAGGGAACTATGAAAACATGACCATACGGGCAGATGCAGCGCTTCGGCACTGCGACGTAATCATTGGATATCATGTATATGTGGAGCTTGTAAAAGAGCGATACCCTGGAAAAGAATACATAACGACCCCTATGACAAAAGAGGTCGATCGCTGCCGCATGGCTTTAGAGACAGCCTTGACTGGAAAAATGGTGGCTATGGTCTGCTCTGGTGATAGCGGCATTTATGGAATGGCATCGCTCATCTATGAGCTAAGAGGAGAGGCGCGTGAACCAGAAGTGGAAGTTATTCCCGGTCTGACCTCAGCTTGCAGCGGCGCTTCCCTGCTGGGCGCTCCATTGACCCACGATTTTGCCGTTATCAGCCTGAGCGATCGCCTGACTCCATGGGATAAGATCGAAAAGAGACTGCTCTCCGCCGCAGCGGCGGATCTGTCCATTGTTCTGTATAACCCGGCCAGTCATGGACGCCCCGATCATCTGCGAAATGCCTGCAAAATTTTATTGCGGAAGCTTCCGAAGAACAGAATATGCGGAATTTGCCGCAATATTGGCAGAGCCGGCGAGATGGCCGCAGTCTTGACGCTGGAAGAACTGGAAAATGCCAATGTGGATATGTTCTGCACTGTATTCATTGGAAATGCGCAGACCTCTGTAATTGATGGCAAGATGATTACACCGCGAGGATACCGTAATGTTTAAGATATGCGTATTCGGAGGGACAACGGAGGGGCGGAGGCTTATTGCATTTCTGGCTTCTCAGCCTGTATCTGTAACGGCCTGCGTTGCTACGGAGTATGGTGAAGAACTCCTGGAGCCGGCAGAGAATACTACGGTTTCCGCCCGGCGCTTACCCAAAGATGAGATCAAGGCAATGTTCCAGGAAGCTAAGTTTGACTTGGTTGTGGATGCTACCCATCCCTACGCCACCAGCATTACGGAGAGTGTGGCGCAAGCCTGTTCTGAGACGGGAACGGAATATCTTCGCCTGCTCAGAGACTCCGGCGCAGTGCCGGAGGATGCGGTTTATGTAGAAAGCATTGCGCAGGCAGTAGAATTTTTGAACGCTGCCAAAGGAAATGTCCTATTAACTACCGGCAGTAAAGAGTTATCCGCATATACTGCCATCCGCGATTTTGAACAACGCGTTTATGTGCGTATCTTGCCTATGGCAGATTCCTTGGCTGCTTGCCATGCTGCGGGAGTAAAACCCGCGCACATTATCGCTATGCAAGGCCCTTTTTCCCTGGAAATGAATCGCGCTATGCTTCATCAAGTCTCTGCACAGTACATGGTAACAAAAGATTGCGGCAGTGCAGGCGGCTTTTACGAAAAGGTTGCGGCAGCGCAAGCGGCTGGCGTAAGGCTGATTATTGTTGGGCGGCCTGCGCAGCGAACCGGCATTGACTTGAATACTACCATTCGCACGCTGTGCCAGCGCTTCCATCTTATGCCCAAAACTGATATTGCCGTCGTTGGGATTGGACCCGGCAGTCAGAACGCAATGACCATGGAGGTAAGCGCAATCCTTCAAAAAGCAGATTGCTTAATCGGAGCAAAACGAATGGTCGATGCCGTTTCACGCCCTGGCCAGGCTGTTTCTTATGCTATTGCTCCAGAAATAATTGCAAATTTCATTCGAGAGCATCAAGCGTATCGCCGCATTGCTGTGGTCATGTCGGGAGATGTCGGCTTTTTTAGCGGGGCAAAGAAGCTCCTGCCGCTGCTGGCAGATCATACGGTGCGCGTTCTTCCCGGGTTAAATTCTCTGGTTTATCTGTGCGCCAAACTCCAAACGCCTTATGATGATATTGTTCCCGTGAGCCTGCACGGTCGAAGCCATGATATAACCGGCGATGTACGGGCAAACCCCAGAGTGTTCGCCTTGGTAGGCGGCGAAAATGGAATGCGCGAACTTTGCAGCAGACTTACTTCTTCTGGGCTTGGAACTGTGAAAATGTACATCGGGGAACGATTAAGCTATCCGGACGAAAAGATAACTGTGGGCGAGGCCGGAAAATTAGCCGGCGGGACATATGATCCCCTGAGCGTTGCCCTCATTGAAAATGCCGCTGCCTCTCCGGTTATTACCCATGGCTTGCCGGATGAAGTATTTCATCGGAGCGATAAGAATGACTCCGTTGTTCCTATGACGAAAAGCGAGATTCGTTCCGTCTGCCTTTCCAAACTGCAGCTGGTTAGAAATGCCATATGTTGGGATGTCGGCGCTGGAACGGGTTCCGTTGCCGTTGAAATGGCGCTTCAAGCAACCCGAGGTCAAGTTTATGCCATCGAACAAAAAAGCAACGCCATTGCGTTGCTCAATAAAAACAAGGAAACGTTTGGCTTAAGCAATCTTTCCATCATTCATGGGCACGCCCCCGAAAGCTGTGAAGAATTACCCAAGCCTACGCATGTTTTTATAGGGGGAAGCAGCGGCAATATGCGAAGCATTCTTTCCTGTGTTTTAGAGAAAAACCCCCATGCCCGTATCGTAGCAACGGCAATTTCTTTGGAATCTATTGCCGAACTGACAGATTCCATAAAAGAATCTGCCTTTGATGTCCGGGAAGTGGTTTCGCTTAACGTTGCGCGCAGTCAGACTGCGGGACAGTATCATTTAATGCGCGGACAAAATCCTATCTACATTTTTACTTTGCAGCGCAGGGGAGATTCTGTATGATTTGGTCGCTATATGCACTTCTCATTGGTTTTGGGATCGATTTCATCTTGGGAGATCCCCATGGATTTCCGCATCCTGTCATATGGATTGGAAAGCTAATTTCTTTGTTGGATAAACGCCTGCGAAGCGTTTTTCCTAAAACGGAAAAAGGCGAAAAATTTGCAGGCGCCATTCTTTGGAGCATTGTTGTGCTTGTATCCACCCTTTTCCCCGCCGTTCTTTTATGGGGATGCCACAAAATCAGTCCTTGGTTGCGGCTGGCCGCTGAGAGCATAATGTGCTGGCAGATTCTGGCAGTCAAATCCTTGCGTGTTGAAACGATGAAAGTGTATTCCGCGCTCCAAAGCGACGACATTGAAAAAGCACGGGACGCCGTCTCTATGATCGTGGGCAGAGATACTGCAAAGCTTGATGAACTTGGCATTATGAAGGCGGCTGTAGAGACTGTGGCGGAAAATACTTCTGATGGGATCATTGCCCCTATGCTATTCATTGCCGTGGGCGGAGCGCCTCTGGGCTTTTTCTATAAGGCCGTCAATACTATGGACTCCATGCTGGGCTATATAGAGCCCCCATACAAAAATATCGGGTTTGTTCCTGCCAAGATGGATGATGTCATGAATTATATTCCTGCCAGGGTATCGGCATTGCTCATGCTTGCCGCAGGCGCCATACTCCATATGGATGTCAAAAACGGTTGGCGCATCTTCCGCAGAGATCGCCGTAAGCATGCCAGTCCCAACGCTGCACAAACCGAGGCCGTCTGCGCTGGACTTATGAGAATCCAGCTGGCAGGAGACGCCTGGTACCATGGGGTACTTCATAAAAAAGCCTATATCGGCGACCCGCTCCGGGCTGTAGAACGAAAGGACATTCCCAGGGTTTGCCGGTTGATGACCGTAACGGCTGCCATAGCCCTCATACTGATTGGGATAGTCAAATTTATGATTTGTCGATAGGAGAAGAAGATGCTCTATCAAGTACGCAATCCGCACGGCGGGGATATATACGGTAAAGAAATTGCGCTGGACTTTTCCGCAAACACAAATCCATACGGAACCCCCCAGGGGGTTTTAGCGGCGATACAAAATACTTTGCCTCAGATCTGGCAGTACCCCGACCCTTATTGCAGGGAGCTGGTCGCTGCAATTTCCGACTTTGAAGGCGTTCCCTGTGACTATATTCTGTGCGGTAATGGTGCGGCAGAGTTGATCTACTCCTACTGCGAAGCAATTCGCCCAAAGACTGCGGTCGAACTCGCGCCTACCTTTTCTGAGTATTCATCGGGTCTGCAGCGGGTAGGCGCCAAAGTCAAACGATACCGCCTAAAAGCGGAGCAGCGTTTTGTGCTCGACGAAGATTTTCTCCCCTTCTTGGAAGACGCAAAGCCGGAAGTCGTTTTTCTATGCAATCCCAATAACCCCACCGGGGTAATTATAGATCCAAAACGATTGACAGATATTCTCTGCCATACCAAGCGGCACAATATCCGGCTTTTTATAGACGAGTGCTTTCTTGACCTTTCTGCGTGCGGCGAGAGTCTGAAGGGGCATCTTTCCGATAATCCCCAGCTGTTGATTCTGAAAGCATTTACAAAAAGCTATGGTATGGCAGGCGTTCGTTTAGGGTACTGCATGAGTTCAGACGCAGCGCTGCTGCGGAAAATGTCGCAGACCGTACAGCCTTGGAACGTATCTGTCGTTGCGCAAGCCGCCGGTGTTGCAGCGTTAAAAGAACAGGACTTTCTAGTAAGCGCCAAAAAAACCATTGTTTCCGAAAAGCGATGGCTGATAACCCAGCTCATCCATATGGGGTTTACGGTCTGTCCTTCTGATGCAAATTATTTGTTGTTTCAGGGACCTGTCGGACTGCACACAGCATTGCAGGAATTCGGAATCGCCATCCGGAATTGCGACAACTATTACGGGCTGGGATCCGGCTGGTATCGGATCGCCGTACGGCTCCACAATGAAAACGAGCGGCTGATTTCTGCCATTCGCAGTGCTCTGTAAAGCTTTCGGATGGGATAATTTTACAAAGGAGGGCTTATTATGGCCGGAACTCTATATGGTATTGGCGTGGGTCCGGGAGACCCGGAACTGCTGACCATGAAAGCAGTAAAAACGCTTTCTGCTTGTGCGGTAATTGGGATACCAAATGCAGACACGGCGCTTTGCACAGCCTGGAAAATTGCTGTGCTGGCCGTTCCTGAAATCGCGGGAAAAGAGATCCTTCGCGTACCCGTGCCAATGACAAAGGACATATCGAAATTAAACAACGCCTATATTGAGGGATGCAAAAATATAGCAAAAACGTTGGATTCCGGAAAAAATATCGCATTCTTGAATTTGGGAGATCCGACGCTCTATGGCAGCTATATGGAAATACACAAACGGATCTGTTCGTTAGGTTATCGCGCGGAAATTGTGAATGGCATCCCTTCCATTTGCGCAGTTGCTGCCGCCTTGGGAGAAGCATTGGGGGAAAGAGACGAGGCCATCCACATCTTTCCCGGAAATTATGATTTGCGCAGTCTGGATAAAATAGATGGAACAAAAGTATTGATGAAGCCGGCAAGCAAACTGCCTGCGGTAAAGCGGCAGTTGCAGGACATAGAAATGCGCGGTGATTACGATATTTCGGCTGTCGCCAACTGCGGCATGGAAAACCAAACGATTTATCCAAGTATCCGAGACTTAGACGAAGAAGCAGGCTATTTCGTAACAATTTTGGTAAAGAAGATATCCCCTGCCATGCAGCACATCGAAGCGGAGGAACGGCAGTGACCATGGCGAAAAACATTATGATTCAAGGCACTATGTCAAATGCCGGGAAGAGTCTGCTCTGCGCCGGTCTGTGCCGAATTTTTAAGCAAGACGGCTATCGCGTTGCCCCTTTCAAAAGCCAAAATATGGCGCTTAATTCTTTTATTACAAAAGACGGCCGAGAAATGGGGCGAGCACAGGTCGTACAGGCGGAGGCCGCCTGTATTGAACCGGACGTACGCATGAATCCCATTCTTTTGAAGCCTACCACGGATATTGGAAGTCAGGTAATTGTGAACGGCCGCGTTCAGGGTAATATGAGAGCTATGGAGTATTACCGAAGGAAGCGGGAATATATTCCCACGGTCTTGGAAGCATATCATACGCTGGCAGCGGAATACGACATTGTTGTCATAGAAGGTGCGGGCAGTCCTGCGGAGATCAATCTCAAACAGGATGATATTGTGAATATGGGGCTGGCAAAGCTTGTGGACGCTCCGGTATTGCTGGTTGGCGATATTGATAGAGGCGGCGTATTTGCACAGCTCTATGGCACTGTGGCGCTGCTGGAGCAGGAGGAACGGCAGCGAATCAAGGGTACGATTGTCAACAAGTTCCGGGGTGATCGCTCTATATTAGCACCCGGTCTTGAAACCCTCGAAAAAATATGCGGTGTTCCCGTGGCAGGCGTTATTCCATATACCCATGTAGACATTGATGATGAGGATAGTCTAAGCGAACGCTTTCATCGAAATGAAACGCGCAAGCTTCTGGATATTGCAGTGATCCGTCTGCCTCGTATTTCCAACTTTACGGATTTTAGCCCCTTTGAGCGTTATGAGAATGTTTCTCTGCGGTATGTAGAACGGGTCTCCGACCTACACCAGCCGGACATTATATTCATTCCCGGTACAAAAAGCACCATTTCCGACCTGATATGGCTGCGGCAGAGCGGGCTGGAAGCCGCAATCCAAAAATCGGCTGCAGCAGGCGCTTTGATATTTGGTATCTGCGGCGGTTATCAAATGCTGGGACGCAGCATTGCGGATCCCATGCAAGTGGAATCCAGCGGTCTTACAGAAATTGCTGGTATGGGTCTGCTGGATATGGATACCGTGTTTTTGGGGGAGAAAATACAGCGCCAAACCTGCGGAACCTTTTCCAATGTAGCAGGGATGCTGGCCAAACTAAACGGGCTTGCCTATGAGGGCTATGAGATTCATATGGGGCGCAGCAATATGGTTTTACCCCCCCTTGTTGGCAGCGGGCATGTGTACGGCAGCTATCTCCATGGGATTTTCGACGCACCGCATATTGCAGATACGGTTTTACAGGCAGTGTGCCATGCAAAAGGGATCGACGCAGACGCTCTAAGTGCTTTTGACGGGAAGGCATACCGAGAGCAGCAATATAATAAACTGGCAGATGTCGTTCGCAGCGGATTGGATATGGACTACATCTATCGTGTGCTGAATCGTGAGGTATAAGAAATGGACGGCATGATTCATATTTATTGCGGGGATGGAAAGGGTAAAACAACGGCGGCCGTAGGATTAACGATTCGGGCGGCGGGCGCCGGTAAAAAGATTCTTTTCGCACAGTTTATGAAAAGCGGAAAATCCTCTGAGTTGAAAGTCTTACGGAATATTGAACACGTTTCTGTTATGAACTGCAAAACCGTTTCCGGTTTTTACCGCAATATGACCGCAGAAGAACGGGAACAGGCCTCGAGGGATTATTCCGCAATGCTGAGGGACGTATTATCTGCCTCCAGCAAGTTTGATCTGTTGGTGTTGGACGAAATCATTTCCGCTTGTAATCATGGCGTTGTAGAGGAAATGGATCTATATCGGTTTTTGCAGAACAAGCCAGCATTATTGGAAGTTGTGCTGACGGGAAGAAATCCATCGGAAAAACTACTGGGGCTTGCACACTATGTGACAGAGATGCGGAAGCGAAAACACCCATACGATGATGGCGTTCATGCGCGATTGGGCGTTGAGTTTTAGCGTTTGCCAGGAGGGATAGCATGAGTCGAATCCTTTGCATTATAGACGGAATGACTGACCCAGGATTTTCCGCCGCGGACTTCCCCAATCTCGCTTCCATGCTGTATGCAGGTGAAATCGACACAGCAAAAGGCGGCAAGGTCGAAAGCTTGAATTGTATTCTGCACCTATTAGGGGTGGAACAATTTCCGCAAAATTTGCGTGGATATGTCGAGGCGCTTGCGGAAGGCATTCCGGTAAAAGCCAACGACCTTATCCTCCGGGGCAGCTGGCTGGCAGTGGATCAATTGGGAAATTGCGGCGGCCCGGTGCGCGGAGCGGCAAGAATTGCTGTACCGGAAGAAAAGTATCAGTACTATCTCATTGACCAGTACAAAGCGCTTCTGATTTTCCCGGGAATGGCCTCTTATGTGGACAAGATCGTTACATATCCGCCTTACGGAAATACGGAAAGAAAGGCGCTGTCTTACCGCCCTAAAGGATGTCCTGACGCAGAAAAATGCTTTGACACATGGCTGCAGGAAAACCGATGTCTGGTTCCATGGGGGGAGTCCGTCTGCTCCGCGTTGCCGCCATTTCCAGAAAAGAGCGCAGTCATCAGCGGCACGTCTGTAGTAAAAGGAATTGCTAAATTGCTGCAGATGGAGTACATTCCGGTAAAAGGCGCTACCGGGGATACAGATACCGACCTTCCAGCAAAAGCTGCCGCAGCGCTGGAGGCGGCAAGACATTATCCGTTTGTCGTTCTGCATATAAATGGAGCGGATGAAGCCGCACATCGGCACAGCGAATCAGAAAAACGGCAATTCCTTCTGAAGATAGACAGCATCGTTCTTCCTTCCCTGATCCATTCCGGACACGAAATTATGGTGGTGGGAGATCATGGAACAGATCCGCAGACGGGACTGCATATTGGAAAGAAACAACCCTACTTTATCAATTATAAGGAGACTTGATCATGGCCGCTCTGCAAGATGTGATAGATAAAATTCAGCAGTTGGACACAGCTGCGATGGACGCCGCCCAAAAGCGCCAAGCCCAGCTTGCCAAACCGCCAGGAAGTTTGGGACGGCTGGAGCGCTTGTCTATTCAGCTGGCAGGCATTACCGGAAAGGTACATAATCAAATCGACACTACGCATCTTCTGGTATTTGCCGCCGATAACGGCGTGGTGGAAGAAGGGGTTTCCAGTTCTCCCATGTCTGTTACCTTACAGCAAACAATTAATCTTACCCGCGCAAAAACAGGCGCTTCCGTTCTGTGTCAGTATTTTGGCTGTGGTATCACAGTGTGCGATGTAGGCGTCAATGCAATTATCACGGAGAAAGCCGTTTTGAATCGAAAGATCTCCTATGGTACGCAGAATATTGTGAAAGGCCCCGCTATGACCCGTGAGCAGGCAGTCCGCGCCATATTGGCCGGTGCAGACCTTGCAATGAACACCTCTGCGGACGCCATTGGAATTGGAGAAATGGGAATCGGCAATACAACCACATCCTCTGCGGTTCTAGCCGTCCTGCTGGATGCAGATATCGAAGCTGTCACCGGGCGAGGCGGCGGTATTACCGATGCGGCCTTTCAAAAAAAGAAGCAGGTAATTCGCCAAGCCATTGCAGTAAACCAACCATGTAAGACCGATGCCGTGGACGTGCTCTCCAAAGTTGGCGGATATGATATTGCCGCCATGTGCGGCGCTTATTTAGGCGCCGCCGCCACGCATCGCCCGGTAGTCATTGACGGATTCATCTCAGCGGTAGCTGCTTTATGCGCCTGTCAACTCTGTCCTTTGGTTCGGGACTATTTAATTCCCAGTCATGCATCCTACGAAATCGGCTACAAGCTGGCTATGAACGCATTGGCGTTGGAACCCATATTTTTACTGGGGATGCGGCTTGGCGAGGGCAGCGGTTGTCCTCTCGCCTTTCAAGTGCTGAAAGCATCGTGCGCCATATTGAACAATATGGCCACATTTGACGAGGCCGGGATAAACGACGACTATCTGGAAGAAATTCGCCGGGGGGATTCTTTTACGGTAAAGGAGCAGGCCGCATCATGGGAAAACTGATTCTGATTTCCGGAGAGAATAACAGCGGAAAGAGTTTGTACGCTGAGAGAATAGCGGTGCAAGCAGGCGCTACGCGTTTCTATATAGCCACCATGGTTCCGCACACGGAAGAAAACAGAATACGGATCCAGAAACATATCCGCCAGCGATCTGGGCTTAACTTTCATACCTTGGAATGTCCCTATTGCGTTGCAGAAAGCGCAGTATCGCCTGATTCCGTGGCGCTGCTGGAGGACGTCTCCAATCTTCTCTCCAATGCGGTTTTCGAGAAAGGCGGGGATGGCGCATCAGTATTGGACGATATATGGAAGCTCTCAGAGCGGTGTAAAACGCTGGTGGCTGTCACAATTTCCGATTTGAATTCTGATAATTATGATGGAGAGACTGCGGCCTATATTGATATGCTGAACAAATTGAATCAGGCTCTTTCTGAAAGAGCGGAAATCCACATCCGCATGGAAGCCGGTTCCCCAGTTTTTCTTAAAGGAGCGCCGCCGTATGCTGATTAAATCGTTATGGGTCGCGTTGTCTGCCTTTAGCGTCATTCCCGTTCCTCAATATGCCTGGGACGACAACGCCACAAAGTATTCTATCTGCTTTCTTCCCATTGTCGGGGTCGTTTGTGGAATTGGCGCAGCGGCTTGGTACACAATTTGCAGTATCTTTTCCATGGGCGCGCTATTGTTTTCCGCCGGCGCCACGGTAATCCCGCTGCTCATTACCGGCGGAATCCATATGGATGGTTATATGGACACTGTGGATGCGCTGGCTTCTCATCAGTCCAGAGAACGAAAATTGGAGATTATGAAGGACTCGCACTGCGGCGCGTTTGCCGTGATCTATTGCGGCATCTATTTAATATCTACGCTGGGCATTCTCCACGAATTATATACCGCGAAGGCGATTCCCGTTATCTTCCTTGGATTTGTTTTGTCCAGGGCATTGTCCGGTCTGTGCGCAGTGAATATGCCTAACGCCAAAAAAACCGGTATGCTGGTCTCCATAACGGCAAACACCCAGAAAAGAAACAGCAATATTGTGCTGATTTTCTTCACACTTGTATCTTGCGCGGGCATGATTTTTGCAAATCCTGCGGCGGGGACAGGCGGCGTATTGTTTTCCCTTTTATGGGTATGGCGCTATCATAGCATCGCCATAAAAAATTTTGGCGGCGTTACCGGGGATACTTCGGGATATTTTTTGCAGGTATGCGAACTATTGCTGTTAATCGGCGCTCTTATAGGAGACATGATTGCATGACAACACTCATATTGATACGGCATGGCGCAACGGAGGGGAATCTGCACAAGCGATATATTGGGCGAACCGACGAGCCTCTTTGCGATGTTGGCATTGCGCAAGTGAACGCGTTGAGAAAGCAGCGCTTTCCTATCGACAAACTATTTGTAAGTCCCATGAGACGCGCAAAGGAAACCGCAGAAATTCTGTTTCCGGGAACTGCCTACACTGTTATTGACGATTTTCGGGAAACTGACTTTGGGATATTCGAAGGAAAATCGGCAGCAGAACTATCGGATAATGCGGAATACCAAAATTGGGTCAATTCCTTCTGCCAGGATCCTATTCCCAGCGGCGAGAAAATTGAGCATTTCAAAGAACGATGCTGTAAGGCTTTTGCGCAAATCATGCAGGCAGAAAGCCAGCAGGCGGTTATCGCCTTTGTCGTTCACGGCGGGACGATCATGGCAATTTTGGAAGCCTATGCAAAACCACGCCGGGGATTTTACGAATATCACATCGGTAACGGCGAATACATTGTGTGTAAGTATGAAAACGGCGTAATAAGCCGGTAGCGCAACTGGACAGACCGCGCCGCTCCCTGCGATTGTTCATCCAGCGCTGCGGGGCAAAGCCATCGCAGAGAGTTTATCCTATGCCATTCCTGATCGCGAATCCCGCCCTAAGGGGGCGGGGTTTTCCTGTCAATTCCCCTCTTATCCAGTCTGGTTGGCAAAATAAACTGCGGAAAGCTGCGCAAAGTTTTCATAGCGGCGCTTTTTGGGTCTGAATTGGCGCGTCATTGGGTAGGATTTCCCAAAAGGGGCGGCAGAGGCATCTTGATTTTTTTCCGCAAATCCCGTATACTATCTCTGTTTTCCAAAAGCTGCCGGAAAGGAGCGCCGCGCTGTGATACACAAGGATTCCCCCTTATTTCAGGAGATCTCTCCCCAGCAAATCTCTGCGGTGTTCCGTCAGCTGCTGGGCGCCGGGGAAGTGGGCAAACACGAACTTTTACCCGGCGGACTGTTTAACACCACATACTATGTGGAATATGACGGCGGGCAGGCGGCTGTGCTGCGCCTGGCGCCGGTAAACCGGCAGCTTATTCTGGGCTTTGAGACGCATCTCATGGAGGCGGAGGCGGAGATGTGCCGCCGCTGCCGGGATTTGGAGATCCCCTGCTCGGAGATTCTGGCGCTGGACACCTCCAAGGCGCTGCTGGACCGGGACATTATGATCGTCCGATATATCCCCTCCTGTCCTATGTCGGAGAATTTGCCGCCGGAGCAGGAGCAGCCGGCGCTTTATCGGCAAATTGGACAATACCTTGCCAGACTGCACCGTGTGACCGGCGCGCAATTCGGTTATCTCTCCCGGCAATCCCAGGGAATCGGCTTCTCCTCCTGGAGCGACGCGCTGCTTTATGAAGTGGAGGATATGCTTCAGCGCTCGCTGAATACTGCCGCCCTGGAGGAGGCAGAGGCCGCCGCTGTTCGCGCCGTTTTTCAGGCGCACAGGCCGCTGCTGGATGAGATCACGGTTCCCCATCTGCTGCACTGCGACATCTGGGCGGGAAACATCCTGCTGGACGATCAGCGCCAAATTGCCGCCGTCATTGACGGCGACCGCGCCATGTTCGGCGATCCGGATTTTGAATTTGCCAGCGGATGGATGGCGCATCCCGCGCTGTTGGAGGGCTATGGGATCAGGCCGGCGCCCTCTCAGCATCAGCAGCAGCGCATACAGCTTTACCGGCTGTATTACGCCCTGATGGAAACCTATATCTGGCATACGGAGTACGCGCATCTTCCGTTTTACCAGGAGCATCACAAAAGACTTTCGGACATTCTGAGGAAGTTTTAGGAAAAGGAGCAAATTATGACTGGTATCCTACTATATCTGGCTGTGAGCATTCTTATTGGCGGGGCAGCCTGCTTTTGGGGCAAGAAGCTGTTTTTCCAGGTTTTTGCCGCCATTGTATTCCTGGCAGTTTATGATGTGGCCATGTCCTACGGCGATCAGAGCGTTCTGGCCATCCTGATTGCAATTCTGGTCGCGCTGGCGGCAGCGCTGCTGTCCAAATATCTCTATAAGCTCAGCGTATTCCTGCTGGGCGCGCTGGCCGGCGCTGGTATCGGTGAACTGCTGGTACTGCTGTTTTCCGAACAGCTCAGCGCATATCAGTGGCCTGTCATCATTGCGCTGGCGCTGGTTCTGGGTCTGTGCGCCGTGCGCTGGAGTAAGCTCATCATCATACTGTCCACCGCTTATACCGGCGCTTCCCTGCTGGCTCCCTCCGCTTGCTTTTTGGTACTGCGGTTCAGCAGTCTGAAAACCCTGGACTTCGGCGATACGACTGATCTCGTAGGCGTTTTCGGCAGAATGAGCGCGTATCTCTCCGGCGATTTCCACGACGCCAACGCGCAGACCATCCTCATCGTTACCGTCTGCGCTACCATCGCCGGTTTTCTCTTCCAGCGCTTTACCGCCTGGAAAGACTAAACCCTCTTGTATCAAATCTTCCCCCATGGGCAATACTTCCCGTATATCTATATCGGGAGGAATCGCCCATGGGGGAATCTATTTGGACGGAAGCGCAGCTTCCTGAATATGCGCCGCTGCGTACCAGCATCGCTGCGGATGTGCTGGTAATCGGCGGCGGCATGGCGGGGTTACTGTGCGCCCGCCTGCTCCAGGAGGCCGGGGTGGGCTGCGTAGTGGCGGAAAGATGCCGCATCGCTCAGGGTGTGACAGCCAATACCACCGCCAAACTCACCGCCCAGCACGGCTTGCTCTACCACAAGCTGCTCCGTCAGTTTGGAAAAGAGGTCGCCCAGGGATATCTCCAGGCCAACCTATCCGCCCTGGACGCGTTCCGCGCCATGAGCCGGGAGATCCCCTGCCAGTTTCAAGAGCTTCCCGCTTATCTCTATTCTCTGGAGGGTGCCGCTCCCCTACAGCGCGAACTGCGCGCATTGGAGGATATTGGCTATCGCCCCGCGTGGGAGAGCAGGCCGCCCCTGCCCTTCCCCGTGGACGGCGCTGTAAAATTTCCCAGCCAGGGGCAGTTCCATCCGCTGCAATTCCTTCAGGGCATCCTGCCGGGACTGACCATCTACGAAAACACACCGGTATTATCTCTGGAAGGTACCCATGCCGTTACGCCCCACGGGCGTATCCGCGCCCAGAAAGTCATCGTTGCCACCCACTTTCCTTTCCTCAACCGCCACGGCGCTTACTTCCTGAAGCTCTTCCAGGAGCGCAGCTATGTGCTGGCACTGGAAAACGCCGGAGATGTGGGCGGCATGTATATTGATGCCAAAAGCGGCGGGCTTTCCCTGCGCAACGCCGGCAGCGCCCTGCTGCTGGGAGGCGGCAGTCACCGCACCGGGAAGAAAAGCGCCGGGTGGGAGCCGCTGCGCGCCTTCGCCCGGCAGTATTACCCCGCCAGTCGGGAGCGGGCAGCTTGGGCTACCCAAGACTGCATAACTCTGGACGGCATCCCCTATATTGGGCAGTATTCCCCCAAGCTGCCGGATATTTATGTGGCCACCGGCTTCAACAAATGGGGCATGACCAGCTCCATGGTGGCCGCGCAGCTGTTGAAAGACGCGATTCTGGCGCGTCCCAACGCATATGCAGGCGTTTTTGCCCCGCAGCGCCCCATGCTCCGCAAACAGCTTCTGGTGAATGGGTGGGAGGCTTCCGTCAACCTGCTGACCCCCACCCGTCCCCGCTGCCCCCACCTGGGCTGCGCGCTGAAATGGAATCCCCAGGAGCACAGCTGGGACTGCCCCTGCCACGGTTCGCGCTTCGCGGAAAACGGCCGTCTGCTCAATAACCCTGCCACCGGGGATCTGCCTCCCCAGGAATAGCAAATGCCCCCCGGCGGGGGGCATTTGCTTTTGCCGGAAAGCTGTGGTATACTAAGATACAGCATCGAAAAGGAAGGACGGAACGCCATGACTCTGGAAGCCTATTTTGCCTCGCTGCCTAAGGCGGCAGTGGCGTTTTCCGGCGGGGCGGACTCCGCTTTTTTGCTCTGGGCCGCCCAGCGGTATGGCTGCCATGTCACCGCCTATTATGCCGAAACCGCCTTTCAGCCTTCTTTTGAGTTGGCAGACGCCCAGCGCCTGGCCGCGCAGCTGGATGTTCCTATGCACGTGGTGAACGTGGACATTCTCGCTGTTCCCGGCGCGGCAGAAAACGGGCGCAAACGCTGCTATCACTGCAAGAAAGCCCTGTTCGCCGCTCTTTGGGATGCCGCCCGCCGGGATGGACATACCACCCTGCTGGAGGGAACCAACGCCTCCGATTCTGTGGCAGACCGTCCGGGCTTTCAGGCGCTGGCGGAATTGGAGGTCGTCTCTCCTCTGCGGCTGTGCGGCCTGACGAAGCAGGAAGTGCGGCAGCTCTCCCGGGAAGCGGGACTGTTCACTTGGAATAAGCCCGCCTACGCCTGCCTGGCCACCCGGATTCCCACAGGAACGCCCATTACCCTGGATGCCCTGGAAAAAGCGGCGCGGGCGGAAAGCGCCCTGGCCAGACTGGGCTTTACGGACTTTCGTGTACGGCTGCTGGGGGAAAATGCCCGCATCCAGCTGCCCGAAGCCCAATTCCCCCAGGCGCTGAACTGCCGGGAGCAGATCCTGTCGGCGCTGCGCCGGGATTTTTCCGGCGTTTTGCTGGACTTATATCCCCGCGAAGGAGAATAGCTATGGATGCAAAACAAACTACCCTGGCGCTGCTTCAGGACGTTGCCAACGGAAATGTGACTCCGGAGGAGGCGCTGCTGCAGCTCAAGCAGGCGCCTTTTGAAGATTTAGGATACGCCAAAGTGGATTTGCACCGCAGCGTACGCCAGGGCGCCGCCGAGGTTATCTATGGCGCAGGCAAAACCTGCGGGCAGATTCTGGGCATTTGCCAGAGAATGTATGCCCGGGGCTGCACGAATATCCTCATCACCCGCTTGGATGCGGACACCGCTGCAAAGCTGGCGGAGGAACTGCCCCTGGAATATCACGAAAACGCCCGACTTGCCGTTGCCTACCCCGCCCAAAGGGACAGCGCAGGGCACATCGTAGTGGCCACCGGCGGCACCAGCGATATTCCCGTAGCCGAGGAAGCGGCGCTCACCGCCGAAATCCTGGGCAACCGGGTGACGCGGCTCTACGATGTGGGCGTAGCCGGACTGCACCGGCTGCTTTCCAATCTGGATACCCTGATGTCCGCCCGGTGCGTGATTGCCGTGGCCGGTATGGAGGGGGCGCTGGCTTCCGTGGTGGGAGGTCTGGTGGACTGCCCGGTGATCGCCGTACCCACCAGCGTGGGCTACGGAGCAAATTTCGGCGGGCTGTCCGCACTGCTGGCCATGCTCAATTCCTGTGCCAGCGGATGCAGCGTGGTAAACATCGACAATGGTTTCGGCGCCGGCTTTCTGGCCAGCCGCATCAATCAGATGGAGGGGCTTTCATGAAAACCTTGTACTTAGAGTGCGGCATGGGCGCCGCCGGAGATATGCTCATGGCAGCCTTGTATGAACTATTGCCGGATAAGCCGGACTTTCTCCGCAGCATGAACGCACTGATCCCCGGGGTGCAGGTTTCGGCTCTCTCTGGGGAGAGCTGCGGCGTCACCGGGACAAGGATAGCGGTTTCCGTCGGCGGAGAGGAAGAGGATCACTGCCAGCACCAGCACCACGCCACACCGGAATCCATTTCCCACATTTTGGAGCATTTGTCCCTGCCGGGAGACGTTAAGCGCCATGCCCAGGCTGTATACGCCGCCATCGCCCAGGCAGAGGCTCAGGCACACGGCTGCCCGGTGACGGAAGTGCATTTTCATGAGGTAGGGGCACTGGACGCCATTGCCGACGTGGCTGGCGTATGTTATGCCCTGGAATTGCTGAAGGTGGAAAAAATTATCGTCTCCCCGATCCATGTGGGCGCGGGCACAGTGCGCTGCGCCCATGGGCTTCTGCCTGTCCCTGCGCCCGCCACAGCCAATCTCCTGGCCGGCGCGCCCATCTACGGCGGAGAAATCCAGGGGGAGCTGTGCACACCCACCGGAGCTGCGCTGCTTACCCACTTCGCCGGCGAATTTGGCGCGATGCCCCCTATGACGCTGCTGGGCGTGGGCTGCGGACTGGGCGGCAGAGTCTTCTCCCGCCCCAATTGCCTCCGGGCATTCCTGGGGGAAACAGCGGCCGGCGGCCGGGGAGAGATTCTGGAACTGGTATGCAATATAGACGATATGACTGGTGAAGCGCTGTCCTTTGCCTGCGGGCGGTTGCTGGAGCTGGGAGCGCTGGATGTATATACCACCCCCGTCTATATGAAAAAAGGGCGGATGGGGCAGGAACTTACCGTGTTATGTAACCCTTCACAGGAGCAGGCTATGGCCAGGCAGATCCTCCGGCTCACCACCAGCAACGGCCTGCGGGTGCGCGCCTGCGGCAAATACTTTCTGACCCCCGGCCAGGAAGCCGCCCAAACCCCCTGGGGCACGGTGGCGGTAAAAACCGGCCAGGGCTTTGGCATCCGCCATCAGAAGGCGGAATACGAGGACGCCGCCCAACTGGCGCGGGAGGCGGACATCCCCTATCAAAGCATTCGTATTCCGCCGGAGCACTGACCCCAAGCGCTTCCCCGCGCTGCCAAATTTTTGGAAGCTGCCATCGTATAGCAGCGCACTTCTATGGTATCTTTCGCGCAAAAGGAGGTAATTTCATGGATTTTTTAGATTCCCTGCGGGCGCGGTATCAGCAATATACCCGCGATATGCAGGCAGCGAAAAAAGCATCCCCCAACGGCGGCTTTCTAGGGCTGGGATCCGACCCCAGGAAAAGCCCCTGCAATCAAGCATTTTACGATGATGTGGGCAAATGGGTGGACGAACTGCTATTGCGCAATCCCCGCCGGGAGGAGATTTTTGCCGCCACGGAATATATTCTCCAAGCCCCCATTGGGCGGGAGCGCGAATTGACCTACGGTTTCCTGTTTGCCGCTCAGGCGCACTGCCGCCGGCTTATTCCCTACCTCACCCCGGAGGAACGCGCAAGCATCTGGGCTTGGTACGACCGGGCGTTTCCCAAAAATAAGCGCCTGCCCGTACATACGGAAATTGCCGCCCTGCTTTCCGGCGTCCCCGCCAAGAAAACACTGTTCTTATAAAATATTGCCAGTGAACCCTGCACCCCGCTTCCCGGGCATAACTCCGGAGGCGGGGTGCCATGCGTATAGGACATATCGGGTTATCCCCCGGCGCTCCGCCTTGCGAACACTTTCCCCCGGTTCCACATAGGATGCCTGGGAATCTCCCAAAATCTGTAAACAGGAGGAATGCAAATGGGAATCACCAACTCTAACAAACAGATCAATGTGTCCGCGATCGACTGTCAGGGCACTTTGCAAGTCACCCTGGCTTTATCCGCTGCGCCGGATATCTCGGAAAATCCCACCGATATCGTGCTGGTGCTGGATCGCTCCAACAGCATGGCGGGGACGCCTCTGGCCAACATGAAGCTGGGCGCCGATACCTTCATCAATATCATCGCGGAAACCACCGGCGGCGGGCAGTCCGGCCAGATCGGCGGCGGCAGCCGCATGGCGGTGGTGAGCTTCGCCACCACCGCTTCCGTCAATGAACCGCTGATTACCTCCGTTTCCGATCTGAAAGCGGCAGTCAACAGCCTCTCCGCCGGGGGGAGCACCAACCATGGCGACGCCTTTGCCCTGGCGCTGAGCCTATTTCCCCCAGCCAGCACCAATGCCAAGGTCATTGTAATGTTTACTGACGGCAAGACCACTGTTGGCCCGCCTCCGGCTCCTATCGCAGCCGCCGCCAAGGCTGCCGGAGTCATTATCTACTGCATTGGTCTCATTGGCGCGGACGGTGTGGATGTCGCTACCCTGGATGAGTGGGCCTCGCCTCCCGCCGCCTCCCACGTGGCGGTTACGCCGAATGCTGCCGATCTGGAAGCGCTTTTCGCCGACCTGGCCAAGAATATTTCCAAGCCCGGCGCTACCGGTATCGTCATCGATGAGACCATCAACCCGGATTTCGTAATTATTGGCGTGACGCCGCCCAGCGTGGGCACCGCCACCACGCTGAGCAACACCACCCTGCGCTGGAATATTCCGGAGCTGGGCGTCAGCGGCAGCGAGGGTGCGAGCCTGGAATTTCGCATCCGCCATATTTCCCAAACGTCAGGAGTGAAATATGTGAATCAAGCGATCACCTACACCGATAACGAGGGGAACGTCGTGACCTTCCCCGATCCCAGCGTGCGCGTGGACTGCAACGCCGTTATTACCCCGGAGCCATGCCCCAACCCGGTAAATGTAACCATTGAGGGCTGCCAGGATTCTCTGACGGTAGATCTGGGTGAAACGGAACTGCAATCCCTAGGGCGTATTCTGCAGCTGGATGTGACCATCCCCAACGTATGTCCTCACCGCCGGGTGGCGCTGGCTGTGATTCTCACAGAAGTGGACGGCAACGGGCAGGAGCATCCCCGGGGCATAAAAACCATCACTGTCCCTGCCCACACCGCCGGCGGCTGCCGGGACGTGCAGGTGGCCTGTATCCGCTTCGTGCTGCCGGAGGATCTGGATGTGTCCGGGGGAAGTCCCAACAGCATCTGCAATCCCCGGGATTTCCGGGTGCGCTTCCTGGCCAACTATATCGATACGGATTTCACCTGCTGCGGAGAGACCACTGTTTAAGTGGAAAAACACCGCCTTCTGGAAAGAGGGCGGTACATATTTGCGGCAGGCTAATATAAAACCCGGATATCCGCCCGTGACGCATTGCATCTCCAAGCCGCTTATGTTATACTAACTGCACAAATTCTGCACGCGGGAGGCGCAAGATCATGGCAAAATACATTATGGCTCTGGACGCAGGCACCACTTCAAACCGATGCATTCTTTTTGACCACGCCGGACAGGTCTGCTCGGTGGCGCAGCGGGAGTTTACCCAGTATTTTCCCCGTCCCGGCTGGGTGGAGCATGATGCCAACGAGATTTTCGCCACCCAGCTGCTGGCGGCGCAGCAGGCCATGGCCAACATTGGCGCTACAGCTGCGGACATTGCCGCCATCGGCATCACCAATCAGCGGGAAACTACCATCGTCTGGGACAAGCAGACTGGCGAGCCGGTATGCCGCGCCATCGTCTGGCAATGCCGCCGCACCAGCGCATACTGCGATCAGCTGAAAGAAGCCGGCCTGACGGAGATCTTCCGGGAAAAAACCGGACTGGTGATCGACGCTTATTTTTCCGCCACCAAGCTGCGCTGGATATTGGAAAATATCCCCGGCGTTCGTGCCCGAGCCGAACGGGGGGAATTGCTGTTCGGCACGGTGGACACCTGGCTCATCTGGAAGCTCACAGGCGGCAGGGCGCATGTAACGGACTACTCCAACGCCTCCCGCACCATGCTCTTCAATATCCGCACCCTGGAATGGGATGACGATATCCTCTCCTGGCTGGACATTCCCCGGGAAATGCTGCCCCAGGCGCTGCCCAGCAGTCACATCTACGGCCATACCCTGGCGCAGTTTTTCGGCGCGCCCATTCCTATTGCAGCTGCGGCCGGGGATCAGCAGGCCGCCCTCTTCGGCCAGACCTGCTTTGCGCCGGGACAGGCGAAAAATACCTACGGCACAGGCTGCTTCCTGCTGATGAACACTGGAGAGCGTCCCATCTACAGCAAAAATGGCCTGGTGACCACCATCGCCTGGGGACTGGAAGGGAAAGTGGAGTATGCCCTGGAGGGCTCTATCTTTGTGGCCGGCGCAGCTATCCAATGGCTGCGAGACGAGATGCACCTCATCGACACGGCGGCAGAATCCGAGTATCTGGCGCAAAGCGTGCCGGATACCAACGGCTGCTATGTGGTGCCCGCCTTCACCGGCCTGGGGGCGCCGCACTGGGATCAATACGCCCGAGGCGCCATCGTGGGTCTTACCCGTGGGTGCAGCCGCGCCCACATTGTCCGCGCCACCCTGGACAGCCTGTGCTATCAAACCTATGAGGTACTGCAGGCTATGCACGCCGACTCCGGGATCGCGCTGGCTTCCCTGCGGGTAGACGGCGGCGCTTCCGCCAACAACTACATCCTGCAGACGCAGGCGGACGTCATCGCCGCACCGGTACTGCGTCCCAAATGCGTGGAAACCACCGCCATGGGCGCAGCCTATCTGGCCGGGCTGGCCGCAGGCTATTGGTGCAGTCGGGAGGAAGTGGTGAAAAACTGGTCCATTGACCGGGTTTTTTCCCCGGCTCTGGAGGAAAGCGTCCGGCAGAAGCGGCTTTTCGAATGGAGCAAGGCCGTGCGCTGCAGCTATGGCTGGGCAGCGGAAGCAAAATAACCAAAGCGGCTCAGGGCAATGCCCTGAGCCGCTTGCTCCGCTGGAATTACGAATTTTCCTAAATCCTGGCGGTCAATGAACCGCCAGTCGCCCAAAATACTCTTTTTTCAGCTTCGCTACTTCCCCGCTCAGGAGGATCAGCCCCACCAGGTTTGGAATAATCATCAAACCGTTGATGGTATCCGCCAGATCCCAGGCCAGCCCCAGTGTCGTCTGAGAACCGACAAAAATCATCAGCACCCAGAGGATCTTCACAAAAAGCCTGCTCCTATCCCCGAAGATGTACACTGCCGCCCGCTCGGCGTAGGTGTAAAAGCTGATTAGGCAGGTAAAGCCGAAAAGCACCACGGAAGCAGTGCATACGATACCTCCTACGCCCCCGGGCAGCGTGGCCTCAAAGGCGCGCATGGTAAGCACCGCTCCATCCAGGCCGGTATCCCACAATCCGGAAAATACGATGGTCAGCGCAGTCACGGTACATACCAGCACAGTATCTAAAAACACTTCCACCGGCTCCCACATGGCCTGCTCAACAGGATGCTCCACCTTTGCACTGCTGTGTACCATAGCGGCGGTGCCCAGCCCAGCCTCATTGGAATAGATGCCTCGGGCAATCCCATAACGCATGGCAATGAAAACGGAGCCAACCGCGCCGCCGGTCACTGCCTGCGGATCGAACGCGCCCTGTATCACCTGACCCAGCGCTTCCGGCACCTGGGGCAGATGCAGCAGGATCACGGCAATACCCGCCAGGATGTACAGACCGCCCATGAAGGGCGCAATGATCTCGCTGGCGCGGCCTATCCGCTTGACGCCGCCCAAGATCACAATAGCTGCCAAAACTGCAAGCACCAGCCCGGATACCCACGTGGGCAGGGCATAGCGATCGTTCAAGGTCAAGGCGATGGTATTGGAGTCCACCACCGCAGAGATCACAAACGCATAGGGAATCACCAGGAGGGAGAAAAACACCCCCAGCCACCGCTGCTTTAATCCCTTGGCCAAATAATACATCGCGCCGCCGCCGACGCTGCCGTCCGGGCGTACTTCCCGATAACGCATACCCAGCGCGATTTCTGCAAATTTCGTGGCCATGCCCACCAGCGCCGCCAGGATCATCCAAACCAGTACGCCGGGGCCGCCCATGACAATGGCTGTGGCCACACCGGCGATATTGCCCGAGCCAACAATGGCGCCCACCGAAGTCATGGCCGCCTGGAAGCTGGTCACTTCTCCGGGCTTGCGGTCTGCCTCATCTTTCTTTCGAAATGCTTTCCCCACCGTCTCCCGGAACAGAAGCACCGGGTGTCGAAACTGGAGAAATCCCAGCCGCACTGTGTAATATAGACCTGTACCCAGGATCAGCAGCAGCACCGGCACGCCCCAGACAAAATCGTTGATCCAGCCGTTTGCCGTCTCAATGGCGCTTACAATTGCATTCATAGATCTCCCTCCAATATCGTGGGTTTTACGGCCTTTATCATACCACAAAATCCTGAGATGTCAAAGAAAACCCCGCAGTTTTCTTGAAAAAGCGAAAAAACTGTGCTACCATATAGAAAAATGCTCTTTTAGGAGGAGAAAAATCATGAACCTTCCGCAGATCATGCAGATCTTCCAGGACACCGCTTATATCCGCACCGGCGGAAGCCCCGAGGAATTACAGTGCGCCCAGTACATCGCGGAAGCCTGCCGCCCCTATGGCCAGGCCGCGGTGGAAGCCTTCCCGGTGCAGATGGCCAATATTCAAGCGGCAATCCTTACCGTAGATGGAAAGTCCATCCCCTGCAAGGGCTATCAGAACGCCGGCAGCGGGGAGGTGGAGGCGCCTCTTTACTATCTGCGCAATACTGACCCCCACTCCCTGTCCCTCTGCCGGGGCAAAATCGTTTTGGTGGACGGCTACCTGGGGCACTGGGTCTTCCAGGACATCCGGGAAAACGGCGCAGTGGGCTTCATTACCTACAGCGGCGACGCCAACTACACCGATCACGATGTAGACCAGCGGGAGCTGCGCGCCAGCGTGGCGCAGAACGGCAAGCTCCCCGGCGTCAATATCAATGCCAAGGACGCCATCGACCTGGTGCGCAGCCGCGCCGCCACGGCGAAAATTACCCTGCGGCAGGAGGAATATGAGGGTGAATCCCGGAATGTGGTGCTGGAGCTCCCCGGCGAGATCCCAGAAACCATCATTTTCACCGCCCACTATGATTCCACCTCCCTCTCCCAGGGAGCTTACGACAATATGTCCGGCAGCATCGGCCTGCTGGCCATGGCAGAGTATTTTTCCCAGCATCCTCACCGCTACAGCCTGCGATTCCTCTGGTGCGGCAGCGAGGAGCGGGGGCTCCTGGGTTCCAAGGCCTACTGCGCCGCGCACGAAGAGGCGCTAAAGCACATTATGCTGAACATCAACCTGGACATGATCGGCTGCATTATGGGCAAGTTCATTGCCTGCTGCACCAGCGAGGAGGCGCTTACCCACTACATTCGCTATATGGCGGCCGAACTGGGCTTCGGCATCAGCGTGAGCCAGGATGTGTATTCCAGCGACTCCACCCCCTTTGCCGACCGGGGTATCCCGGCGGTGTCCTTTGCCCGCTCCGCGCCCCACAATACCGCCACCATCCACAACCGCTATGATACCATGGATGTGATGCAGGGAGAGCAGATGGAGGCGGACATCGCTTTCATCACCGCTTTCGCCCAGCGCATGGCCTGCGCCCAGCGCTGCCCGGTAGCCCGAGAAATGCCGGAGAACATGAAGGAAAAGCTGGACGTCTATCTCGCCCGGAAGCGTAAGTCCTGAATCTCCCCCGCCGTCCGTTCTCAAGCAGCAGGAGAAACGAACATGAACACTCCCACTTTGCAAACCCCGCGGCTCGTGCTGCGGAAATTTACCGAAGAAGACCTGGACGCGTTCTATCAAATTTACCGTGATGAAGAAGTGAACACCTTTCTCCCCTGGTATCCCCTGAGGAGTCTGGCGGAAGCCCGCGCCTTTTTCCAGGAGCGCTACGCAGCAGTCTACGCCCAGCCCCAAGGGTACGCCTATGCCATTTGCCGGAAAGAGGACAATGTGCCCATCGGCTACATCCAGGTAGACATGGCGGAGCATCACGATTTTGGCTACGGCCTTCGCAAGGAATTCTGGCACCAGGGCATCGTCACCGAGGCCGGGAAGGCTGTGCTGGAGCAGGTCAAAAAGGACGGCCTTCCCTATATCACCGCCACCCATGACCGGAACAATCCCCGCAGCGGCGGCGTGATGCGGAACCTGGGGATGCGCTACCAGTATTCCTATGAGGAGCAGTGGCAGCCCAAAAACATTCCGGTGATCTTCCGGCTCTACCAGCTGAACCTGGACGGGGACGAAAGCCGGGTCTACAAAAAATATTGGGACGCCTACCCCACCCACTTTGTGGAGGCGGGGCTGTCCCCGGAAAGGCGGTAGGGCGGCATGATTCATCCCGCAGAAATGAAAGACTTAGAAACCCTGGCCAATCTGGCCGCACTTCTGTGGCCCCACCACACGGTTTCCCAACTGATGGAAGAATTTTCGGAGATTCTTTCCACAAAGAGCGCCCGGTGCTTCCTCCAATTTGAAAATGGCCGGGCGGTGGGCTTCGCCCAGTGCCAGCTCCGTCAGGATTATGTGGAAGGAACTCATTCCTCCCCCGTGGGCTATCTGGAAGGCATCTTCGTTCGGGAGGACTTCCGGCACAGAGGCTATGGGAAGGCGCTGCTGGCAGCCTGCGAAGCCTGGGCAAAAGCCTGCGGCTGCCGGGAATTTGCCAGCGACTGCGCCCTGGACAATCTGGACAGCTTTCGCTTCCACCAGGCTCTGGGCTTCGCCGAGGCAAGCCGGATCATCTGCTTTACCAAGCAGTTATAAGGGGGCGCATCGGAACGGCTCCCAGACAAACCCCCGGGCGTACCGAATGGTACGACCCGGGGGCTTTTGCATTTATCGCACAACGACCTTTCCGCTGCATTCCATCACTGCGTCGCCCAGGATGACCTCGCCCACGCTGTCCAGAGTGATGAGGCCGGAACGGGGATTCTTCACCGAATCCACATGGCCGATGATGTCCGCCTCCACATCCGAATATTCAAAGGAGAGATCCGTCCCCTCCATGGTGCAGTTCACCAATTTCAGGTTTTTGCAGTAGCACAGGGGCTGCGTGCCGATGATCTTACAGTCGATCAGGGTCAGCCCATCCGAGAACCAGGCCAGATACTCCCCCTTCACCACGCTGTTGCGTACGGTGACATTCTTGCTGTGCCAGAAGGCGTCCTTGGTGTCCAGCACGGAGTCCGCAATGGTCAGGTTTTCCATATACTGGAAAGAGTATTTTCCCTGCATATGTACCCGCTCCAGGGCAACGTCCCGGCTGTCAAAGAAAATGTACTCGGCAGTAACGTCGGTATCGGTCAGGGACACGCCCCGGCTCTTCCAGCCGAACTCCTGGGAAACAATCCGGCTGTCCGATATGACGATATTCTCGCATTCCCGCACAGCCTTGATGCCCCCCAGAGTGCTGCGGCGGATCACGCCGTCCTTGGCGTACCAGATGGCAGCGCGGGTCTTTTCGTCCATACGGCATCCATCCAATGTGAAGCCCTCCACATGCCAGAGAGGGTAGCGCAGAGAGAAATCACACTGCTCCAAAGCCACCCGCCGCGCCTCCTTCAGCACGGATTCTCCGTCCGCCGGACCGGCGAAGATACAATTCCGGATGGTCATATCCTGGGCGTGGTACAGCGCCCGTTCTTCATCAAACTGCCGCTTTTCAATAATGGTTTCCATGGTTTCGCTCCTGATGAATTTTTCTTACATTATAGCACGGTTTTTCCGTTTTGCAAGACGGCTTGACTTTCAAACCGATTTTCAAAAAAGCAAAAAAAGGGCTTGACAATTTAGGATATGACGGCTATAATAGGCACGTTCTGTTTGAGACGCCGGTATAGCTCAGCCGGTAGAGCAACTGATTTGTAATCAGTAGGTCGGGGGTTCGAGTCCGTCTACCGGCTCCATTCAGCCTCTCAGGCAGTCAAGTGAATACGGGGGAGTTCCCGAGTGGCCAAAGGGGACAGACTGTAAATCTGCTGCGTATCGCTTCGGTGGTTCGAATCCGCCCTCCCCCACCAACACGTGTGGTCTTAATTGCTGCACGGCGAAAACCGCTAGAGACTCTAGCGGTTTTCGTGTTTTTATCCCTAAAATTTTCGCTCGATTTTCATGGATACAAATCATCAACATGAGGGATTCGAACGACCGAACAAGCGATTTGAGGGCTGGTTTCGCTGATCATTCAGCGGAGCCAGCCCTCTTTTTTCGTTTTTAGTAGAATTTTTCAAAAAATATATTGCACAAATATTACGAGGCTGTGTTGTGTACAATCACAACACAAAAATCTGCGGAACAGTTTACAACATAATACTCCCGTCCATTAAGAGGGCTGGCAGTTTGGTTTCTAACCATTCTGCCGGCCCTCTTTTTTGTTTTCAGCCAAGTAATCAAATCAAAACCATGGAGGTACGCAATGAAACACATCCACATTCTCAAGAAAGCCCTGTCCCTGCTCCTGGCCGTCTGCATGGTGGCTTCCTTTGCCGGATGTATCCCCGGCGAGGAAGCACACGCCGAACCTGACGCCATGGAAACCACCAGCCCCAGTGAAAGCACCAACGCACGGCTGTCCCTGCTGACACTACGGACGCAGCTACCATGCCCACAGAGGAAACGCATGTATCCGCCGCTCCCACGGAAGCCGAAACCGAACCTCCCGCAGCGAAAGCCCCTGCCGCCAATCCCACCTTTGCCGCCGAGCTGCCCACGGAAGTCCCGTCGGAAACATTTGCGGAAGTGAACGAAACGGTCTATGCCATCGCCAACGTAAACGTCCGCTCCGGCTCCAGCACGGACGACCCCATCATCGGCTCTCTCTGTTACGGCGATTCCGTTCAGAGAACCGGCATTGGCAGCCAGGGCTGGAGCCGGGTGGTCTACAACGGCAGGGAAGCCTATGTCTACGCTTCCTACCTGTCCACGGTCAACCCCGCCCAGGACACGGCCGGTTATCCCAAAACCTACAGCGACGCCACCTGCGCCATTGAGATCACCAAGGAATGGTACGAAAACGCCTGGTGCTACATTGCCCACCTGCAGTTCACCGACTATACCCGGTTTGGCACCTCCTGCGCCAACGGCGGGTACGGCAACGGCTATGAGATCACCTCCCACGCCGCCAGCCGGCTGGACGCCATCTTTGCGGTGAACGGCTGCTACTCCGCCCCCTACCTGAACTACATCGTGGTCAGAAGCGGCGAACTTTGCAACGGCAGCGGCAGGAGCCTTTGGTGTCCCGCTGTTTACAGCAGCCGAAACGGTCTGCTGCAAAGCGCCTGGGAGTCCGGCGGCACGGCCGGAATTGCCGGGGCAAATGTGGACGCCCTGGTAGAGAGCGGCCTGGTGACGGATACCTTCTGCTTTGGCCCTCCCATCCTGGCGGGCGGCTCTGTTACCGCTGGCTCCGATACCAGCCGCGCCCAGAGAACCTTCATCGGAACCAACGGGAACCCCGGCGACATCTGGATTGTGGTATCCGAGGGCAGGTATGCGGATGGAGAATCCGCAGGTCTGACCTACAACCAATGCGCACGGCTGTTGAGTGACAAGGGCTGTAGTTTCGGGATACCCCTGGATGGCGGCGGCAGCTCCACCATGGTGTTCCAGGGCAAAGTCTTGAACAGCGCCAGGTCGGGTCAGCGGGCGGTGGTGGACTTCGTCTACTTCAAGTGAGGGATACGCCCATGATTAAAATGACAATTCATAACGCAGAGGAAGTCCGGCAGCAGAAGCTGCCCTGTGACTTCCTCTCTTTGCGGATAGCGCTGTATCAGGTGAATCTCATGCGCGCCCCGGATGAGGTTTCCGTCCGGGATGTAAACGCGGAATTTACCAGTGACAATCCTCTTGGGCAGAAGCTCATCTCCCTCATCCGCCCCAGCGACCTGCTGTCGGATGTGGATATCGCGGCTCATACGCTTAAGGCTGCCCCCGCACCGATCCGGGATGCGCTGTGCCAACAGCTCATGGATGGAGCCATGGACACGGTAGAGGATATCGCCATCCGGCGGGACGCCCTCTTGGAGCAGAAGTGCGGCGCGAGGCAGTATTACTACTTCCCGCTGGCCTGCTCCATGGAGGATGAGGACGGAGAACTCTTGGAGGATGACTCTGTGAATCTCACCTTCTACTCCGATGAAATCCAGGACGCCATTGAACGGGAACAGGCGCGGGATATCGACACCATGGCCATGTACTTCTGGACTCCCGATCCGAAACTCAACGACTCCATCCGAAATAAGCTCCTGGCCTGCCGGTGGAGCCTGGAAGAAATCCATGGCGGACTCTATGGCAGAGTGGAGGTAACGGCGACAGAACCCTTTACGCCCCAGGAGCAAAAGGCCATGGGGGATTGGATACGCGGGCAGAACTCCGATGGTCTGGGCGAGGGCTTTGAGCAGCGCCCCATTGAAACGGCGGATGGCGATCTCTATGTCCACTTCTGGAATTCCGGCGACGATTACTTCATCGCCGCGGATGATGAACTGGAAGAATACCTCCCGACTGGACAGAGTCTGGGCGGTATGTCCATGTAACCACCTTGCTCTGAAAGGAGTGATGCCTATGGTTGTATAGCCTGTAAGCCCAAATACCTAAAAACGAATGGAGGGATTAAATGACATCATTAGAACGGCAAAAAATCGCGCAGACTCAGCTCAACTACCCGCCCGGCACCCGGCTGGAGCTGATTGCCATGGGCGATGATCCCCATCCCATAGAAGCTGGGACGCGCGGCACGATCCTTGGGGTGGACGATGCCGAACAGATTCTCATGCGCTGGGATAACGGACGGAGCCTCTCCCTTATCCCCGGAGAAGATTCGTTCCGAAAGCTGGCCATGGAAGAAGTGGCAGCCGATGAAGATGAAGAAATGGGGGTGGAGATGCGGTTATGACCATCCGGAATATCACCCCCAATGACCTGCGGAAAATGGGCGATCAGGAAGCCCTCATTCTGCAGGGCTGCGGAGGCGACCTGACGGAATGGGTGGACGGCGTCAACAGCCTGCTCACCCAGGAAGGCATCCTGCAAAACGGATTCCAATTCGAGGAAGTGTATACCTTCCGCAATGATAATCTGACCTGCCTGATGTTTCCGCTGGAAGCTGGCAACTCCATCGATATCGGAAAACTCGCCATGTGGTGTCTGGCTACCCACCATAACTTTGCCGGGACTTGGCTCAGTGACTATGTGGAAAACCGCCTGGGCGGGTTTGCCAGAGATCAGCCCGCACGGCAGGATACCGGCAAGCCCGACTGTCCCCTTATCGGCCAGGATGGCAACATCTTTAACCTGATGGGTATTGCCTCCCGTACCCTCAAGGAGCATGGCCTGTCTGACCAGGCACAGGAGATGCAAAGCCGCATTACCCAGTGCCAAAGCTACGACTCTGCCCTGGCGATCATCGGGGACTATGTGAATATCACCGCTGCGGACGGCCAGGACGAGGATTTGGATGAAGGGATGGTGATGCGGTAATGGGCTGAACAGAATCCATGATTTTGAAATAAGCACAAATATCCAATACCCTTATTTCAAATTCTGCTGACTTTTTGAAATATAGATGGAATATAAAGGTAAACGCCAAGCTCCTGCACAGGAACTTACAAGAACAGAAAGGGGTGATAAGATCAACAGCTTCATGTCCTGGGTCGGCGGCAAGAAAGCCCTCCGGGACCAAATCCTCGCCCGGTTTCCCCTGGAATACAGGCGCTACATTGAGGTCTTTGGCGGCGGTGGCTGGGTGCTCTTCCATAAGCCGCCCGGCAGGGATTTTGAGGTGTTCAACGACTTCAATGGCAACCTGGTGAACCTGTACCGCTGTGTGCGGGAACACCCGGACGAGCTGCGGCAGGAGCTCCGGTTCATGCTCAACTCCCGTCTGGATTTCGAGTACATGAAATATATGCTCCACAGCAAGGCCGGCCTCCCGGATATCCGCAGGGCGGCCTATTATTATGCCCTCATCCGCTACAGCTACGCCTCCGGCGTTGACAGCTTCGGAAGCCAGCCCCACGCCATGTGGCGCAACTTCCCCCTGATTGACAGGGCAGCCAGGCGGCTGCAAAGCGTGGTCATTGAGAACAAGGACTGCGTGAAGGTGATCGAGCAGTACGACCGGCCGGAGAGCTTCTTCTACTGCGATCCTCCCTACTATGAAACGGAAGGGTATTACGAGGGCGGCGGCTTTGGCCGGGGCGACCACGCCCGTCTGGCAGAAGCCCTCCTTTCCATGGAGGGGAAATTTCTGCTGTCCTACAATGACTGCCCGGAAATCCGGCAGCTCTATGACCGTCCCGGCATCTATATTGAGGGAATCACCCGGCTTTCCAACATCGCCCAGCGTTATGACGCGGGATGCCAGTACCCGGAGCTGCTGATTTCCAACTACGACACCACCGAGCGGGCCCGGTCCGCCCGCCCAGCTCACATTGTGGGGCGACCCGGCCACGGATTCCGCAGCCATACTATATTAAATGAAAGGATTATCCGCATATGAAAAAACACAATCCCAACGAACCCATGCTGGACGCGCTTCTGAACCTGCTCACAGCCCTGGACGGCGGTCTTCTGGACGCGCTTCAGGCAAAGGGCTCTCCCATCCTCGTTGTCACTGCGATTCCCGCTTCCGCCATCCGGGATGACGGGGACGGCTGCGATGAGGATGAAGATGAGGAACTGGAGGATGGCGAGGGTTGCTGCCCGGAGTACGAGCCCGCCAGTGACGGTACCGGCCGCTGCGTCTACACCTGCCCCCAGTGCGGCGCCTGCTTGCGGGACTACATCGGGGAGGAATTGGAATGAGCCGTACCATCTACCGCGTGATGGAAAAGCGGGGCAGGATCACCATTCCCTATGAATTCCGCCAGCAGATGGGCTTCCAATGCGTCATCGAGGGCGCCAACCTGATCCGCCGCCTGACCCCGCTGGAGTGCGAGCGGCTCCAGGGCTTCCCGGACTACTGGACGGACATCCCGGACGCTTCCGACTCCGCCCGATATAAAGCATTGGGCAACAGCGTTGCCATCCCCTGTGTGGATTTTGTCATCAATGGGATGGCGGCTGTCCTCAGAGCGATGCCGTAGAATCCGCAACAGGGAAGGGAGATACCATGTTCGCCATAGTAAGAGATTATCTTAGCTTAAAGTTCCATGTTTGCAGAGAAACAAATTGTTTTTTACAAGTTTCATATTGACAATGCACCTCTCACAGCATATAATATAGATGGAAGATGAGCGACATCTCATCAGTGTGACTGGCACTTAAAATCCGAAATAGAAGCAGGACCTGTGGGCCTGAGAGTTGGCGGGCAACGGAAAAACCCGATAGCGATCCAGATTGTAAAGACCTGGCTGTTGGCGGACAACGGAAAAACCAGTCACTTAAAGGGAGACTAGTAATGCCGCGGTATTACAGTCTCCCTTTGCCTTTATTACAGACAGAGAGTTGAGAAAGCACATGGGACAGTACACCAAAGCACAGGCCGTCTCCATCGTGGTAGCTTGTGCCGAGCAATATCGCGAGAACCTTGCGAATAAGAATTTCCTCTTCATTTGTCAGGATAAGCACAAGAGAATATCTGCTATTGAATTTTCCTTTGATGCCAGCAACTTCCTGCATCTGACCGGACTTAAAGTCAAGAAGCATAAGTATAACGAAAATGACACAGATGATGCCATCAGCGCAAAGGACTTCTACGAAAAATGCCTGGCTCACCGGCTCAGTGTGAATGACTTCGAGTTTGCCAGGGACGGCACGACCCAGCTCAAGCTGGAAGTTCTGCCCCGGCTGATCTCCAGAAATCTCTCCGCAACCATGATCGGTGACTACAATTCCCGTAATCCGAAGCTGGTCACGGACAAGCTGGCAGGCAGCACCGCTGCCTGTATGGGATTTGTTCCTACCGGCCCTTCGAAACGGTATGTTCCCAATACCGTCCTGAAAGTCGACATCCGGGACTATATCAGCAATCAGGTTCGTGTGATCGCAGTTTACCGCAAGCCCATGGATGCCGAGCAATATGACGAAGCTACATACTTTGCAAAGAAGATCGACTGGGAAACTGTAGAGTACCCGGAGAAGTACAGTTATCTGCTGAAACCGGAACCTGCCCAAGTATAACTGCGGGCAATTAATACTGAATATATTTGCGTGGCCACAAGTGATTCTCCCATCACTTGTGGCTTTTTCTTTCTCTAAAAATAAACAAAACCGCAATTATGTAATATGGCTTATATCCACAGATCGGACGATGCTTTCTCGTTGGTTATTCCGGGATAGCAATTCTCCCAAAATGTGGGATAATAGCATTGGCTTAATAGGAAGGAGACCGGAAAAATGGCTGTTGCGCAGCGAATTGAAGCAATGAGCAATCCCCACATGGGCAAAAAGTTAAAGGCCTGTGCTTACTGCCGTGTTTCTTCCAATTCCGCCGATCAGCTTAACTCCTATGCCGTTCAGGTACGGTACTACACAAAAGCCATTCAGTCCCGCGCGGACTGGGAGCTTGTGGATATCTTTGCCGATGAGGGCATCACAGGCACCAGGACTGACAAGCGAACCGAATTTCAGCGAATGATTCAGCTTTGCAATCACAAGCAGATCGACCTGATTATCACCAAGTCCGTGTCCCGATTCGCCAGAAATGTCCCGGAATGTCTGGAATATGCCCGTTCCCTCCGCAGGCAGGGAATCGGCATCATCTTCGAGGAAAACGGCATCAACACCCTACGCATGAGCGATGAGCTGATGCTATCCACTTTCAGCGCCATCGCGCAGGAAGAATCCATAGCGATATCCCAACGCTTGAAGCACCTGAACCGTGAACGGATGAAGCGTGGCGAGTATGTAGCAGGTACCGCTCCTTATGGCTACCGCTACCAGGACAAGCGGCTTGCTGTTTTCGAGCCGGAAGCCGAAACCGTCCGCTGGATTTTTGCTGCTTATCTCTCAGGTTGGTCTCTTGCTGAAATTGTCCGTGATCTCAGGCAACGACATATTCCCAAACGAAACAGCGATGACAAATGGCATACTCTGACCGTTCAGTACATTCTCACTAATGAGAAGTACATAGGCGACACCCTCTTCCAGAAAACATTCAAGTCAGACACTCTCCCGTTTACCAAGCATAAAAACAACGGTGAACTTGACCAATACTATGCATCCGAAAGTCATGAAGCAATCATCAGCCGAGAAGATTTTCTGGCTGTGGCATCGCTCATGGCAGAAAAATCTGAATACTACGGCAGACAGCGCCCCAACACCCCATACCCGCTGACAAAGAAGATTCGCTGCAGTAGGTGTGGGGCTTTCTATATCCGCAGGACTGGCAAGGACCATACCGTATGGTCTTGTCACAATCACATCCGAGGCAAAGACCTGTGCGATTCCAGGCGATACCGTGAGGCTCAAATCTACGGCGCGTTCATGATAATGTTTAACAAGCTCTACTACAACAGCAGGTGCATCCTCCGAAACACCCTGTATCAGCTTGATTTCGTCATGACCTATAAAAAGAAAAACAACCAGCAGGCTGTTGAGCTAAATCAAAGCATCGTTCAACTGCTGGAAAAGAAGCACATGATCGAACAACTTCGGAGCAAAGACTATCTGCCGGACAGTCTGTTCCTCAGTCAGTGCCGTGATATTGATAAGCAGCTCCAAGCTCTGCGAACAGAGAAAGAAATCCTATTTGATACCCGGCTTGAAGCCACCTATGGGGAGATCAAGCGGCTGACTGCCATCGTAGAGGACTACGGTCAGGAGATGACCTCTTTCGATGAGGACATCTTCGATGCCATCGTCAAAAGCATTACCATCACCACGGACGGGATCATAGAGTTCACGCTGATGGGTGATCTTCACTTCTCAGAAAGGCTGTGAACACCATGAAAAAGAAACGGGCACTTCCATATGGCTACACCATACAAAATGGCCGCCGAACCATCGAGAAAACGGAAGCGGATATAATCCGCAGGATTTTTGCGGAATACCAAAGCGGCGCATCCATGGCAGAACTAGCGGCAACAATGACTGCTCTCCAAATTCCATACTGCGAAAAGCGAGTGGACTGGAACAAGAGCATTATCGCCAGAATACTCTCAAATCCACGATATGCGGGCGCCGATGGATTCGCCCCTATTATTGACATAGACGTATTCAAAGAGGTCAATATTTCCAAATCTGGCCGCACCAAACGAGCCATTGTCAAGGATAACAGCACAATCGGCATAATTCGCGCCAGAATCCTCTGTGGCGAGTGCGAATCAAGAATGGTTCGTTTCTACGAAAAGCGGAATCGGATTCCAGTCTACTGGCGGTGCGATTGCCCGGACTGCCGTTCCCGCATTGCCTTGGCCGATGAAACTCTCGAAAGAAAGATCATCGACCGCATGAACCTCATAATTGAAAATCCGCATCTGCTGGAAGATGCGGAAAGCTATATCATGGGCGACCTTGAAGTCCAACAGCGGTCAAAAATAACTGCCGAACTAAGCCGCATGTGCGATACCGGCCACTATACCGACGAGCAGCTTCTAACTATGATCCTGGAAGATACCCAAAAGCGGTACGATCGCCTCTTCAAGGATCAGGGGCGCACAGCAACAGCAGTATGCCTTGCCTATAGCAATACAGCGCCATCCGAAAAACTGAACACGGAGCTGTTCCTCAAAACCGTGAGCAGCGTCCTGATGAGTCCCGACGGAAGTATCCAGCTCCGGCTGATCAGCGGCAAGATCATCTAAAGAGGTGAGTGAAAAAATGCAAGTGACCACCATTCCAAAGAAAACGGTATCAGTGATACCGCCTCCCGCCAGGAAGGGCTCCGACCGCGCCAAATATGACCAGCTTCGGGTAGCGCCCTACTGCCGCGTGTCTACCGACTCCGAAGAACAGCTCACCAGCTACACCATGCAGAAACGGGTATACACGGAGATGATTATGAGCAAACCCGAATGGTGGCTCGTGGACATCTATGCCGACGAGGGCATCTCCGGCACCCGTGCAGACAAGCGCGACGAGTTCCAGCGAATGATCCGGGATTGCAGGCGGGGCAAGATCGACTACATCATCACCAAGTCCGTGTCCCGGTTTGCCCGAAACACCGCCGAGTGCATTGAATTTGTCCACCAGCTAAAGCTGATGGGCATCGGGGTCATCTTCGAAGAACAGAACATCGACACTCTCAAGTGTGACAGCGAACTTCTGATAACCATCCACGCGGGCTTTGCCCAGGCAGAAAGCGAAAGCATGAGCCGGAATATCACATGGAGCTACCGCAAGCGGTTCGAAAACGGTGAAGTCGTATTCAACTACAAAAAGATACTGGGCTACCGAAAAGGAGAGAATGGGCAGCCGGAAATCATTCCCGAAGAAGCGGAAATCGTGCGAAGCATCTTCGATATGTTCCTGTCCGGCATGACCCTCAGAGAGATTGCTGACTATCTGAAAGCTGAGGGTGTCAAGACCAAGGCTGGCGGCGATACCTGGTCTATCGCCACCATCCAGAATATCCTTAAAAATGAGAAATACTGTGGTGACGCCATCACTCAGAAAACCGTCACCATCGACTGCATCTCCAAGACCCGGAGGAAGAATACCGGCGAAGCGCCCATGTACTATATCCGGGACAACCACCCTGCCATCATTGACCGAAAAACATTCCACAGGGCACAATCTGAGATGGCGCGGCGCAACAGCAAACGAAGCCCCTCCGATAAATCTTCCGTCACTGGACAAGGCCGTCACTCCCGTTACGCCCTCTCGGATATCATACACTGCGGAGAATGCGGTACCAAATACCGCAGAACCATCTGGTGTATAAAGGGAGAGAAAGTCCCCGTCTGGCGGTGCTGCAACCGGCTGGATCATGGAAAACAGTTCTGCAAACATTCGCCGACCATTCGGGAAAGTGATCTTCATGCGGCTATCGTCAGAGCTATGAGCAAATTCACAGATGATGACTACGACCATTTCCACGCCATCATGATGGATTCCATTGCAGATGCCATCGGCATGAATGAGGACAGCGAAGAAGCCGACCTGCTGGTACGCCGGCTGAATATGCTCAATCAGGAGATGATGGCGCTGGTGGACGCGACTCTAAAAGCCGATCTTTCCGTTGAGGAAAATGAGCAAAAATTTAAGGATATCTCCGACGAGATCGCCCTGCTTACGCAGCGGCTGGAAGCGGTACGGCAGGCTGGAAAGACAGATGAACAACGGCAAGCGCAGGTGGCCGAATTGGAACGAGCCATGGACAGCCTTAAAAACTGTCGTTGTGAATACAACGACAATGCCGTCCGCCAGATGGTCGAATGCATAAAGGTCTATCCCGATGGTAAGCTCGACATCATCTTCAACGGCGGATACACCATTGTTGAATATATCAGTCTCAAGTAACCATACTCCTGCGGTTGCTAACAGCAGCAATCGAAAGGGCAAAACCCTCCGTCTACGGTGTGTGAATCTTGTTTCTGGGATGCTTTGTTGTTAGGATATCTCGTTGCTTTTTTGAAGTTACATGGGTATATATCTGTGTAGTGACAATGGAACTGTGTCCTAATAGTTGCTGTATATAGCGTATATCGACATCTTCTTCCAGCAGTAATGTAGCAAACGAATGCCGAAACATATGTGGTGTAATATGCATCTGTATTCCCGCAATCTCACAGTACTTTAATATCATATTTCGAACTGACTGATCTGATAACCGATTGCCCAATCTGTTTATAAAAAAACACCCTGTGCTTTCGGTTTGCTCTGAAAAAGCGCTATAGTACGCTCTTGCAGCATTGAGCACATCCTGATTGCCAATTTGTACAAGAATTACGTGCTTGCAATTGGTCACATAACAATGCCCCACTACAAGCAAGTAAAGTCCTTTGTTGTGTGAATTCTTACTCTGAGGTGTTCTATGCCGTCCATTATAGATGATGATCAGCTCAAGAAAAAGTGCCAGGTATTTACGCCTACCGACATTGTAGATTACATGCTCGATATGGCCATCTACAATGATGGTCTGTATGGAAAATCTTTTTTAGAAAACTCCTGTGGAGATGGTCAAATACTAGTTCGTATTGTAGATCGCTACATATCTGATTGTAAGTTGCATGGACTTCATACAGATTTAATTAAGTCGGGCCTTGAAAATGATATTGTTGCTTACGACATTGATCCCCAAATGGTAGCATGTACTCAGCAAAAACTTGATGCGCTCGCCTTACAAAACGGATTCACTTCAGTAAAATGGGATATTCGCAATGCCGATTTTCTTTCCGATGATAGTCAAAAAAAGTACGACTACATATTTGGCAATCCGCCTTATATTTCTTATGCAGACCTTCCTGCTGAATCACGTAAGTATCTAAGACAAAATTTTTCGAGTTGCAAAAAAGGTAAATTTGATTACAGTTAAATATTCGAAAAACATTGCAGCTCCAGGGATTCCTCGTTTTACCGTCTCCAATCTTGATCAAAAATATAGATTAAGTTCGATACTGCCAACACGTGTGGTCTTAATGACTGCACGGCGAAAACCGCTAGTGCTCACTAGCGGTTTTCGTGTTTTTATACCCAAAATCAGCGCTGGATATTTCTGTATATGAAGCACCTGCTTAAGCATTATTGCAGCGGGAAAGATCGAAAGAGAAGCCCTGACTTTATCCAGGATATTCGTTTTACCTTTTCAGAGGACTATATATACTGGGTATGCAGAAATCATATTCATGACAGATCATTGTATTTCAAGCTTGTTCTGTTCCCAGCAATCTCTCTGACTGCGTGCGAAAAAGCTGCGCATACAGGCCATTTTTTGCAAGAAGTTCCGCATGGGCGCCGGATTCCACCAGCTGTCCATGATCCAGCACCAAAATGCGGTCTACGAAAGCGATGCCGGATAGGTAATGGGTAATAAAAAACGAGATGTTTCCGCAGGATTCTTTCTGCATAGCTTTCCAGTAAGCATCCGCGCTTTGGGCATCCAACGCGGCGGAGGGTTCATCGAAAAGCAGCACCGACCCGCGCTTGTACAGCGCTCGAGCCAGCGCCAGCTTTTGCCATTCGCCCCCCGATAAATCCACGCTCCCCTTCATTCGCTTGCCCACATACTGTTTTTTGCCGTTGGGCAAACGGTCAACAAATCCATCCGCCTGTACCCGCTGCAGCGCCTCGTCTACCTGCGCATCGCATTGCGGGCGATCCACGTCGGACAGAAAGACATTTTCCTCCACCGACAGCTGGTATTTTGAAAAATCCTGGAAGGCGATTCGGAATTGGCTGCGGAGGGAATGGACGTCATATTCCGCGATGGGATGGCCGTTAATACAAATTCCGCCTTCGTCCACATCGTACAAGCGGCATAGCAGCTTGATAACTGTGCTTTTTCCACTGCCGTTCAAGCCCACCAGCCCAATTCTCTCGCCTTTGCCCACCGTGAATGAGAGGTGCTCCAACGCCTTGCCCGCGCTTCCGGGGTATGTAAAGGAAACATCCTTGAATTCGATGGAAGCAATCCCATCGGCGCCGATTTTTCGTTCGCCGCAAAGCATCTCCGGCGTCCTGTCCATGAAGGAAAAGTATTTTTCCATGAACAGGATCGTGTCGTACAGCATCGCACAATCATCCGCCATGCCGATCAACGTCGCGTTCGCCAATACAATGTAGGACGCAAACAGCGATACATCGCCAATATTCAGGCTCCCTGTGGACGCCCAATACACGGCATATCCAAATGCACAGGTACAAAAAGCCGCGCCAAGCACGAAAAACACAATGGATGTGGCCAGCTTCCGGCGGCGCATACGGCAGTTGGCGGCGTAGATCTCGCCAAAGATCTTCGCATACAGCTTCCGAATATAATTGCCATAATGGAAAAGCCGCAGCTCCTTTGCGTAATCCCGTTCCAGCAGGATATCCGAATAGTTATTGAGCTGGCGGGACAAGGGGCTTCGCTGCACCAGATTATCAAACGCCTCCCCTTGCAGCCTGTAAAGAACGATGGACTGGGGAATGAGGGCGAGAATCAGCAGAAGGGCGATGACCAGATTGTAGCGCGCCAAGCTGCCAAGAATGCCCAGCACTGTGATACACGCGCTCACAGTACGCACGGAAAAAAATCAGATTCACCGGGCGGAAGGAGACCTCGTTTTGCAGCACCTGCATTTCATCCTGAAATGCGGCGCTTTCGGCGGTCTTCATGTCCTCAATTTGCGCAGTCTTATCAAACACGCTGCAGTGGATGCAGTTGCTCAGCTTATCCGTCAGCTCTCCCTGCAGGAACAGCGACAGCGGAGAAAGAATATAGTTCAGCAATGTACACAGCCCCCAGCCAACCAGCAGCGGCGCCATGCGCCCCACCGTACTGCCGGGCTGGGTAAGCGCTTCCAGGATCCTGGAGACAAAGAATGCGCAAAATATGGGCGCCAAGCCCTGCAAGGGAGCCAGCAGCAACAGAAAAAATGCGTTTTTCCGGTCTGCCTGATAAATCAGTTTCGCCGAACGCAGGAATGCGGAAACGTGCTTTTTCGCGGCAGTTTTTTGATCCATGCAGCTCATCCCTTTCTAAAAAATTTGAATTTTCTTATTTTGATAATATCATGGTGATTGCCGGTTGTCAACAATAGCAAAATCTCCGGGAAGAAACATTATTACAGCCGCATATATGTCCAGCTGAATATTCTTTTGCATTGCGCTATGGCGTTCTGTGTCGCAAGATCCCTTATCAAGAAGCAGCGCCTTGTATATATTGATACAAGCACGCCAAAGGGGTCAGGTAAATACCTGACCCCTTTGTTTCTACTTCTCCTGGAGCGCTGGAGGACGCGCCCCCTCCAATAGCCGCAGGAACTCCCGCGCCGCCGGGGGCAGCTCCATCGCCGCCAGCCAGCACGCTCCCACAGACCGGGGCGGGATGGGCGGCTGGAGTGCGACGGGAAATACCGTCCCCTCCTCCAGCTCCCGGGGACACAGCTCCTGCACCACGCAGGAAAGCCCGAAACCAATGGCGGCAAAATCCGGCAGCAGGCCGTGGGCGCCCAACTCGATCTGGGGCGCCAGCTTCACCCCTTGGCGGGAAAAATAGTCCTCCACATACCGGCGGGAGTTGGAGGCTCGCTCCAGCATCGCCAAGGGCAGCGCCGCCAATTCTGCCGGCGTCAGGGTTTTTCCCCGCAGATGGGCAAAGGCCGGACCCGCCACAAAAATATCGTGCACCTCCAGAATAGGCTGTACCCGCAGGCGGCTATTTTGCACCGGCAGATTCACAATCGCCATATCCACCTTTCCGGTAAGCACCTTCTGCACCAGTTCCACAGAAGTGCGGTTGGTCACCTGGAGTTGTATACCAGGATGCAGCTCCCGGAAAGCACGCAGATACGGCAGCAAAAATTCCTTTGTGATGGTATCCGCCGCCCCCAGGTGCAGCATCCCTGCCTCCAGGCTCTGGACTCTGCCCAGCTGCCGCTCTCCTGCCTCCAGCATGGCCATAGCTGCGGAGGCGTGCTCGTAAAGAATTTTTCCCTCGCTGGTCAGCTGCACGCCCCGCCGGGAGCGGACGAACAGCTTGGTATCCGCCTGCTTCTCCATCCGCTGCACCGCCTGGGATACCGCCGGCTGGGTCAGGTACAGCCTGGCCGCCGCCCGGACAAAACTCTCCTCCTCTGCCACCGCCAAAAAAATACGGTATAAGGACAGATCCATGCTCATGGGATCTCCTCCTATCAATTTCATTTATACAAAGTATAATATATCGGTACTTTACTTATACCTCTCCTTGGATTATAATAGACTGCGGCGCAATCTGCAAGGGCTAAATTTGTGCGTATCATTCATTATATATTTATAAAGGAGTTTCCAGCATATGAGAACCGTAGGAACCACATCCCGGGGCGTTCGCTGCCCTGTCATCCGAGAGGGCGACGACCTGGTACAGATCGTCACGGACTCCATCCTGGCCTGCGCCCAGGAGCAGAACATCCAATTCCAGGACAAGGACATCGTAGCCGTCACAGAGGCCGTAGTGGCGCGGAGCCAGGGCAATTACGCCACCACCGACGCCATCGCCAAGGACTGCGCCGCTAAGTTCGGCGTGGACACTGTGGGACTTACTTTCCCCATCCTCAGCCGCAACCGCATCGCCATCTGCCTGCGGGGTATCGCCAAGGCTTTCCAGAAGGTATATATCCTCATGAGCTATCCCTCCGATGAAGTGGGCAACCACCTCTTTGATGAGGATCTGCTGGACGAGAAGGGCGTAAACCCCTGGAGCGATGTGCTCACCGAGCAGCAGTACCGGGATCTGTTCGGCTACGTGAAGCACCCCTTCACCGGCGTGGACTATGTGGAATACTACGGCGACCTGTTCCGCTCCGAGGGCTGCGAAGTGGAGTTCGTGTTTGGCAATGACGTTCGCGCCATTCTCCCCTACACCAAAAACGTGCTCTGCTGCGACATTCACAGCCGCCACCGCTCCAAGCGCCGTCTGCTGGCCGCCGGGGCGGAGAAGGTGCTGCTGCTCAGCGACCTGATGACCGCCAGCGTGGACGGCAGCGGCTACAACGAGCAGTATGGCCTGCTGGGTTCCAACAAGGCCACTGAAAATTCTGTGAAGCTGTTCCCCCGGAACTGTCAGGACTTCGTGGATCGTCTGGCGGACAGCCTGCGCAAGGTCACCGGCAAGCAGATCGAGGCCATGATTTATGGCGATGGCGCTTTCAAGGATCCCGTGGGCAAAATCTGGGAGCTAGCCGATCCTGTAGTCAGTCCGGCCTATACATCCGGTCTGGTAGGCCAGCCCAACGAACTGAAGCTGAAGTACCTGGCGGACAACGATTTCGCAGGTCTCTCCGGCGATGCCCTCACCGCCGCCATTAAGGACAGCATTTCCCACAAGGAGAGCGACCTCACCGGTCAGATGTCCAGCCAGGGCACTACGCCCCGCCGCCTCACCGATCTGATCGGCAGCCTGTGCGACCTAACCTCCGGTTCCGGCGACAAGGGTACGCCCATCATTCTCATTCAGGGCTACTTCGATAACTTCGCCAAAGAAACGGTATAAAAATCACTCCCTCCGGCGTCGCCGGAGGGAGTTTGTTTCTTAGTAGTCGATTCTGCCAGGGGTAGCGATCTCATCCATGGTGTTGGTGCAGTTGATGGAGTCATCCTCCCGGCGCTTGCAGATCAGGGTCTTCTCCGTCAGCTCAGGAATATCGTCCACCTGACCGCCGGCAAAGGCGCGCATCTTTTCCTGCGCCGTTTGCAGCCGGGCGCAAACACCGCCCAGCCGAACCTCGATAATCTCAAAGCCGTTGGGCTTGTTGGTGGATTCCCACAGCTTCCGCCACAGCACCCGCAGGGTGTCCACCGCCTCCACAGTCGCCGTCAGATCCTCCGCCAGCACGGCAGCGCGCTCCCGGTCGCCGCCGCGTACTGCGTCCGCCGCCTGCTCGTGCCAGGCGCACTTCAGCGCCAGAGCGTGCGCCAAGGCGGTATAGAACTCGAAAAGGGTGGCGTATGCGGGATTTTCCTGCGTATAGCGGGCGTAGCGCTGCACCAGCATCTCATAGTGCTTCGCCATCTGGAATCCGGCGGTGTCCGCCTCAAAAAGCTGGATCAGGGGATCCTGATAAAGCATGAATTTGCAGGCGTTCACCGGGTCTCCGGGCTTGGAATGCATCCCCGGAACTTCGTTGAACAGGCTCAGATCCAGGAACGCCTGGGCATCGGCATCGCAGCAGCGGCGGAAACGCGCGGCCAGCGCCTCCGGGTCATACACGCCGGTATAGGTCATTTCTCCGTAGAGCTGCATGCCCAGCAAGGCGGCGGTCATGTTGGTCTCCGCGCCGTTGTCGCCCCAGGCAGTCGCCACCACCAGGGGGATATGCGCTTTCATGGCGGCAGTCAGACCGGGAACGCTGTTCTGAATGGCAGTGGTGTAAGAAGGCGCCGGGCCAATCCACACCCAAAGGCCGCCGGCGAACACCGTGGGCGCCGGGAACTGGGCGTGCTTATAGAGCGCATCGGCATACTTGGCCTCGTCCGCCTGGTAATAGTCCCAATACATCAGGGTAACGCGGGGATCCACCGCATCCTTGGCTCGCTGGGAGGGCATTCCCTCGCTGTGATAATCGCGGCCGTCCAGATGGAAGTACATATCGCTCCACATCATGGCTTTCAGGCCGTACTTGTCGCAGATCTCCAGCACACGGCTCAGATGCCGGCCAATGACGCTGTGGGGATGCTCATAGCCGAAGCGCTGGAAATGCGCGCCCATGCCTACGCCGAAAGCCTCGTCCATGCCCAGGTGGATGCGCTTGGAGCGGTAGGGCGCGGAAGCCGCCCGGATCATCTGCTCCAGCAGCACATAGGTCTCCTCATAATCCGCCAGCAGCACCTCGTCGTTATCCCGCAGATGGCGGAATGCGGGCCAGTGGAGGATACGCTTCAGGTGTCCCAGCGCCTGGATGCAGGGGCACAGCTCGATGCCCAGCATATCTGCGTAATCATCCAGTTCTTTTAATTCCGCATAGGTGTAGCGTCCCCGCTTGTAGCCAAAGAAGGGCTGCTCCGGCACCTCGTAGGTGTCCTCGGTGTACATCATGCCCAGGTTCAGACCCATAAGCGCCATTTTCCGCAGGAACATCCGCAGCGCCTCCGGCTTCAGCACCGCGTTGCGGGAGCAGTCGAACATCACGCCGGAAGTCTCGAACCGGGCTTGCTCGTGGATGTCGCAGGGGGTCAGCGGCAGAGGGATCAGGCTCAGCGCCCGGTAGAACTGGACGGGCTTCGCCCAGGTCAGCTGAACGGAAACGCCGTCGCTGACCACAGCCAGCTCGTCCCCCTGGCGGCAGCAAATCTCTATGCCGGTATCCGCCGGGATCATGCCCAGATCTTCCTTCAGCGCGGCAACGGCCTGGGCGTACTGCCCGGGCAGCTGGCCGGTAAGATGGACAGCAGTATACATAGTATTTTACTCCTTTATATATGTGGTATGATTTGGACAAAGCCATTATCGCAAATGTGCCAAAGATAAGATAGTACCAAAAGGATATATTGCCTATTTTTTCTTTTGACCCGTTCTGACAACCACCGCAATATTTGTGTATTTCTACCGAAATTTTATCCAGCCTCTCTCCAGAACTGGGAATTAGTGAAAATTGAAGTAGCTTTTTTATACTGCAATCTAGCTTTTATGTACTTTCCCAAGCGTTGACAAAGTTTTATAATAAGGGTGCTGAAAAGTTTGTTGATTTTGTGTAAATCAACAAATAAAAAAGGAAGGGAATGATTGTTGACCATGGCCGAAACGAAACTCGCAAAAAAGGCCCCCAAGCTGAACAAGATTGGGAAAAAGAAATGGACTCGCGACGATACCGAATTGACGATCCTCGCGATTCCCACTACGATTTGGTTCGCACTCTTTGTCTACCTGCCTATGTTCGGTATCATCATCTCATTCAAAGATTATCACCTCTTTGAGGGGATGGGATTCATGGGCAGCCTGTTCAAGAGCGACTGGGTCGGATTCGCAAATTTCGAATATTTCTTTGGATTGCGCGACTTCCCCATGATCCTGAGAAATACCATCCTGTACAATCTGGTGTTTATTGTACTGGACATCGTCCTGCCGGTAGCCCTGGCAATGGTGATCAGCAACTTGTACAGCAAGAAGCTGTCCAAGCTGTTCCAGACCCTGATGTTCATGCCGCACTTCATGAGCTGGGTCGTGGTCAGCTACTTCGTGTACGCGTTCCTGGTCGCGGATAAGGGTCTGCTGAACTCCGTCATCCGGGCGCTGGGCGGCCAGAACATCAACTGGTACATGGAGCCGAAGGTTTGGCCGTACGTCCTGGTGTTTATGCACGTCTGGAAGACCCTGGGCTACAACATGGTGGTTTACCTGGCCAGCATTACGGGTATCGATTCCAGCCTGTATGAAGCCGCCGTGCTGGACGGCGCCAGCAAAACCCAGCAGGCTGTATACGTCACCCTGCCCTCTTTGAAGCCCATCATCATTATGATGTTCATCCTGGCCGTGGGTCACATCTTCTCCTCCGACTTCGGCCTGTTCTACCAGGTCACCCAGGGCGCCAACCAGCCGCTGACGCCTGTGGTCGCTACGTTGGACGTGAAGGTATTCCAGATGCTGAACTCCAGCGCCGTTTCTCTGGGTCAGACCTCCGCCGCTTCCATGTTCCAGGCGGTTGTGGGCTGTATCACCATCCTGGCCGCCAATGCTGTCGTGCGTAAGTTCGACAAGTCCAGCGCGCTGATCTGATTGGAAGGAGGAAACGGTTATGAGTAAAAAAGTAAAACCCGTCAGCGATGACGTAATGAGCAAGCTGAACCGGATCCATCCGGCCACCAATGTCCTCTTCAATCTATTGTTCGTGATCCTGGCGCTGGTGTGCTTCCTGCCCATCGTGTTTATCGCCATCATCTCCCTCACGGATAACGAAGTGATCAAGACCATGGGCTACCAGTGGTTCGTCACTGCGGAGACTATCTCCCTGAATGGCTATGAATACCTCTGGTCCCAGAGAATGACCATTCTGAACGCCCTGTGGGTATCCATCTATGTCACGGTTCTGGGTACTGTGATCGGCGTGACCCTGACCACCGTCATGGGCTATGTCCTCTCCCGCCGGGAGCATAAGCTGAACAATTTCTTCACCATTATGATCTTCATCCCCATGGTTTTCGGCGGCGGCATGGCTGCCACCTATGTGGTGAACTCCCAGATGCTGGGGCTGTACGACTCCATGTGGGTGCTGATCCTGCCTCTGGCTGTGTCCAGCTTTAACATCACGATCTCCCGTACCTTCTTCCGCAGCACCATTCCGGATTCCATCATTGAGTCCGCCCGGATCGACGGCGCCTCCCAGTGGACCATCTTCTTCAGAATCGTGCTGCCCATCTCCAAGCCCGTGCTGGCCACCATTGGTCTGTTCCTGGCCTTCGGTTACTGGAACGACTGGTTCCAGGCTAAGCTGTACATCACCAGCGACAACCTGCGTTCCCTGCAGTCTATGCTGAACCAGATCCAGAGCGATATGGAGTACCTGACCAAGAACCCCACCGCTGCCTACAGCGACGCCGCCGCGCTGCTGAGATCCATGCCCACAGAGTCCGTGCGTATGGCCATCGCTTTTGTGGTCGCGGTGCCTATCGCCTGCGTGTACCCCTTCTTCCAGAAATACTTCATCTCCGGCCTGACTGTGGGCGCGGTGAAGGGTTAATTCCCGGAAGGACTACTTACCGTATTGTTGCGGCCGGGCAGCCGGCCGCAGTAATAAAAAAACTTTAGGAGGAACTAAAAGTGAAGAGAATCATTGCTTTGCTTCTGGCTGTCCTGATGGTCGCCGCCCTGTTTGCGGGCTGCGCCCCCACTGAGACTCCCGGAAGCTCTGACAACACCAACCCGTCTGGTGACAATTCCACCCCCTCTACTCCCAGCAGCGATGGCGACATCCCCACTCTGGTCTGGTATCAGGTTGGCGGCGGCACGTCTCCCGACCTGGATCAGTGGCATGAGGTTGTGAACGCTTACCTGGAAGAGAAGATCGGCTGCCACCTGCAGCTGAACGTGGTTGACTGGGGCACCTGGGGCGACCGCCGCACCATGATCGTGCAGACCAACGAGCCCTATGACCTGATTTTCACCGACATGAGCACCTACGCCAACGACGTGAAGATGGGCGCTTTCGCCGATCTGACCGATCTGCTGGCCGACTATCCCGGCCTGACCGACACCATCCCCGAGGACTACATGAAGGGCGTGCAGCTGGCTGATGGCCACATTTACGGCATCCCCGCTTACAAGGACACCGCCATGACCAACTTCTTCATCTGGACCAAGAACTACGAGAATGCGAATGGCGAAATCGTCAACGTCATTGACGAGTGCTTCCCCGAGTATGCCGACGCCCACACCCTGGCTGAAATCGACCCCGGTGTTCGCGCCATCAACGAGAAGTATCCCGACCTGGGTCCCACCATGGGCATGAATAAGGACGGCATCTCCTGCATCATCGGCAACCGTTACGACGCCTTTGCTTCCACCCTGCCCGCCATCGGCGTCAGCTACTACACCGGCGAGGCCAAGGTTGTCTCCGTGTTCGAGCAGGAAGACGTGCTGGAGCAGCTGCGTCAGATGCACGTCTGGTTCCAGGACGGCATCATCAACTCCGACGCCAATACCCTGGGTGAGTTCAGCGGTATGACCGGTGTGGGCGTTGCCCAGGGCTGGCCCTCCAACGCTGGCAGCTGGGGTCAAGGCCGCGGCACTGAGGTCGTTGTCTCCCAGTTTGGCGACCCCGTGCTCTCCAACGACACCGTGCAGGGCTCCATCACCTGCATCAACGCTTCCTCCCAGAACAAGGAGATGGCGCTGAAGTTCCTGGAGCTGGTCAACACCGACACCAAGCTGCGCGATATGCTGGCCTGGGGCATCGAAGGCGTGCACTTCGAGTATGTGGAAGTGGACGGCATGCAGAAGATCCACAAGCTGAACGACAACTGGAAGGCCGCTGCTTACACCCAGGGTTCCACCCTGCACATGACCTGGAACGAGGCCGACGTGGGCGATCCCGTCTCTGAGATTCTGCATCAGAATGAGATTGCGCTCCGTTCCCCGGCTCTGGGCTTCTACTTCGACAACACGCCTGTTGCCAGCCAGCTGGCCGCCTGCGTGGCCACCTGGATGGAATACAAGCCCATGCTGGTGACTGGCGCTGGTGATCCCGACGTTTACGTTCCCCAGATGCTGGAAGCCATGCGCGCCGACGGCCTGGATGAGGTCATCGCCGAGGCTCAGCGTCAGCTGGACGAATACATTGCTTCCCAGGGCTAATCCGGCAAGCTAAGTACTTAGTCTAACCCCCCCTGTGGGGCAGATACAGCTTTGATTGTATCTGCCCCACTTTGTGGCGTAATCCGCCAAGTGCTTTTCGCGCTGTTGACAGGCCAAAACCCCCGCGTGCGGCGGAGGCTCTGGCCTATCAACAGATCGTTGATAGAAATAACGCATTTTATAAAGGACAGACTGCGAGGGCACAATTTATGTACTTTATCGACCAAAGAATCCAGGTCATCTGCAACCAAATGGGTCAGTTCCGCACGCGGAACATCCATGACCTTCCCGACTGGGAGTACAAGCACGGTCAGTTCTTCCGCCCGGAAGAGGCAGAAGCCTCCGCCACACCCTGGGAGAAGTTTGATTGCCGGAATATGCACTGGTATGCCCAGTTCAATGGTTCCGACCAGTTCGAGGGCAAGTTCGTGGGCATGAAGACGGACTTCAAGGGTATCCCCGGCGAGCATTACTGGTTCCGCAGCACCATCACCGTCCCCGAGGACATGGAGGGCGAGTCCGTCTGGTTCAAGATCCACACCCAGATCGAGGAGTGGGACGACGGCAAGAATCCCCAGTTCCTGGTATTTGTGAACGGCGAGGTGGTGCAGGGTGCAGATATGCACCACCGGGAAGTGCTGCTGCGGGAAAAGGGCAAGGCTGGAGAGGTGCTGCACATCGACATCCAGGCCTATACCGGCACGCTGCACCATGAGTTCAACTTCCTGGCCACCCTCTTCACCATGGATGAGGAAATCAATCACTTCTACTACGACCTGCTCATCCCCCTGCAGGCTTTCAAGCGTATGGAGGATGACGACAAGACCCGGCTGGATATCCGCACCGTGATGAACAATGCCATCAATATGCTGGATATGCGCCAGCCCTACTCCGAAGCTTTCTACACCACCCTGCGTCAGGCGCAGGCCTATCTTACCGAGAATTTGTACGAGAAGATGGGCGGCCACGCCGACGTGATCGCCACCTGCATTGGCCACACCCACATCGATGTGGCATGGTGGTGGACGGTCGCCCAGACCCGGGAAAAGGTGGTGCGCTCCTTTGCCACTGTGCTCAAGCTGATGGAGGAGTACCCCAACTATAAGTTCATGTCCAGCCAGCCCGTCCTGTACTACTTCCTGAAGCAGCGCTACCCCGAGCTGTATGCCAAGATCAAGGAGCGCGTGGCGGAGGGTCGCTGGGAGGTGGAAGGCGGTATGTGGCTGGAAGCCGACTGCAACCTGACCTCCGGCGAGTCCCTGGTGCGGCAGTTCCTGTACGGCAAGCGTTTCTTCCGGGAGGAGTTTGGCCGGGACAACAAGATCCTTTGGCTGCCCGACGTGTTCGGCTACTCCGGCGCCCTGCCTCAGATCATGAAGAAGTCCGGTGTGGATTACTTCATGACCACGAAACTGGCTTGGAACCAGATCAACAAGATTCCCAACGATACTTTCATCTGGCGGGGCATCGACGGCAGCGAAGTGCTGACCCACCTGATCACCACCGTGGATGAGGAGCAGGATCCCAAGCAGAACTTCTTCACTACTTACAACGGCAAGCTCCACCCCGGCTCCATCATGGGCGGCTGGACCCGTTACCAGAACAAGGAGATCAACAATGACATCCTGATCTCCTATGGCTATGGCGACGGCGGCGGCGGCCCCACCCGCTGGATGCTGGAAACCTCCAAGCGTATGGAAAAGGGCGTAAAGGGGATTCCCATGGTGCGGCAGGAGACTGCCCGCGTGTACTTCGACGAACTCAATGCACGCGTTAAGAACAACCCCCATCTGGATACTTGGGAGGGCGAGTTCTACTTTGAGTACCACCGCGGCACCTACACCTCTATGGCGCGCAACAAACGGGGCAACCGGAAGAGCGAGTTCATGATGATGGATCTGGAGCTGCTGGGCGTGCTGACCGGCAACTACCCGGCCGAGGAGGATACCCGGCTGTGGCGGGATATTATTCTGCTGAACCAGTTCCACGACATCCTCCCCGGCTCCTCCATCGCGGAAGTTTATGACGTGACCAAGGTGGAATATGCGCAGCTGGCGGAGGAAGTCACCGGCCTCATCCATCAGCGGCTGGCAGCGCTCACCGGCGAGGGCGACGGCGTGACCGTGTTCAATACCCTGGGCTTCCAGCGTGACGACATCGTGAATCTGGGCAGCGTGGACGCCTCCGCCCTGCGGGATGAAAATGGTAATGTGTTCCCTGTGCAGCAGACGCAGGACGGCGCCGTGGCCTATCTGAAGGATCTTCCTTCCAAGGGTTACAAGACCCTGGCCAAGACGGAGGCCATTGCGGCCAGCCCCTTCACCCGCACCGATGATTATCATTTGGAAACGCCCTTCTATTCCATCGTGCTGGATGAGAACGGCAACTTTACCTCCATCTTCGACAAGGAGAACGACCGCGAGGTATTGAAGTCCGGCAAAGCCGGCAACCAGTTCCGTCTCTACGAGGACAAGCCCATCTACTTTGACAACTGGGACGTGGATATGTACTACACCGAAAAGTCCTGGCCGGTGAACGACCTGGTGGCTATGCGCTGGACGGAGGAAGGCCCTGTGCGCACCACGCTGGAAGTGGAGTATCGCTGCAGCCTGAGCACCATCCGTCAGAAGATCCACTTCTACGCGGACAGCCGCCGCATTGACTTTGAGAATGTGGTTGACTGGAAAGAGCATCAGCATCTGCTGAAGGTGGAGTTCCCCGTGGATGTCCATTCCGACGAGGCGACCTTCGACGTGCAGTTCGGCAACGTGACCCGCAAGACCCACACCAACACTTCCTGGGACAAGGCGCGCTTCGAAAGCTGCGGCCAGAAGTGGATGGACTTCTCCGAAGGCAACTACGGCGTGAGCCTGCTCAACGACTGCAAGTACGGCCACTCCATCAACGACGGCACTGTGGCGCTGACTCTGATCAAGTGCGGCGTGGAGCCAAACCCCAACGCCGATGTGGAGATGCACTATTTCACCTACTCCCTGTATCCCCATGCCGGTACCTGGAAGAGCGCCAACACTGTGCAGGAGTCCTACAACCTGAACCAGCCCGCCTACGCGGTGCAGGGCGGCGTTCCCGGCAAGCAGTTCAGCTATGCCAGCGTGGAGCCCCGCAACGTGGTGCTGGAGACGGTGAAGCAGGCCGAGGACGGCGAGGGTACTGTGCTGCGTCTGTATGAGTGCGAAAATGCCCGTACCAAGACCACGCTGCACGTTCCCGCCGCCGCTGCCCATGCCTACAGCACCAATCTGCTGGAGGAAGTAGAGGAGGAACTGCCCATCGTAGACGGTAAGGTAACCTTTACCATCAAGCCCTACGAGATCAAGACCATCCTCCTGCGGTAAACAATCCAATTATGGGGCGGCCTCAGCCGCCCCATTTTGCAATTTGAGGTGTTTTATGGAAGCATATCAGAATCCAAACCTTTCTCCGGAAGCCCGAGCGGCGGATCTTCTCTCCCGGATGACTCTGCGGGAAAAGATCGGGCAGCTGACCCAGCGGCTCTATGGCTTCGGCATTTACCATCGCCAGGGGCAGGAGGTAACATTTACAGAGGAATTTACAGCGGAGGTGGCGCGCTACGGCGGCCTGGGGGCGCTCTATGGCCTCCATCGGGCAGATCCCTGGTCTGGAAAGGATTTTGACACCGGGCTGGACGGGGTGCTTGCCCCCAAAGTCCGCAATGAAGTGCAGAAATACGTCCTGGAGCATTCTCGTCTGGGCATCCCCGTGCTGTTCAGTTCCGAGTGCCCCCACGGGCACCAAGCGCTGGACGGTTATCTGCTGCCGGTGAATCTGGCCTCCGGCTGCTCCTTTGCTCCGGAATTGTTGGCACAGGCGGCGCAGATCTGCGGAAAGCAGCTGGCCGCTATGGGCGTGGATCTGGCGCTGGTATCCATGCTGGACATACTCCGGGATCCCCGGTGGGGGCGCAGCGAGGAGTGCTTTGGAGAAGATCCCTATCTGGCCTCCCAGATGGCGCAAGCCCTGGTGCAGGCTATCCAAAGCCAGGGGGTAGATGTGGTGGCCAAGCATCTCTGCGCCCAAGGAGAGACCACCGGCGGTGTGAATGCCAGCGCTGCCCGGATTGGCCTCCGGGAACTGCGGGAAATTCACCTGCCCCCGGTAAAAGCCTGCGTGGAAGCCGGGGTTTCCGGTTTTATGGCCGCTTATAACGAGATCGACGGTATTTACTGCCATGCCAACCGCTGGCTGCTCACCGAACTTCTGCGGGAAGAATATGGATTCCAGGGCTTTGTAATGTCCGACGGTGTGGCCATCGATCAGCTGGACGCCGTCACCGGCAACCGCGCCGCCTCCGGAGCACTGGCACTGAACGCCGGTGTGGACATGGGGCTTTGGGACACCGGCTTTGCCCGCCTGGAGGAAGCCATCGCCCAGGAGCGCACAGACGAGGCCACGGTGGACAACGCCGTCCTGCGCGTCCTAACCCTGAAGTTCCGTCGGGGACTGTTTGAGCATCCCTATGTGCCGGAAAACAACCATTGGCAGCAATATACCCCGGAACAATACCCCCAGGTGAAAACCCTGGCAGAACACACCCCGGTGCTGCTGAAAAACAGCGATTGCCTGCCTTTGCCTCCCATGAAAGTCCTAGGACTCACCGGTCCCAACGCGGACGCCATTTACAATCAGCTGGGAGATTATACCCCGCCCGTGCGGGGCGGCGTCACTCTGCGCCAGGGGCTGGAGGCGCTGCTCCCGGAGCAGGGAACCTCCCTGTGCTATCACCCGGGCTGCGGGATGTTCGGCGCAGCGGATATTCCCGCCGCTCTGGAAGCTCTGCGCGGGTGCGATACCGTAATCGCGGCGGTGGGAGGCACCTCCAGCCGTTTTGCCCTGGCAGGAGAATTTGACAGCAACGGCGCCATGAAGTATCAGCAGGATATTACCATGGACTGCGGAGAAAATGTGGATACAGCGACGCTGCGGCTCCCTGGCGAGCAGCTGGAGCTGCTGCGCCGGCTGAAAGCAGCGGGAAAAACGGTGATTACCGTCCTTATTGCCGGGCGCCCCTATGAAATGGCAGAAATTGCCCAGTACTCCGATGCCATCCTCTGCTGCTTCTATCCCGGCCCCACCGGGGGCGAAGCCATTGCCCGCCTGCTCCTAGGCCTGCGGGAGCCGGCCGGACGGCTCTGCGTCTCCCTGCCCGACCAGGCGGGGCAGCTGCCGGTTTACTACAACGCCAAGGATTCCTACCGCCCCATGGCCTATTACGATGCGTTGCAGCCCCAGTTCTCCTTTGGCTGCGGTCTCAGCTATACCTGCTTTGCCTATTCCCTGCTATCGGCAGACAGCCGCCAGGTAGCTTTCTCCCTGACCAATACCGGTGCACGGGGCGGCTGGGCGGTGCCTCAGCTCTATCTCCATCGGCTCCAGGGGGTCGCCACCTCCCGGATACGGCAGCTATGCGGCTTCACCAAGGTGTGGCTGGAGGCAGGGGAAAGTAAGCGCTTGACCATTGCTATCCCGGCGGAGAGTCTGGGGCAGTGGGACAGTGCCATGCGCTTCCGGCCGGTTCCCGGGGAAATCGCCTGGTACTTGTGCGACAACGGCCAGGAATTCCTACGCGGCTCCTTCCAATTATAACAGCAACGAGCAATACAACATCAGCCCGGGTACTTCCGTACCCGGGCTGAACTCCTGATTGGGGGATTCCGCAAACAATTACAATGGAAAAGTACCGTTAGCCCTCTCTCCAATAATTGCAACCGTTTCTGTCACTGGGACGATTATACCCACCATAGCCGCCGTCGCAGTAAACTCTTCCACTCGAATCGGTATCATTCCAGTCGGCATACCGGCAATTGCGGCAGTTGCCAAAGAAAGTCCCCTCTGGCAATTTGATTTCAAATTCAGATTCCACAGATATTCCTCCTTTCATACAATGCGCAAGACATCGTTTCTGATCTCAACCATCTCTCCGTTATGTATTGCGAAATATGACACGATTTCCTTTTCCGGCAGTACAACAATCGGAAAGTATAATTGATGAATACAGCGTGGCATTGCTTGCATAATTGCGCGAATATACCAGGCATCCCCATCCGATAGGGTTTGCACCCCGAAAAAATGCGTGTGAAATATACCGCAAAATTGAATGCCCTGCTCTTGCCATTTCTTTATGTGGGAATTTAGAAAACTTGTATTGGGGGAATAAAAGCATCCGCGCCCAGCAAAATATCCGATATCCATTTGGTATGCGCAAACAATGCCATTCACACTGCCCAGGATTCCCCCGGCTTCTGGCGGTGCCGTGGGCACGGAATTCAACAGCTTCCAATAAATATGTTTCTGAATCATCATAAGCGGAATAGCTTCACAACCATAAAATAACACAAAGAAAATGCGTTAACCCCTCATCATAAACTGTATCACTTTCAGAATACCAGTGATTATCAGGCGTGCAAATTCTATGTATGCAAAACCAAACGCCAAAATGGCAATGAGCACATATCGAAGCCACCACAGCTTCGGTTTCATAAATAACTTCTCTAAATAATTATCCGCGAACCTTCTGGCGCCAGTGATTCCAACCGTAACATAGCAAACCGCATATAATACACATATAATCCCTCCAAATGGAATCTCCAAAGCTTTCCCTCCTTTCTCCACGCCGCCCGTATGGCATAGAAACAACAGCCAAATCGGACGGTATACAAAAGGATTGCACGCTTTAGCAACCGTTTGTATTATAATTCTCAGACAAAAGATTCATCGCTTTGAACAGCTTATACTTATATACAAGCGGGCCAATTGCAATCAATAGGCCAAGCAAGTTCCATCCCCAGTAGGACATGACGCCAAAAGAATAGGTAATGTTGCGCCTTTTCAGTTCATCTTCAATTCGCTTAGAAAGATTGTGATACCACACCAAATTGCCAATAAACAACGTGATCCAAGAAACCAAAAAATACAGCAAACAGTAATGCATCGTTTTCTTCCCATCGTGCCGGCTGGCAATGGTGTTGATGTCGGTTGAAATCGAGGACATAATCACAATGTGATAGATCCCAAATGTGATCGTTGACAGCAGAAGATATTTGATGAACCCTCTGTTTGTTTTTAGTGCCCCTACTTTTTGAGCAATCTGTGTTTCCATAAGAAAGCTTCCTTTCAATTTTGTTACTCTTTTAAAATGCGGGTACTTGTATAACGCTTTGGCGGGGCGCAGCAGCTCACTCCTGGCGGAGTGGACTGCTTGGCTGCTGCCCTGCGGAGCCGAAAGGCGCGCCTTACGCCGCGCCGCCCTTCATCCGTGTGCGGATTTCCTGCAACGCCGCCTCATGATTGCTAAAAGTATATACGGTATACTTACCGTATTGCGCAGTGATGGTTAGAACCATTGGTCCGGATTCGGTCACATTCAAAATGTCGCTGTAACGCACATCGAATTTTTGCCAACCGTGCCTAAAAGTGATTTGGGTTCTCCCAACAACTCCGTGCTCATAAACCTCGCAATAGGACAGAACCGCGCCCAAGCTAAACCCAAATCCCAGCATACAACATATAGCGAAAAGATATGCGATGATTTTGTAATTGCTCCAACTGAATTGAAAGAAAAATTCCGGGTGGGAAAGACTGTTGCTGCCTGCGAAAGCGCATATAAGCGCACCCAAAAGGAAGAAGATCTTCTTCCCCCAGCCGTTGGTGCGGGTGGATACCAACAATTTTCCTTTTTCCATTGCTTGCACTTCCTTCTCAAAGATTACCGGAACGCTGTCAGCGATCCAGCGTCCGCATGGTTTCCAAGATCACGACGGGGGGCCAGCCAGGGTTCTTATCGCCGAACCCTGGCCTCGTAGCAGTCGCCGCACACAAACATCTCTCCCAGCAGGCTGGTGTAATGCTTGGTGGCAGGCTTTCCACAGAATATACAGGTGCTGCTGCAATCCTTGCAGACATATACGGTGTCGCCGCTGGAGGTGCGGTAAGCTTTTGTTGGGCTTTTGTCGCACCAGGCACAGGGTTCTTTGCTGGAGCAGGCGCTCAGGCAGATGGCAACCAGCAAAATCGCCGCCAATATACGAGCCGTTCGCTTCATTGTCTCACCTCTCTCTTTTCAAAATGTGTACTTTTTGGTAATGTAAGCGGCACGGGAAATATTCCGTCGGCTTCTGTAAAATTTATCCAAAGATTGTGTTGCAATTTTTATCCTGCTGTGCTATACTTACATTGTTTCAAGCGTCACGGCCATTTACAAAAAAGTACACTTTTTTGTAAATTACTCTTTTTCCATTGCAAATTCTTTTTCATAAGTCTCCGCCCGACAGCGGAAAGTGGCCAGCGGCATTCTACATTCTTTTGCCGCAGCCGTCCCGGTGATTTCTCCCGTTTTCCAGCGCTGATAGGCGGAATGAAAGTTCTCAGGCAGCGGCTTTGGAGGGCGGCCAAATTGTACCCCCCGCGCCTTTGCTGCCGCAATTCCTTCCGCCTGACGCTGGCGGATATTGGTTCGCTCATTCTCCGCCACAAAGGAGAGCACTTGCAGCACAATATCGCTGAGAAACGCGCCCAGCAAGTCCTTCCCCCGGCGGGTATCCAGCAGCGGCATATCCAGTACCACAATATCCACGCCCTTTTCCTTGGTCAGCACCCGCCATTGTTCCAGGATCTCCCCATAGTTCCGCCCCAGACGATCGATGCTCTTGATATAGAGCAGATCGTCTTTTCTCATTTTCCGCAGAAGCTTCCTGTACTGCGGCCGCTGAAAATCCTTCCCCGATTGCTTGTCCATATAAATGTTTTTCTCTGGGACGGGCACCTCCCACAAGGCGATCCGCTGCCGATCCTCATTCTGATCTTTGCTGCTGACGCGGATATATCCATAAGCAATCCCTGCGATCTCTACTCCCTCCCGCTTATCTGAAATTCAAAAAAACAAAGCCTGCTGCGAACATACATTTCGCAGCAGGCTCTTCTCGTTTCCTCCCCCATCAAGCTATCCGGGGAAAATCGTTTACTTCAAGATCTTCATGTCTTTGCCGTTATTCTTCTCCATTTCCCGGAACACCGGCAGCAAGAGCTGGGTGCCCATATAGTTGACAAAAGCAAAGCCGATGACGATCCAGAAAACCAGGGTATACACAAACATCTGGAGAGAATACCAGGCGATGAGCACCGGTGCCAGGGTCATGAGAACCATAACCACCGTCCGCAGCAGCTTTACCACAGACAGAATCATAGCGTTCATCACATGCTCCTTCAGGGTGTTCTGGTAGCGGGTCAGCAGCGGGAACAGATACACTGCAATGCTGATGACCACCACAGCCAGGACGCCCAGCAAGCCATTGAGCAGCGACCGAAGCGTGGTTCCGTTCAGGAACGTGAACACCAGCATCCAGTTGGCGCCCAGCGCCACCATCACCACCAGTATCACTATCCAGGCGATGGTGGCCTGCTTGAAGTTCTCCCGGAACGCCCGGAAAAACGTCCGCACAATGCCGTAGCCCTCATCCAAAATAATATCCTGGCTGATCTTGCACAGCGCGGCGATGGATGCGCCCGCCGTGACCACCGGCAGGCAGCATACCAAAAACAGCACGTTTACAATGATCATCTCACCCACCTTGGTGAGAAACCGCATCAGCGGCGTGTCCAGGTCAAATATACTCTTCATGGGGTTCTCCTTACCATATCTCGTTTCTCACTGGCGGGGATCTTCCGCCTTCTCCGCAGCTTGCGGGGCAGCTTCCTCAAAATTCCGCAGTACGCTGGGAGACACGCCGAAGTAATTCTTAAAGTGGATATAAAAATTATTCAGCTGTACATACCCCACCATATTGGCAATGGCGGAAATTTTCTCCCGGGTGCTGACGATCAGCCGACGCGCTTCCAGCATCCGATAGGCCATCAAGTATTCCGAAAACTTGATGCCCGTATCTTTCAGAAATACCCGGCCAATGTATTTGCTGCTCATATGGAAGCTCTCCGCGATGGCGGCAAGCGTCTGGGGCTGGTGGTAGTCGCTTTTTACCACCAGAATGATTTTATTGGTGATTTTGGACAGCTTGGAATACTCCACCTTCAGCACCGGGTCGATTTCGTTCCTGGCCACGATGCTCTCCGGCAGCGTCCCGCCCAGATCATTGACGACCACGCGCTCCACAAAGGCGCGCAGCTCTTTGCCGTTCAGGGGCTTGAGCAAGTAGCCCTGGGCGGTCGCCCACATGGATCGGCGGATGAGGGTGGCGTCATCCTCGTTGGAGATCATGCAAAATACGGTTTTCAGACCCACCGCCCGCAAATGCTCCACCAGCTCATAGCCCATCTGCTCCCCCAGGTGCATATCCACCAGCGCCACATGGGGTAAGAAATCCACGGCTTTCCCCGCTCCATCGGCATAGGAGGACGCCGTCATCACGGCGGTGAATCCATAAGCGGACCAGTCCAGCATATCTTTTATCTTTTCGCAGGCTTTTTTGTCGCTGTCTACAATCAACAAGCGGTACATTTATGGATCCCCCTTTCCTAATGTATTGACCGGCATCAGCCAATCTCGTTTACGCACTGGAGCAGCAGGTTCTCCTGCAGTTCCTCGGCGCTGCGATCTGTCCGTACCTGGATTTTGTAAGGCTCTGCATTGGTCAGGTCAAAGAAATTGTCTGAAAGCACGCAGTCAAAATCCCGGAAATCAATGGCAACGCCTTTGGTAAACACATCCGCCTGCACGGTTATCTCCACGCCCTGCTCCGTATCGGCACACACCGCGCGCAGCGTGGGCTTCTCCCAGGAGAAGTGCTTTGCCGGCACCAGCAGCTCCGTCTGGCGCATGAGGAATGCGCCGCTTTCGTCGTACAGATCCACATACAGGTAATTGCTGTAGTTGTCCTCCGCCTGCACCGGATAGCGGTACACATCCTCGGCAGTGAGCTTCTCTACCGCTACCTCTGTCCGGCGCTCCTCCAGCACCGTCATATCCGCCCGGCACATGGCCAGATGGATGCTGCCGCGGAAGTCCTGCATCGTCTCGTTGGAGATGTTCACGGTGAGCTTGCCGTTCTCCAGGAACAGCCCCATGGCCACCGGCGCATAGAATTTTTTCGCCGCATAGTGCAGCGCCTTATACCGGCCAAAGCTGTCCACGCTGGACCAGGAGGCCACCGGCCAGCAGTCGTTGAACTGCCAGTAGATGGAACCCATGCAGTAGCCCCGCTCCCGGCGGAAATGCTCCACGCCATACTTGATGGCGTCCGCCTGCAATAGCTGGGAAATATACACCAGATCCTCAAACTTGGTGGGATAGAGGTAATTGTCTGCCAGATAGCGCAGGATCTTGCTGTTGCCGCCCTTGCACTTCTGGTGGTTCTCCATTACCCGGGAGAAGCAGTTCCAGTCCTTCTCCTCGCTGAAGGCACGGATGGTCTTCATAGAGGGGAAGCTCTCAAAGCCGTACTCGGAGCAGAAACGGAAGTGCTTTTTCCGGTAGGTGGTGAAGGGCACGCCGCCGTGCCACACCTCCCAGTAGTGGGTATCGCCCTTCGCAGGGTTGCCCGGCTCCTCAAAGCCGCCGCCGGAGGAAGGGCTGGAGGGCCAATAGAAGGTATTGGGCGCGTAACGGTCGCACAGCTCCGGCAGCAGGTGCTCATGGAGGCGGATATAATCGTTGCGCACCAGCAGGCTGTCGCCCTTGCCCTGGTTGGCAATCATCTCCTCCATCTCGTTGTTGCCGCAGAACAGACCCAGGCTGGCGTGGTGATGCAGCCGCTTCAGCACGCCTGTGGCCTCTTCGATGCACTCCTGTTCAAATTCTGCCGTCAGGTACACGTTGGCGCAGGCCACCATGAAATCCAGCCAGACAATGATGCCGTTCTTGTCGCACAATTCAAAAAAGTAATCGTCGGGATAATAGCCGCCGCCCCAGACCCGGAGGGTATTGAAGTTGCCGTCCAGGCACTGCACCATCATCTCATCCAGCCGCTCCCGGGTGACCCGGCTGAGCAGATTGTCCTGGGGGATATAGTTAGCGCCCATGGCGAAGATCTTCACGCCATTGATTACAAAGCAGAACTCGCTGCCCTGGCCATCCGCGTCTTTCTGGGTGCTCACCGTCAGCGTGCGCAGGCCAATATCCTTATGGCAGGTATCGATCACCTTGCCGCCGGCTGTCATTTCCACGTCCAGATCGTAGAGGTGCTGCTCACCGTAGCCCCGCACCCACCAGAGCTTGGGGTTCTCAATACGGATGCGACCCACGCCGTTCTCCAGCAGAACCCGCTGACCGTCCATATTGGCATAGCAGGCAGTCTCCGCCCCCCGCTTGCCGGTGACGGCGATTTCCACCTCCACACTGCCATCCTCCCGGTGCTCCTGGCGGACAGCCACATCGTCAATACGGTCAATGTCATAGGCGTTCAGCTCCACCGGGCGGTAGATGCCCATATCCGGCAGGGTGGGACCCCAGTCCCAGCCAGATTGGTACAGCGCCTTGCGCAGGTGGGCAGTGCCGGGAATGGTGTCCCCGTCGTTCATGTAGAGGTAATGCTTCTGCGCCATCCGGGCAAAGAACCGGGTGGGAGACTGAAATTCCAGCCGCAGGGTATTGCTGCCGATATGCAGCAGCGCCTTTACATCGTAGGTGTAGGCACGGTGCATATTCTTCACATTGGCAAGGAGCCTGCCGTTGAGGAAAATACGGCAGAGGGTGTCCAGACCGTGGAACGTCAGCTCCACATAGTCCCTGGCCATCACCTGTGCATCCACCTCTACCTGGGCTTCAAAAACGCAGTCCTTGTCCGCCAGGCGGGTCAGCTCCCGCTCATTGAGGCCATAAAAGGGATCGGGAATCTTCCGATGATCCCAGAGCACGCTGTACATGGTGGCAGGAGCCTCACAGGGCAGCGGTGCAAAGCCCGGATAATGCAGCGTCCAATTTTTAATCAGCATCTCTGTACTCCTTTTCCGGGCATTACTCTACGCGGATCGTCCACACGCTGCGATAGGTATTCCCCGGTTCCAGCGAAATCAAATCTTTTTGCTCCTCCAGTACCGCGACAGTATCCTGGGCGGACGGCAGGGAGCTCCAAGGCTCAATGCATACATAGGGCGCGTCCGTACGGGGCATATGCCAGATACCCAGGTAGTTCATCTGGGGATAGGTCACGGTAACGCTGTGGCCGCCCTTGCCGCTCTCCAAAGTAACTTCATGATCCATCTCCTGGAGCACGATGGCGTCCTGGTCGAAGAGATCGTGGTGCAGGGGAATATCCCGGCCATCCTCCAAGGCATAGGGAGCGGCGGTACCATCCAAATAGCACTGCTCCGTGAAGCCCACCCGGCTGGGGGTATGGGCATGGCGGAAGCGCAGGCGGTAGTCCTCAAAGGACTGCCCTTTCTCCAGCGGTACGTTAAAGCCGGGGTGTCCGCCCAGACCAAAGTACATCGTCTTTTCGTCGCGGTTTTCCACCTGATAGGTCACCTCCAGGGTATTCCCCCGCAGGGCATAGATCACCCGGAACGCAAACTGCCGGGGATAGCTTTCATAGGTTTCCGCGTTGGAGACCAGCTCCAGCACCATTTCGGTGTCGGTATGCGCCGCCGTTCGGAACTCCTGGTAAGGGGCGATGCCGTGGATGGCCATATGATGAAGCTTCCCGTCCAGATAAAAACTGCCGTTGGTCAGCCGCGCCACATAGGGGAAAATATTCAGCGCCCGGTCAGGCCAATATTTCGCGTCTCCCTGCCACAGATATTCCGTGCCGTCCGCGCCCAGGATAGATTGCAGCTCGGCGCCCTTTTCTGCCGCGGTGACTGTGAGAAATTCATTGTGAATCGTTACCATTAGTCCCCCATCCTCTTCATCACAGCGTCATATTCCGGCACACTGGAGATGCCGCCGGAACGGGTAGTGGACAGGCCGGCGGAGGTGCAGGCAAACTTCACCACATCATGAAGTTCTTCCGCAGTCACCGTCTCGGGCGCTTTGTTCAGATTCAGCAGCTTCCATACGGCGCTGCCGCCGAAAATGTCGCCGGCGCCGGTGGTATCCGCCACCTGGATGTCCCGCAGGCTTGGCTCACTGCCGCAGGCAACGGCGTTTTTGAAGTAGCAGCCTTCCGGCCCCCGGGTCACAAATACCAGCTTCACGCCGAAATTGTTCAGGATGTAGTCTGCGCCCTCTTCAATGCCCAGACCCCAGAGAAACTCCACTTCCTCATCGCTGATCTTCACCACATCCGCCTGCTTCAGTCCCCAGAGGATCTGTTCCTTGGCAGCCTCCAGATCCTTCCACAGCGGCTTGCGCAGGTTGGGGTCAAAGGTAATCAGCTTGCCCTGCGCCTTGGCGTATTCCACGACCCTGTAGGTGGTGGCGCGGGCAGGCTCGTCGGTGAGGGACAGGGTACCGAAATGGAACACCTTGGCCTCGTCGATGAGGCTTAAGTCGATCTCATCGTAAGTAATGCAGGTATCCGCACCCGGCTTCCGGGCAAAGGCAAACTCCCGGTTGCCCGTCTCATCCAGGGTGACGAATGCCAGGGTGGTGAACACGTCGTCGGCCACCACCAGGCCGCGGGTCTCGATGCCCGTCTTGCGCAGGGTGCCTGTGAGCAGCTTACCGAAGGTATCGTTGCCCACCTTGCCGATGAGGGCAGTCTTGGCGCCGAACTTGGTCAGCGCCGCCAGGAAGTTGGCCGGCGCGCCGCCGGGGTGCGCCACCATGGTGGGGTAGCCGTCTGCGTCCTGGGTAACGCAGGTAAAGTCGATGAGCAGTTCTCCCAGGGTGACAACATCAATCATGGCCGCCTTCCCTCACTTCGCCGCGGGATACTCGTTGCACAGCAGGCGGTAGGGCGCTTCATCTTCTTCAATGGTGGGGAAGCGGCCCACAGGGGGATTAAAGCGGTTGTCGGTGTTGTCGTCGTTGCACTGGCTCACCTCGCCCAGCAGCACAGGGCCGGTGCCCTCTTCCACGGAGAAGTCATGGTACAGGTACTGCTGCACATGGATGCTCTCGCCCGGGGTCAGGCGGATCTGGGTGCCGGCGGGCACGGTATAGGTGCGGCCGTCGGTATGCACGGTCACGTCCGATTCATAGTCGATGGACTCGTCGGGCAGGCTGTTGTATACCCGGATCAGCACGTTTCCGCCGCCGCGGTTGATG
>DVKX01000090.1 GCA_018715805.1 Candidatus Faecousia intestinigallinarum | reverse complement strand
GGCTTTTTTGAGGTGGCGACCTTCGGTTGTCCTACCCCTTAACCCAATCAATCGCAGACCTTTACTTAGGTGCCAGATGGGTGAAGTGCTTGCTCCACCACACCGAAAAGTTCTTCGGGCTTATTATACTTGACTTTTGCATAAATGTCCATAGTTGTTTTACTATTTTCATGCCCGGCAAGATATTGCACCGTCTTGGGGTCAACTCCCGCATAGATTAAGTTTGTAATATAGGTATGCCGCAGTTGGTGGGGCGTCACTTCAAAATCAAGCGTGTAGATAACCTTGGGATTGTTCTTCTGGCTGGTTCCCAGGACTGGCTTAACCGTGTACTTGATACTCTGCCCATTCACATACTTATAATAGGTGCGCTCCTTGGTGGAGCGGACAACAATGTACTGCCATACCCGCTTGAACTGCGAGTAAGACAGCGGCTGACCTTTGCTGTCGGCAATTACAAAGTCAGACTTAGAGACGGCCTTCGCGTCCCGCAGGCAATCGGCTAAGCACTTAGGGATAGGGATGTCTCTCCGGGCCGCTTTGGTCTTTAGAATCGTAGAGACTACCGGCCGGTTGTGTTCCGCCCGCCATGCCCGCCGCACGGAAAGGTACGGGGTTGGATCATCCAGAAACACACAGTCCCATTGGAGGCCAAGGGCTTCTTCCCGGCGCAGGCCAGCGTATAGGCCAATCATCACAAAGAGGTATGGCGGCAAACCTTTTATGGTTTCCAGGAGTACCGCTACCTGCTCATCACTTAGCGCCTCCTTCTTCTGTGCTGGCTTCCCGCCTTTGCCTGATATTCCCGCACAGGGGTTATCTTCAATTAGCTGGCTGCGCTCTGCGGAATAAAAAATGCACTTGATGAGCATATTCACTTTGTTATAAAGGCCCTCTGATTTCTTTGACAGTGGCACCAGCGCCAGGCGGATATCGTCAGCCGTCACTTCCTCCATATACATATCGCCCATCGGTTTGATGACGTAATTCCTCATATTGGAAGCGTATCCTTTCAAAGTGGCTGCTGAAACCTTTGCCGACTGCATCACCAGCCATTTCTCGCAATATTCTGCAACGGTCGGATGCTGCCGGTGAAAAAGAATCTCCTGCACTTGGCGTCTTGCCGCTAATTGTTTCTCATAAAGCTCCTCGCAGGTTGTTGCGTACAGGCTGACCTGCTTCCCATCGGCGTCCAGAATCCGTGTCCTGTAATATTGGATGCCTTTCCGCTCCACACTGGTGTACTGAGGAATTGTTTTTTTCTTAGCCATAGATAATTTCCTTTCTTATGCGCAAATCAAATTGGTTCCTTCACTCCTTTTTTATCAGAAACGCCGGATTGAATCAAAGATACGGATTAGGAAAAGCAAAGAGCGAGGCGTTCCTGCCTCGCTCCTACTGTATTTTCTGTTCTATGCCCACATGGCATCCCATTGGGAAAATGCGCTGCCCATCGCTTTTACGACCTGATCCGGTTGGTTGTATTTGACTTTTGCGTAAATATCCATTGTGATTTTACTGCTTTCGTGGCCTGCCAGGTACTGCACCGTTTTGGGGTCCACCGAGGAATGAATCAGGTTGGTTATGTAGGTGTGCCTGAGTTGGTGGGGCGTGACCTCGAAATCCAGGCTGTAAACGCAGTGGCCGTTGTTTCGGGCTTTCTCTCCGAGCTGCGGGTAGAGAATGTATTTTACATATTTTCCGTCTACCAGTTTGCGGGCCACTCTCGGCTTGGCGGTCCGTGTCACAATATATTGCCACAGCCGCTTAAACTGCGTATAAGACAGTGGGCCACCGTCTCGATTAGCAACCACATAATCTGAGGTAGATGTTTTCTTTGCCTCCCTCAAACATTCTGCCAGACAGGTCGGAAGCGGGATATTCCGCTCCGCCGCTTTCGTTTTTAGTTCGGTGAGAATGACCGGCCGATTATGTTCTGTGTGCCATGCCCGCCGCACTGTCAGGTACGGTGCATCCGTGTCCAGATATACCGAATCCCATTGCAGTGCAAGGATTTCTTCTCGCCGCAGGCCGGCATACAAGCCGATCATTACAAACACGTAGGGAGGCAAGTCGCAGATCGCATCTAAAAGCTGCTCGACCTGTTCATCCGTCAACGCCTGGCGGTCCTCTTGCGGAACACCGCCGCCTTTTGCAGTCAGATGGAGTGTTGGGTTCACTTCAATCACATGGCTTTCCTTAGCCGCCCGAAAGATGGATTTATAAAGGATCACCACGGACTTGTAGACCGATGCTGACTTCTTGGAAACAGGGACGAGGGCGAGCTGGATGTCATCCAGCGTTACATCTGCCATACGCATCTCTCCCAGCTCCTTGATAATGTGCCGCCGTACCTTGGAGGTGTAATCCGTCAAGGTAGTCTGCCGAACATGGACTGACTGCATCAGCAGCCATTTCTCACAGTATTCCGCTACCGTTGGCGATTTCCGATGGAACCGGGCGTGACCGATCTGCGCCAACGCCTCCTGTTCTTTGTCGTACAGTTCTTCGGGGGTCCTTGCATAAAGAGCAACCCGCTTGCCATCGGCATCTTCTATCCGGGTCCTGTAATACTCTACACCGTTCAGCGTGACGGTGTTATACTCTGGAATCAATCGTTTTCTTTTTGCCAATACCGTTACCTCTCAAGAATCATATTCAGCGCTGTACCTTTGTTTTACCAGACATCCTTTGTCCAAGCAAGGATACGGATCGGCTCACGCTCCAGCGCTTCGCGCTTTACGGTAAGTGGCGCACTTTTCCACCGGCTTTGCCCGATGTGTGAATTTTGCGATGTACTCTTGGAGGCTTGCATCCGTAAAGTAGACACAGCCGTTTTGCACATATTGCACATAGGAAATCAGGCCATTATTGCGGGCTGTGTCCAGCGTTGCAATGCTAACCCCTAAGATTTTGGCAGCTTCTTTCCTTGTAAATAACTTTTCCATAGAATCTCTCCCTTCTTTGTCAAGGATATGGTTGTGGCTTTCAAAATCACATGAATACGCTGGCAGCCGAAACCGCCAGCGCATGGTATCTGATTTTGAACAGTGATGCCTGCCAGTGTCTACACGCTGAAGCTGGAATCACCGAGAAATCAATTTTATAAGTACGCCACATTTGCCACGCACCCCTG
>DVKX01000089.1 GCA_018715805.1 Candidatus Faecousia intestinigallinarum | reverse complement strand
AAAGAGTTCCTCTGCGGTGCCTTCTTCGGGTCGCTGTTCTACCAGCTTACCCTGAATGGCGTACTGCAAGAGGGACTTTTTCATATCCTCCGGAAAGCGGCTGTTAAAGTGCTCCAGTTGGCTCCACGCCTGCTCATAGCGGTCAATATAGGGCAGCAGCTTCTCGATTTTGGCAACAATCCGCTTTTGTTCATCAAAAGGTGGGAGAGGAATCAACAAATTGAAAAAAATCTGTTTGTCTAAGTGCGGAATCGCAGCGCCTCTTTTGTTGTTTTTTAAAATATTTTTGTTACACTCCAAAAAACATAAAATATATTTAACTAAAACATTTGATGGTATAAAAAGCACTTTAAATGTACTACCCAAGTAGCCATCTTCACGCACTTCAAAAACTTCTCCAGAGTTTTCACCGTCCACAAGAATTACTTTTGTTCCCTCTTTAACAAACTTTCCTTCACTTACAATTGATGGTTCTTTTTTTCCTCTCAAATATTTTGCTTCTAAATAGGGATAGTTTTGTCCTTTAATCTTTTCTCCATCTAAAAGTTGACAAAGGCTACCTGTACGGATAAATTTCCAGCTCTCCGGAATATCAAACGGTTTTTCATCCTCCGTGATTTCCGGCAGCGGCTTTTCCTTCTTGATCTTCTTCTCGGCAATCAGCCGCTGTTTTTCCTCCTGAATCTGGGCAAAGAGCTCCTCTGCGGTACCTTCTTCGGGCCGCTGCTCCACCAGCTTGCCCTGAATGGCCAGCTGCAAAATGCTGTTTTTCAGTTCCTGTGGGGTCATTCGGGCTTCCCTCCCAGCAAGTTGGTAATCTGCTCCAGTACCCGGTCGATTTTCGCATTGAGCGATGCTCTCTGCTCCTCGTACCGCTGAATCAAGTCCATGGGAGCAAGGATTTCTTCTTCCTCATGCGGATAGCCGCACTGGTCAAGGTTGTAGCCCAGTTCCTCAGTGAGCTGCTGGGCGGTGAACTTCTTCGCCTTATCAAAGCCGTCCTCGTTGATCTCCTCACGGTTGTCCCACCAGTCCATAACAGGCTGGAAGTGTTCGAGCTTCATCGGCTTGGTCTTGGAGAAATGCTTATAGCCCTCCGGCATATCCAGACGATAAAACCATATTTCCTCGGTGGGATGGGTGTTGTCAAAAAACAGGATATTGGTGGTAATGGAAGTATAGGGCGAGAATACGCTGCCCGGCATACGAATGACCGTATGCAGATTAAACTCCCGCAGCAGCTTCTTTTTTATGTTCACCTTGGCATTATCGGTGCCGAACAGAAAACCGTCCGGCAGAATGACCGCCGCACGACCATCTTTTTTCAGTCGGTACATGATGACTGACATGAACAGGTCGGCAGTCTCACTGCTGGCCAGATCGTTCGGGAAATGGTTCTTGACATCTGCCTTTTCAGACCCACCGTAAGGCGGATTCATCAAAATGACATGAAAGCGGTCTTCTTCTGTGTAGTCCAGCACATCCCGCAGCAGCGTGTTGTCATGATACACTCTCGGCACATCCAGATCGTGCAGCAGCATGTTGGTCACGCAAAGCATGTACGGAAACTGCTTTTTCTCGATACCGTAAATCGAATTGCTGTACTTTTCTTCATCCTCGGTGGTCTTGACCTTCTTTTTCAGTTCCTTGAGCCAGCTGGTCAAAAATCCACCCGTACCGCAGGCAAAATCCGTTGCCATACCGAAATTGATACAATGTAACGATGCACCGGATACCCCCTTAACGATGAACACGCCACCCCTTTAACGATAGTGAACCGGTGCAGAAATGCAGATGATAACTTTTAATAAAATTAATGAGATATTCGAAAGTCAAGTCGCCCCTTTTATTGCTTACATAAATTAGGCATGTATCTACGCCTACCATCGGTAAAGATACTTCAACGCAGTATGGCACAGATATTTCTTTCTACGCTTTGAGCAAAATGCGATTTCGCTCATATTCGATGATACCGTCCTTCTGCATTTTGGACAGCTCATTGCACATAGTACTGCGATCAACATTCAGATAGTCCGCCAACTGCTGGCGGTTGTAAGGAATTAAGAAGGAATTGCTCCCGGCGCGTTTGGCACATTCCGAAAAATAAGACATCAACCGACCCCGAATGAATTTTGAGCTGGTATGCTGGATTCTTTGGGAAAGCTGAAGGCTTTTGTGAGCGCAGACGGTCAGCAGATTTCGGACAAGTCTTGTGTGAAATGGACAGGCATTGGTACAAGTAGCAAGGACGCGGCCCACATTCATAAACAGTACAGATGTATCCTCAACGGCAGATACGGTCACCAGCATTGGTTGCCCTGGAATGCAGGCATATACCTCAGCGAATACGGAACCGGGTGCAACATTCCCCAAAATACTGGTATTGCCCCAAATATCATTGCAGGAGATCACCGCCATGCCGGACAGTACGATTCCAATATTTTCTGTGATGCTTCCCTCTGAAAGGATCACCTCTCCTTTTTGAAAGCTGCGCTCTACAGCATTCAGGCAGCCCAAAAGAGATGTGATCTCCGCTTCGTCCAACCCTCGAAAAAGTTGCGAATTGATTAAATTCATATTTTTTCACCCATTGTTGTTATAACAACAGACTTTCATTTTTCATTATAGTATACTGAGTCCAGAAACGCAAGAGAAAGGATGAAGCGAACATGATTCGGAAGATTATCCAGATAGAAGAAGAAAAGTGCAATGGCTGCGGAGCCTGCGCCGAAGCCTGCCATGAAGGTGCGATCGGCATGGTAAACGGGAAGGCAAAGCTCCTGCGGGACGATTATTGCGACGGCTTGGGTGACTGTCTACCCACCTGCCCGACCGGCGCCATTTCCTTTGTGGAACGGGAAGCCGCTGCTTATGATGAAAAGGCTGTACAGGAAAATATGAGAAAAAAGAATGGACAGAAATCTCTCTCTGCCGGCGCTCATGGTGGCTGTCCCGGCAGCCGGATGCAGAGAATCCAGCACTCACAGGAATCTGCCCCTTCTGCACCGGCGGGGGCTGAATCGCAGCTGGGGCAGTGGCCCTGCCAAATCAAGCTGGTTCCCGTCAATGCCCCCTATTTTGACGGAGCCAAGCTGCTGATTGCGGCGGATTGCAGCGCATACGCCTATGCCAGAATGCACGAAGATTTTATGCGCGGGAAGATCACGCTGATCGGCTGTCCTAAGCTGGACAGCGTGGATTACAGCGAAAAGCTGACACAGATTATTCAAAACAACAATATCCAGAGTGTGACCATTGTGCGGATGGAAGTCCCCTGCTGCGGCGGACTGGAATCAGCCGCTAAAAAAGCATTGCAGGCAAGTGGAAAATTCATTCCCTGGCAGGTGGTCACCATCTCGATTGATGGAAAGATTTTGGAATAACTGCTGATTCGGGGCTTCTGTTCGAGGAATAGCTCCGACAGCAAAATCCAGACTACAATACAGGAGGGAACCATTATGAGCAAAAAAATGAAAAATATTGCGCAAGCCGAGGTTTTGACGCTGAAAGAGCAAATCTCCTATCAGGAGGGGCAGGTTGTCAGCAAGACGCTGGCGCAAAACCCGGCGGTAAGCATCACCCTGTTCTCCTTCGCAAAAGGTGAGGAGATCAGCACCCATGAATCAGGAGGCGATGCCTTCGTAACCTGTCTGGACGGCGTTGGAAAAATCACCATTGACGGCACAGAATATTTGCTGCATGAAGGGGAATCCATCGTCATGCCAGCCGGGCACCCTCATGCGGTATATGGACAGGAAGCGTTCAAGATGCTTTTGGTCGTTGTATTTTAAGCAAGAAATGAAAGTGTAGGGATTTGGTGATGAAACCAAAAATAAAAATTAGTCTGATTGAGCAAAAAGGTCACATGGGTTGCCATCGCGGTCATCAAATCGGCGACACATTTGACTTTGATACGGAAAGAGGAAATCTATGCCCCATGGCGATGCATGTCGCATTTCCTTATATAGACATTCTGCGCTATGGGGGTAAGTTGCCGGGCCAACCGGATGGCTCTGCTGTCTTTTGCTGCCCGGATGTAGATGTAATCAATGTTTTTAAGATTGAAATTGAGGATAAAACAAAATAAAACAAGTCCTCATTTCTCAAATAACATTATAATTTTCATTATGGAGGTAAATAAATATGGAACAAAAAATGTTTTGCTATCAGTGTCAGGAAACTGCCGGGTGCAAGGGCTGCACCATGTCCGGCGTGTGTGGGAAGAAGCCCGATGTGGCGGCCATGCAGGATCTGCTGGTTTATGTCACAAAGGGGATCTCGGCTGTAACCACTGTACTGCGTCAGGAAGGCAAACAGGTATCTGCGGAAATCAACCATCTGGTCACCCTAAACCTGTTTACCACTATCACCAACGCGAATTTTGACAAAGAGAGTATTGAGGCGAGAATCCGCGCCACGCTGACGGAAAAGGAAGCCCTGCTGGCGCAGGTCGCAGATCCTTCCGCCCTGCCCGAAGCCGCAAAATGGGATGGCTCCGGCGACTGGGAGGAAAAGGCGCAAACAGTCGGCGTACTCTCCACCAAAGACGAGGATATCCGCTCTCTGCGGGAGCTGATTACCTACGGTTTGAAGGGCCTGTCCGCCTACTCGAAGCACGCAAATGCGCTGCTCAAGGATGACAGTGAGGTGGACGCCTTCCTTCAGCGGGCTCTGGCGGCTACGCTGGACGACAACCTTAGCGTGGAGGATCTGATCGCCCTGACGATGGAAACCGGAAAGCACGGCGTTTCCGGCATGGCTCTGCTGGACAAGGCCAACACGGAAGCCTATGGAAATCCCGAAATCACAAAGGTGAACATTGGCGTAGGGAAAAATCCCGGTATTCTGGTTTCCGGTCACGACCTGCGGGATCTGGAAATGCTGCTGGAGCAGACACAGGGAACCGGCGTGGATGTTTATACCCATTCCGAGATGCTCCCCGCCCACTATTACCCGGCATTCAAAAAATATCCCAACTTTATCGGCAACTACGGCAATGCGTGGTGGAAGCAGAAGGAGGAATTTGAATCCTTCAACGGCCCCATCCTGATGACGACCAACTGCATCGTGCCGCCCAAGGACAGTTACAAGGACAGACTCTATACCACCGGCGCGGCTGGGTATCCGGGCTGTACCCATATCCCGGGAGAAATCGGGGAGCAGAAGGATTTTTCCGCTATCATTGAACATGCAAAAAGATGCACTGCACCTACTGAAATTGAAACAGGAGAACTCATTGGCGGATTTGCACACGCTCAGGTCTTGGCTCTGGCGGATCAGGTCGTTGAGGCGGTAAAAAGCGGCGCAATCAAAAAGTTCGTTGTGATGGCGGGCTGTGATGGCCGTGCCAAGAGCCGGGAATACTATACCGAATTTGCCAAGGTGCTGCCGAAGGATGCCGTGATCCTGACAGCCGGGTGCGCGAAATATAAGTATAACAAGCTGCCTTTGGGCGACATCAATGGCATTCCCCGTGTCCTGGACGCTGGGCAGTGCAACGACTCGTATTCTCTGGCCGTTATCGCATTGAAGCTTAAGGAAGTTTTCGGCCTTGACGATATCAACGACCTGCCCATCGTCTACAATATCGCATGGTATGAGCAGAAGGCAGTCATCGTCCTGCTGGCGCTTCTGTATCTTGGCGTGAAGAATATCCATCTCGGCCCCACCCTTCCGGCATTCTTAAGTCCTAATGTGGCGAAGGTTCTGGTTGAGAACTTCGGTATTGCGGGAATTGGCACCGTGGAAGATGATATGAAGCTGTTCTTTGGCGCGGAGTATTGAGCGAATAATTAGCTTTAAGGAACAGATGGCTCCTCTCTTTTCCGATGAGGAGCCATCTGCTTCTTAAATATTTAAGTCTTTGAATTTTATCGGCAAGTTAGTAAACCACCTTTTTAACTTCATTTCAACTGTCAAATTGCTTTCGTATCGGCTTAATCCGCTTGTTCATAGCCGTTTCGCCTTCATTGCATTCTTATTGTATTTAGGCAGGTAAGTAAGATTTATCGCATTAACTGCAGTTTTATCTCTGTCTCATCCTTAAAGGTTACACAGATGTCCTTCTCGCTGTTCACCGTTACGAAATCCACCAGGCTCGACCATAGCCGCTCGTCAAATTCTGTAACCGGCTCCTGCGTCTCCACCGTGTGGAGAAACTGCTCCAGCAGCTTCTTCCGGTCGGCTTTATCGGCAATCGCCTGGGTAACTTCATCAAACTGCGCCTTGACCGCTTCATACCGGCTCACCAGCCCGTTGTAACGCTCCGAATATTCATCCTGGTCGAGAGCCGTCCGGGCGTTCTCCGCCACGCACCGCTCCACCAGCCCCACGACAACCTCCAGTTCTTCCTTCAGTTCCGCCTGACGCTTTTCCAGTTCCGCGCTGCCACACAGCACGGCGATAACCGCCCGTACATTGGCACCCAGCTCGTCCTTTTCCGAGAGCAGGATGTTGACCGCACGGACGAAAGCGTCCTTGACCTGTTCCTCCGTGACATGGGGCGTGCCGCATGGCTTTCCGCCTTTGTATTTGTGATTGCACTGGTAGATGACCCGGCGGTATTTATCTGTGGAGTGCCAGACCTTGGAGCCGTACCAGCACCCGCACTCGCCGCACTTAATTTTGGAAGAGAACATACTCACGCCGCTGTAGCGGTGCTTATCCTTCATCCGCCGCGCCATCTCCGCCTGGACATAGTCGAAGGTGGCAGGATCGATGATGGCTTCGTGGTTGCCCTCCACATAATACTGCGGCACCTCGCCCTCGTTTTTCTTTGTCTTCTTCTGGAGAAAGTCCACTGTGAACTCCTTTTGCAGGAGGGCGTCGCCTTTGTACTTCTCATTGGTAAGGATACTGCGGACGGTGCTCTGGCTCCAGACTGCCTTGCCGCCGGGAGTCGGAAGTTTCCGCCCCGTCAGTTCCTTGGCGATGGCGTGGCAGTCATGCCGATCTGCGTAGCACTGGAAAAATATTCGAGAATTCTTCTCCAGCGGCTCTCCTCTTTTGCAGAACCTCTGTGACACTCGTCTACGATTGGCTTCGGGCAGTGTGACATCCTTGATTAACTTGATGGTACCTGTGCCCCGCACCGCGTCAATCGATTCGGCAAGAGTGGGGTAGGTAATGCCGTCAACCTCTGCCACAGCGATATGAATCACGCAATCGGTGATGTTTACTGTAACCGGAGGCTCAGAACCGTACCACAGGCTGCCTACATAGCGAGTAGGTTCCAGAATATTAGTCTTATCTACGCCACTGTACAGCTCTCCAGTAAATTCACAGTTGCTTAAAGTCGGTGGATTTTTTCCGCTATTATCCAGATAGGTACCGGCAAAAGCACCTGCATAGATGCGACCATCTGCTTCCGGATCTGTCGTCTGCCATACTACCACATTCTCTACAGTACATCCGCTGATGGTATTACCGTAATGAAGAATACCATTTATACCGCCAACTCCATTGTAAGCGCCGCGAATAGTAATGTTTTTGACGGTACAATCAACGGTCGCGTTGTTGTTTTCACCCATGAAGCCGACGATGCCGCCAACATAGCCACTTCCATCCGTCTCATCGTAACCTTTTACATAGGATGTATTTGTACCATCCCCTTCGACAGAGCAATCAGTGACAGTAGAATAACCCTTGCCCAAAATACCGCCAACATACCAGTAGCCGTAGACCTTTACATTACCGGTGACATGAACATTGGTGATCTTGGCTTCGGCACCACCGGAACCGCCCAGCACTGCAGCAACATTTAAGCTGCCGGTAACATCCACATTGTGCAGCGTAAAGTTTTGCAGCTTGGCAGCACTGGTACAAGCACCAAATAAGCCAATTTGATTATTGACTTTGTTTTCATCTCCCTGATATCCAAAGCCACGGGTAATTTTCAGGTTGGAGATAGTGTGATCTCGGCCATCAAAAGTACCGGCAAATGTTTTGCCTGTGTTAGAACCGCCAATCGGCGTCCATTTCTTACCATCCAAATCGATATTTTCGCCTAATTTGATGGTCTTTTTGCTGAAGTCCTTACCTTCGTTGACCAATTCTGCCAGACCAGCCAGTTCTTCTGTGGTGCCGATGGTGAATGTGGCATCGCTCTCGTTATACCAAGTAGTATCTGCTGTATCGATCCAGTTGGTGCTGTCAGCGTCCCGGGTGTCCGGTTCGCCGCTCATATCGGCTGCATCCAATGTATTATTCGTGGTATTCTCGTTTACATTGGTGAGTGACAACCAGCGTGTCGGCATCGTTGCTGGATGGATTGATGTCCACCAGATCCACAGAGTTTTCGTCTGCTGCAATCGCTGTTGTAGGGATTGTGCTGATCATCATTGTTGAAGCAAGAACAATGCCGCCAACACGCCTGCGCATTTTACGTTTCATTTCATTTCCTCCTCATACGGGATTTGTATTTCTATGCCTTGCCGCCAAGGCTTGGGTCACAACTTTGGGAGCTGGGAAAGACTGATCCACAGAGCCGCTGCATTTTCAGCAGATGATTCAAACTGTTTGAAGAAATTGCATATTTTATGACACGTGGTTTGTGGAAAATTTTTGTATTTCATAAAGATACATCTTTATTATAACAAATCTCTCAGAAATCACAAGATTAAATACAGGGGCAGCCTGAATTTGAAAACGCGGAGATTGTAATGTAAGGTTATCAAAACGAGCGACTGCACAAGATGTACAGCCGCTCAAAAGATTTGGGTAAACAATATAGTTTTAGAAATCGTAGCCGCGCTCTTTAAGTAACCTACGAGCCGCGCAAGCTTTGACGTTTGTTGGTCCGCCTCTTGCGAGCCGATCTAAGCTCTCGTTATCATAGTTTCGATAGACATACATCCAGTGCTCCACATCCGCATTGAACTTCTCTGCTTTTTCATATGCTGCTTGACCCAGCGCACTTGCTTTTTCCCAGAATGACATAAAAACATCTCCTTGGCTGTAAATCACAATTATTTCTTGGACAGAAAGCGCGAGAAAGGAGTTTTCTTGCTCTCGCGAGAGACAATACGGCCGGTACTGCGGATGAGATCGGGCACGGTGTCGCGCGTGTCACCCTGCTTGGAGCGGTTGCAGTGCCTGCACATACATTGCAGGTTCCATTCTCCATCAGCACCGCCTCTGCTTTGGGGAATGATATGATCGATATCCACATCACCGCGCCGCAGTTTCCGACCACATCTAACACAGGTATACCAGCCATGATTACCAGGGTTGTTGCCAAAATAAGTATCACGATAATTTGCCATCTGCTGCACCTCTTTCGTACATGGAAACGTACGGGATCATTTGTACCTTACAAGCATATATTATCTCAAAACGAGATAAAAGTCAATGCTGGAGTACAGCATCTTTACAATGGATACAAGGAGGCTGCCCATGTATCCAAATCGAATCAAAGAACTGAGAGAAGACCGTGATATTACCCAGCGGGAAGTTGCAGAATATCTCCAGGTTGCGCAGAACACATACTGTAACTATGAAAATGGGGTGCGTGAGATCCCGATTGAACTTTTGATCCGTTTGTCCCGGTTTTACAAGGTCAATGTAGAGTATCTTTTAGG
>DVKX01000088.1 GCA_018715805.1 Candidatus Faecousia intestinigallinarum | reverse complement strand
TAATCGGGCGGAGAAGATTTTCCGGCAAACCAATCTTCCACTGTTCTTCGAGGAATATTAAAGCGGCGGGAGAGCGCTGTCGCGCCCAGGCTATACTCTTCGCATAATTCGCGGACAGCGTTTTTTTCTGCGTTTTTCATAAAACGCCATCCTTAATCGTACCAATCGCTGCCGTTCCGATAGTCTTCCGCATACCACTCAAGCTGACCGCATAGTTCGCTCGGGACATCAACCACGGCCACGGGATGTAACCTTCCCGAGAAGATGACGGCATACTCTTCCCGGGTATAAATATTCAACCTCACATCTGGGGTTTCAGTTTCGCAATCAATAATTGCGCCGTAGAATTCGCGGTTCCGCCTATTACCGTTGCAATCCCAAGAGACGCATATATCCCCATCGTGATCCATGATGTTTGTGCCGCTGCTTTTTTCAAAGTCAGCCAGCTCATCCTGATCCCAAGCTGATCTGCATCCTGGGCACTTCCAATCACCAGAGGCCGGAATTTCTTCCGGGAACACCACATGATTGCAGTTGGGGCAAGCGTAGCCCTCTCCATTGATGATTCTTTGCAGACGCTCAAACGTCTTATTCGCGATCTCCTTGTAATCCATAGTTGAATCCTTTCTCCCCGTTCAGCCGGTGGGTCAGCTTTCTTTTTTTGAGGTCTGTCCCTCTTGATGCTTTAATTACACCACGGAGTCTGTGGAAAGTCAATAGGTTTTTCAAAAAAATTAAATTTATTTTTCAAAGAATAAAGAAAAGGGGGATCGGCCGTGTGGCCGATCCCCTTTTTTCTCATCGGTTATTCAGCTGTTTGACTGCCTGGTCGATGCCGGTGGCAGCCAGGCCGGAGGCGCCGCCCACAGCCGCCGCCGTCAGGATATCCGTGGCCGGGAAGTCCGGCACTCCCAGATACAGCGCGGCAATGCCCAGCAGGATCCCCGCCGCGCCGCAGATCACCGGGATCCACTTGTTGTCCAGACTTGTGGCCTTTACGGCCAGTCCAACGATGTACACTAGGGCAGTGATGGCCGCCACAGTCGCTACTCCAAAGTCCATATATTACTCCTCCTTATTGCGCCCGTTTGGGCAGTCTTTTGACATCGGCCATGATCTGATCCAGAAAGCCGTTGCCGTTCAGCTTGTTCGGGTCATGGTATACCCGGTGCATGGCGGTGAGATCCTCTAATTCCTCTACGGTCACATAGCCCCGCTGAATATAAGATTTTCCAATGTGCTTAATGCGGTCATAGAGGAGGGTGCGGTTTGCAAGGCACAGCACCTCCACCATCCTTTTCAAGGCGGTAAGTTCCTCACTCCGGGCCGCGCAGAGCTGCTCCGAGCGGCGTTCAGACTTGTCCGCCTTCTGCGCCCGCCGGTTCAGCAGCCACTGGAGCAGGGCAAAGAGACCGGCTACCAAAGCAGCGCCGCCTGCTCCTCCGAGAAAGGTTTTTAGAAATTCCATCGTCAATACCTCATCAACCGTAGAGGGTATTCACCCGGTTCTGGACAGCGGCAGCGTCGTAGCCCGCCGCCGTCAGACGGTCAATGCGCTCCTGGCCGTTGCCCCAGTCGCCCCGGTAGACTTCCAGCGCCAGATCGTCCAGGGACTTCCCAGAGGTAGCGCTGGGGATCGTCAGCTTCTGGCCGCTGTAGATGGTGTCGCCCTTGAGACCGTTGGCAGTCTTAATCTCCGTATAGCGTGTACCGTCACCAAGGTACTTTGCCGCAATGCCCCAAAGAGTATCGTTATCCTTGACGGTATAGACAGTTTCACTGCCGGATTTGGTATATACTGTCTTCCCATTCTCATCATATACGGAGTAACCCGGGTGCTCATCTGCCAGACGCTTTGCATTTTCCAACTGTGCAAATGCCCCTAGTTGGCTAGCCGCATCCGCCCAGGTCTTGCGCACCCGGTAGAGGGTTTCCACAGGGGTGGGAGTGGGCGTAGGCGCCGGCGCGGGAGGCTCCTCCCCAGGCTCTACATAAGCCACGCCGAAGTAGTCGCAGCAGCCCTGGACGATGGCCTCCGCGATCTCCTGGGTGTGCTCCACCATCCACTTGGCTTCCGTGGCGTTGTCATGGAAGCCAACCTCAATGTAAGCGGTGCACATATTGGTTTCCCGCACCTCATACAGCCCGTTCCGCTCTGTGATGCTGTCGGATGTGCCAGGGGTGATGGGCGCCAGCCGCGCCATAACGGCCCTGCACAACTTGTAGCCGGGGCCGGAGAAGGACGCGCAAAACATCCGGGTGCCCGTCACACTGCCGTTGAAGGCATTGGTGTGGATGGGGATGTACGCGTCCGCGCCCCACCGGTTCCCCTCGGACACCCGGGAGGCCATGGAAGCGGTCAAATTGGTCTTAGCCTGGAAGCCGCAGCGCTCCGCAGCCGCCACGCAGGCGGTGGCAATGCGTTCGCACTGATCATTCTCATTGGTGTTGACGCCCGTGTAGGCGTTCTCATTCTGGTCGCTGGGCGAAAAGTAGAGTTTCTTCATGACTTGTTCCTCCAAAAGATTAAAATTGCTATTTCCACCGTCCAATGACGAAGAAGTTAATGACGTATTCCATCCGCGTGGGATATTCGCTGGGACGGAAGATGAAATAGGTGGCCGTATGATTGGCCGT
>DVKX01000087.1 GCA_018715805.1 Candidatus Faecousia intestinigallinarum | reverse complement strand
AATAATTCGGCGAATTATACTACTTCAAAAAGGGGGCTGTAGAATACCGGATCTCATTTTGTATCCAAAAACGTATACTTTAGAAAAGGAGTCTCAGAAATGAAGAAGATCACTGTAAAGGCATTGGCGCTGCTTTTGGCTGTGGCAATGCTGGCGGGCTTGGTCGGCTGCACTACCACTCCCGCTCCCACGGAGCCTTCCGGCACCGGAGAGGTTCCCACCACCACCGCTCCCCAGGAAACCACTCCTGAGGCGCCCGCTCTCTCCATCACTGAGGAGAATACTTACAGCAAGCCTCTGACCAACGTGCCCGAGGTCCCCTACTGGTTCCCCGCCCAGCTGCTGGAGTGGAACCCCGCCGAGGACACCGAGGCTGCCTATAATGTGAGCAGCATTCCTCTGGCGCAGCGCGTGGACAAGCAGAGCCTGACCACGGTCAATCCCACCCAGAACAAGGATATGAACGTGGTGGCCATCTCCATTATGAATGCCAGCACCAGCGGCAACGCCCCCCACGGCCTGAACACTGCCAGCTCCAATGTGTTCTCCTACTGGCAGTACATTGACACCCTGGTCTACTGGGGCGGCTCCTCCGGCGAGGGTCTCATCGTGACGCCCAGTGCGGATGTGATCGACGCTGCCCACCGGAACGGTGTTCCTGTGCTGGGCACCGTGTTCTTCCCCCAGGCAGGGCACGGTGGTAAGATCGAGTGGCTGAACGACTTCCTGCAAAAGGATGCCGACGGCAACTTCCCCATGGTGGCCAAGCTGATTGAAGTCGCGGAGTACTTCGGCTTTGAGGGCTGGTTCATCAACCAGGAAACTGAGGGCACCGAGGACGCTCCCCTGACCGCTGAGCACGCTGTGCTCATGCAGGAGTTCATCAAGGCTTTCAAGGCTCAGGCCGGCAATCTGACCATTATGTGGTACGATTCCATGACCTCCAGCGGCGAGATGGATTGGCAGAACGCCCTGACCGACGAGAACAAGTTCTTCATCATCGGCGATGACCAGGAGGCTGTTGCGGACAGCATGTTCCTGAACTTCTGGTGGACCAACGACAGCCTGGCTGAGGAAGATCTGCTGAAGGCCTCCAATGAGAAGGCCGCTGAGCTGGGCGTGGATCCCTACACCCTGTATGCCGGCATCGACGTCCAGGCCAATGGCTACAACACCCCCATCCGCTGGAATCTGTTCGCTGCAGACGGCCAGGCTCCCTATACCTCCCTGGGTCTGTACTGCCCCAGCTGGACCTACTTCAGCGCCTCTAATTTCTTCACCGACTATCAGGAACGCGAGAATATGTTCTGGGTGAATGAAGAAGGCGACCCCTTTGTTGCCACCGCCGCCACCGACACCGACTGGAGAGGCATCTCCACCTATGCCGTGGAGCAGACTGTGGTCAACCAGATCCCCTTCATCACCAACATGAGCATGGGTCACGGCTACGCTTTCTTCATCGACGGCCAGAAGGTCTCTGAGAAGGACTGGAACAACCGCAGTATGCAGGATGTTCTGCCCACCTACCGCTGGCACATCGAGCAGGCGGAGGGCAGCACCGTGGAAGGCATCATGGACTATTCCGATGCCTGGTACGGCGGCACCTCTATGAAGCTGGTGGGCGGCTACGTTGCCAACGAGCCCGTCAACGCCACCCTGTATAGCTCTCAGCTGACCATGAACAAGGATCTGTCCTTCACCATGAAAGCCAAGGCTACCTTCGGCGCGACCTTGAACCTGTTGGTCACTCTGGACGATGGCACCACCGAAACCATTAACGGCGACCAGGCTGTGGGCGCTGAATGGACCAACGTGACCTTCGATGTCTCCGGTCTGGACGGCAAGACCGTCACCGCTTTCGGCATTCAGGTCATCTCCTCCGAGAGCATTATCGGCGGCAAATTCTTCCTGGGTCAGATCGCCATCACCGACGCCAACAGCGGCAACTTGGGCGAAGTCGCCGATTTGACCGTGGACGGCACCAGCTTCGATGATGACGACTGCATCTACTCCGGCGTGCGTCTGTCCTGGACTGCCAACGGCGCCTCTGACATTTACGAAATCTACCGCGTGAATCAGGACGGCTCCCGTTCCTTCCTGATCGCTACCCCCAGCACCAACTACTACATCAACGGCCTGGAGCGGAATGACGACACCAACAAGACCAACTTTGTGGTTGTCCCCGTGAGCGCCACCGGCGAGCGCGGCAACGCCTCCAATGTAGCTACCATGGATTGGCCCAACAACAGCCTGCCCAAGGCAGACTTCAAGGCCTCTGCCACTCTGGTGGCTCCTGGCCAGGAGATCACTTTCGAGAGCCTGTGCTCTGCCAACACCGAGACCCTGGCTTGGGAGTTCCCCGGCGCTTCTGTGGAGACCAGCTCCGATGCGGCCCCTGTGGTAAGCTACGCTGAGGAAGGCGTCTACACTGTGAAGCTCACCGCCCAGAATGCCGACGGCGAAGCCGTTGCTGAGAAGGTTGGCCTGATCACTGTCTCCTCCAAGGTCACTGGCGAGCTGCCCCTGCTCTCCCAGGGTAAGGACACCTCCGCCACCGCCTATGTGAATGAGAACGAAGCGCCTCCGTTCGCTGTGGACGGTGATGTGACCAAGAAGTGGTGCGCCACTGGTACGCCTCCTCACGAGATCACCATCGACCTGGGTGCCGTACAGACCATCAGCCAAGTGCGGATCTCCCATGCAGAGGCCGGCGGCGAGGGTGCTGATATGAACACCAAGGCTTACGCCATCCTGGTGAGCGAAGATGGCGAGAACTTCACCGAGGTTGTCCGCGTCACCAAGAACTCCGATGGCGTCACCGTGGATACCTTCGCCGCTGTGAGCGCCCGGTATGTGAAGCTCTCCGTGGAGAAGCCCACCCAGGGTTCCGACACCGCAGCCCGTATCTATGAGATCGAGGTCTACGGTTTGGAGGGCGGCCTGTAAGCAGCGGATTCCTCGCTGATACGCAAACCAAATCTTCCTACAAAGGGGGCTGTCCATACGGGCAGCCCCCAAACCGTTGGCAAACATTAGGTTTTTCGCCTTCTTTTTCCAACTGACCGCTGTCCTGCCCTGCGGATTATGGCGGAACTTCTTACGCTCCCCGCGAATCTTTCCGGCGCATAAAGAGATGACCGCGGCGGAAGCCGCGGTCTTTTCTCTATTTTGCTTCCAGCAATCAGGCCTTTTTCTGACAGCTCTTTACCACAAACAGGAAGCCCACCATCAGCATAACCCCCACCGGCAGAGCAATATATGCCGTCTTCACAAAGCCCGCCACAATGTAGGTCACTCCGGAAATCACCGCGCAGGCTGCTGCATAGGGCAGTTGGGTGGACACATGATTGACATGATCGCACTGCGCCCCCGCAGAGGCCATAATGGTGGTGTCAGATATGGGAGAGCAATGATCGCCGCACACAGCGCCGGCCATACAGGCGGAAATGCAGATAATGGCCAGGGGATCATTCATGGGAAACACGTTCTGAACGATCGGGATCAGAATTCCGAAGGTGCCCCAGCTGGTGCCGGTGGCAAAGGCCAGCAGGCAGCCAATGGCAAACACGATCACCGGCAGGAACATCTGCATACTTTGGGCGTTGGCATATACGAAGTCCCGCACAAAATATTTTGCGCCCAGGGAGTCGGTCATCCCCTTCAGCGTCCAGGCAAAGGTGAGGATCAGAATGGCGGGTACCATAGCCTTAAAGCCCTCGGGAATGCAGCCCATCATTTCCTTAAAAGTCATGGAACGGCGGATCCAGAAATACGCGAATGCAAACACCAGACCCACGGCAGAACCCAGCATTAGCCCCACCGAAGCATCGGAATTGGAGAAAGCCGACACAAAATCCGCGCCGGCAAAGAAGCCGCCGGAGTAGATCATACCAATTACACAGCTGGCCACCAGCACCACGATGGGCAGCACCAAGTCCATCACCGAGCCTTTGCCCTCGTCCACGCTCTCATCCAAGCTGGCATAGGGATTCGCACCGGAAAACAAGTCGCCGTTTTCCAGGGCATTCCGCTCAAACTTCGCCATAGGTCCAAATTCCACTTTCATCAGCACCATGCTCACCATCATTACGATGGTCAAAATAGCGTAGAAATTATAAGGAATCGCGCGAATAAACAGGTACAGACCCTGACCATCCTCCGCAAAAGCGGCCACAGCCGCTGCCCAGGAAGAAATAGGGGCGATAATACACACAGGCGCTGCGGTGGCATCGATGATGTAGGCCAGCTTCGCCCGGGAGATATTATGCTTGTCCGTGATGGGGCGCATCACGGAGCCTACTGTCAGGCAGTTAAAATAGTCATCAATGAAAATCAGACAGCCCAGAACAATGGATGCGATCTGCGCTCCGGCGCGGGTCTTGATATTCTTCTGCGCCCAACGGCCAAAGGCAGCGGAACCGCCCGCTTTATTCATCAGGCACACAATGGTGCCCAGAATTACCAAAAACACCAGGATACCCACATTATAGCCATTAGACAAAGACGCCACAATGCCGCCGCTGAATACATGATTGATGGTTCCTTCAAAATTAAAATTGGAATACAGCAGGCCGCCCGCCAAAATGCCGATGAACAAGGAGGAATAAACCTCCTTGGTAATCAGCGCCAGGGCAATGGCGATGACCGGCGGCAGCAGCGACCAGATGGTATTATAGAAGCCGCTGCTGGAGGCTATATAGCCCACGCCGCCACAGGTGGCGCATACGTTGCTGCCGCCGCAGGCCGGACACAGTCCGTCCAGTCCATAGCATACCATACAGGCAGTGCTGGTGCTGCAATCGGGGCACTCGATCATTTTCGACCCTGCCTCGTCCATAGGACTGGCGGCAAAGGCAGTGGTGGCCATAGCCAGGAGGATCATCACCAGGACGACCACCCGGACAGGCCAGGAAACTCTTTTCATTTCTAATTCCTCCCTATTATATTGGAGCCGGAAAGCTCCTGGAAAACAAAAAAACCATGGCGCGTAAAGCGACCATGGTAAACCGGATACCCCGGATAATATGCCGGGGAACTTCGGATAGCGCTCCACGTACTCGTGACAGTCCGCAGGATGTTCTCCTGCGCCCCAGAATAGACCGCCCAGGCAGGCAAGCCTCTCTTCGGCGGTACACCCTCTCCCGCAGGACGGCTGCCTGGCCTTGTCCCGCAGTACGCATGAGCACCGCGCCTCTATCCAATCTTCAATTGGAAACGCCTGTATGGTATCATGACCGCCGCCAGATGTCAAGGCAATTTTTTATTTTTTGTAAAAATCGCCTTTCTTGATCCCATTTTGCTAAAACACAACGTTGCCCTGGGGGTTTGCTCTTTCTTTTTTCCCTTTCCCGCGTTATAATGGGGAAAACGCAAGGAGGTACTGAGATGATGGACGCCTTTTACCGGCGCTGTCCCCTGTTCGGAAGTCTGGAGACAGAAATTCGCCAGGCCGTGGAAGCCAGCCCTTTCCGGGAGGAGATGGCCTATCTCTATACCATTATGCCTCTCAGCGACGCCGCCGATTATCCTCCCGCCCTGCTGGAGCGCTATGCCCAGCACGGGCATTTTCTACGGGAAAACACGGCTTGGTGCCGAGAACTGGACAAGGAACTATACCAGGCTTACGTACTCTGCCACCGGATCAACAGCGAGGATATTACCGATTGCCGGGAACTATTGTACCGGCAGCTGTGGCCGAGAATCGCCGGCAAGACTTTAGAAGAGGCGATTCTGGCGGTAAATTACTGGTGTCTGGAGGAAGCTACCTATCGCTTTACAGACCAGCGTACCGCCTCCCCCCTGACGGTACTCCGCTGCGGCTTTGGCCGCTGCGGAGAAGAGTCCACCCTCGCCGTGTCCGCTCTGCGCAGTGTGGGCATCCCCGCCCGGCAGGTATATGCCCCCCGCTGGTCTCACTGCGACGACAACCATGCCTGGGTAGAGGTGTACTGCCGCGGCGGCTGGCATTATCTGGGAGCTTGCGAACCAGAGGAAATGCTGGATCGGGGTTGGTTTACCGCCGCCGCTTCCCGTGCTATGCTGGTGCACAGCCGCAGTTTCGGCACTTCTCCCCTCCCCGGAGAAATTTCAGCGGGCAGGGAAGGCTGTCTGCGGCTCTGGAATCAGCTCCCTCGCTACGCCGACTGTGTCCGCCTGACCGTGACCATCACCCAGAACGGAAAGCCTCTGCCCGGGGTAACGGTGATGGCGCAGGTGCTCAACGAGGCGTCTTTCCAAACCATCGCCTGCCTGGAAACAGACAGCCAAGGGCAAATCCATCTGGAGGCGGGGCTGGGCATGCTCCACCTGCATTGCGTGCAAAAGGGGCGTTTCCTCCGCAGGATGGCCGATCTGCGCCATGAGCGTCAAGTGGCGCTGGACTTTTCTCATGCCTCCCCACAGCAGACGGAGGACTGGAGGGGCACTCCCTTTTCCATGCACCCGCCGGCAGACAATATGCACTTTCTCCGCCCTCAAAGCGAAGCGCTTCGCCGGCAGCGGCAGCAAAAGTTCGACGCCGCCACCGCCAAGCGCCATGAAAAAGAGCGGCGCTTCTGGACTGAGACGTATGCCGCAGAGCAGCTCGTCCACGCCGGTTACGCCCCGAATTACGTCCAGCGGGGCGGGAAGCTGCTCTCCCATGCCTATGGGAATGCGGAAGCGCTCTTCTCCTTTTTGACCGGACAGGAAGATACATCGCTGGCTCTGGCGCTGCTGGAGCAGCTTTCCGAGAAAGATCTGCGAGATTGTCCCATTCAGGTTCTGGAGGAGACGCTTCGCTATGCTCCGCCTTATGAGGATTCTTTTCCTCCCAACTTGTTTTTTCCCTATGTGCTGTCCCCCCGCATTGGCCTGGAAATGCTGCGTCCCTGGCGGGAGGCAATAATACGCTGCTTTTCCACCGAGGAGCGTTACCGCTTCCGGGCAAATCCCCCGGTCATTGGGGAATGGATTGCCCAGCATATACACTTCCACCCGGCGGAGGAATATGGGGCGCTTTACACAACCCCCGCCGCCCTCTTGTCGCTGCGCAGCGGCAGCCCCGCCTCCCAGGATATTCTTTTTGTGGCCATCTGCCGCACCCTGGGTGTCCCCGCCCGTCTATCTCCGGAATCCGGCCGTCCTCAATACTGGAGCTCTGCGGATGGCCTTTTCCAAGATGCCGACATTTCCGGCATTTCCTGGGAAGCTCCTATCCCTTTTCGCCTGTTCTGCCAGGAAAATACCGTCTGGCAATACGGACTTAATTGGAGCCTTGCCAGGCTGGAGGAAGGCGCATATGTGCCCCTGGACTTCCGCCATATCCCCTGGCAGGGCACAACTCTGTCCCTGCCCCTGCCCCCTGGGAACTACCGGCTTTTGACCTGCAAGCGGCTGCCCTCCGGCGCGATTTTCGCCAGAGAATATCGCTTTGCCCACCATAGCCGGGGGAATGGTCTGCGCATCGCCGCGGCGCAAACCCGGCTCGCCGATCTGCTCTGCGAAATGCCAATACCGGACTTTCCCCTCTATACCGGAGGCGGTGCTCCGCTCTCCGCCGCCGCCCTCTGCCGGGGCAAGAAAACGCTGCTGCTCTGGCTGGAGGAAGGGAAAGAACCCACGGAGCACATCCTGAACGAAATGCTGGAAAACGCCGCAGCTTTTTCCGCACTCCCCATCCAAATTCTTTTCGTTCTCCGCACGCCGGAAAGCCGTCAATCGCCCAAGATCGCCGACGTGCTCTCCCGGATTCCCAGTATCCGGGTATTCTACGATGATTTTCGAGACAATATGGCCATGCTGGCACGGCGAATGTACATTGACCCGGAGCGTCTGCCTATTTTGGTGCTGTGCCGGGAGAATCTGGTGGGGATGTACGCCTCCAGCGGCTATCAGGTAGGACTGGGCAGTTTGGTTCTGGATATCTTTCAGGAGCTGACTGGTTCCTGCAGGCAACAATAAAAGGCGGGGAAGTTTCCCCGCCTTTTATTGGTTTTCCTCAAAATGTGGCCACATCTGGGTCAGCCGGCATAGCCGGAGTTACAGACTGCGCCGTCAGAATCGGGCCGACATCCCCCTGATAGAGCGCGTGCGCCTGACAATGAATCTGCGCCGTGACCATTACCCATGCCCGGGATTGCAGTTCCCGGGCTTTTTCATATTTACAGGGGATCCCGCAGAATTGAATATCCTCCACACAGCAGGTCATTACAAACCGGCCGGGGGCGAACATGGAATTTTTCTCCCGCCGGAGCATGGCCACCTGCGCCTTGAAGCAAATTGTCTTCCCCTCATACTTCTGCGGCTCTTCGTTCACATCCCGATACCAAAGCGCGTAGTCCTCGTCTTTCAGGGTGATTACCGGAGCGTTGATGTCAAAGGGCAGAGGATCTTCTATGTCATCAAAGGAAGTGGTGCCGTCGGTATAATCGTAGAGAATATCCACCCGGCGGTTGGCCGCCCGCGCCACCTTATGCAGCGGCATGGTATCCGTCCCCGGAGCAACCCGATTGAATACGATCATCTGCGCCCCCGTCAGCTTGTCCATCATAAGGTTGCGCATATTGGCGTTATACGTTTGGAACGTGGTGGAGTCCGCAAACATGACCTCCTGCGCCACCACCCATTCCTCCGGAAAGCGGGCATACAGCTCCCCCACCGGGAGCATGCCGTTCAGCTCCGCAACCACCCGTTCCGCTTTGTACTTTTTGGCCAGGGCGCGCAGTTCCCCAGAGGTGACGGCAGACTGATCCAGCACCTCCAGGTATACATTCTTGTGTGGGTAGGCTGAGAAATCGTACTCCTCCTCCCCTTCCTCAAAGGCAAGCAGCAATGTGCGCTCTCCGGCGTTAAAGCGCGGATCCTCCAAAGTCTCCTGAATAAACCTGGTTTTTCCGGAGTCCAGGAAACCGGTGAATACATATACTGGGATCTCCTGCATATTTACACTCCAAACAGCTTGGCGACATCTGCTTCCCGCAGCTGTGCGCCGATAACGCACAGCTTTCCGGTGACGTCCGCGCTGCCAACGCGCACATCCGCCTCCCCTGGCACATAGTCGAAGTGAATCCAGCTGCCGTCCTGACAGGGCACAATGCCCTTGGCGCGCAGCACCATTCCATATTCTCCGGAATCCAGAGCGCTCAGTGCCTCCTGAACCTGCTCCCGCGTGAATTTCCGAGCGGTCTCCACGCCCCAGGAAGTAAAGACCTCGTCCGCATGATGATGGTGATGGCCGTCATGATGATGCTCGTGGCAGCAATGATGTTCCTGGTTTTCCCCGTGGTGCGCTTCATCATGTTCCGAACCATGGTGGTGGCCGCAATGGTGCTCTTCGCCGTGTTCCTGATCGTGGTGGCGGCAGCAATGGTGCTCCGCATTGTGTTCATGGTCGTGGTGATGGCAGCAATGGTGTTCCTCATGGGCTTCCTGCTCCTCGTGTTCGTGGTGGTGGCAGCCGCAGCTGGTTTCTTCTTCCTCCTCCGCCGCCAGACGCTCCTGCTCCAGCCGTGCCAGTTCTGCCGCCAGGGATGCCTTCCCCTCCAGGGCATCCAGGATCTGCGCCCCGGTAAGTTCGCTCCAGGGAGTTGTAACCAACGTAGCCGCCTGATTGTGTTCCCGGATCAGCGTCACAGCAGCATCCAACTTCTCCTGGGGAATAGCGTCCGTGCGGGAGAGGAGAATGGTGGAAGCGGTCTCGATCTGGTTATTATAGAACTCTCCGAAGTTCTTCATATATACCTTCACCTTGCCTGCATCCGCCACAGCCACCGTATAGCCCAGCTCCACGCCGTCGCCAGTGACCTTATTTACCGCGCCAATCACGTCAGAGAGCTTGCCCACACCGGAAGGCTCGATGAGAACCCGGTCAGGATGGTATTCCGCGATCACCTTTTCCAGCGCCGCGCCAAAATCCCCCACCAAAGAGCAGCAGATACACCCGGAGTTCATTTCTGTGATGGCGATGCCCGCCTCCTGCAGAAAGCCGCCGTCAATGCCGATCTCTCCAAATTCATTTTCAATAAGCACCAGTTTCTGCCCCTGGTAGGCTTCCGCGATCATCTTCTTGATCAAAGTGGTCTTGCCCGCCCCCAGGAAGCCGGAATAAATATCGATCTTGGTCATTGTATAACACCTTCTGTAAAAAATTCTACCCTTTAGTATAGCACGAAAAGCGCAAAATGACAAGGCAAACTTTGACTCCTTTTCGACACATTCCCCTTGATTCTCACCCGGGATTTCCTGTACCCTATTTTCAGGCGGACAGCTCCCCGGCTGCGACAAAACCGCCAAACCGCCGTCCCGGCTCTCCCACGGGACGGCGGTTCTTTTATCAGGATACGGGGATCAGCAGCAGCTGTCCCTGCACAGGCTCTCCCTCCAGTCCATTGGCATGGCGAATGGCCTCCACAGTGGAACCGCAGCTTTTCGCCATATCCCATAGACCGTTTTCCCCCGCCCTGCGCAGAATCAGGCTGGGGCGGGCAGGATCCGGCTCCCGGGCATCCCCCAGCTCCAGCGCTGCTACCATTGGCAGCCCCTGCTGCGCCATGGTGGTAAGTTCCAGCGCTATATCCGCCTGCATATCGTTTCCTATGGGCTGCACTGCCCCGGTGGGGATCGCCTGGACGCATAGCTGGCATTCTGTTCCCACAGGCAGCTCCAGCTTGCCCTCCCAGCGGACGTTATCCCACCTGGGCGCGCCGTTCTGGTCATAACTATAGCCCTGCAGCACCCCGGGAACTACCAGCTCCACCGTTTCCACATTCCGCCGAACCCGGGGCTGCTCCAGGAGCAGGCTGGTATCCACGAAGGTTACGCCGTCTTCATGCACGGTTCCCTCCGCCCGCAGCAGTTCTCTGCGCTGTTCTAAAATAGCGGGAAATTCCACCTCCTGTACTTGCAGGTCTACTGCTCTGCGGTTGCTGAATGCGTCCTGCACTACTTCCAGAACGGTCTGCTCCCGAATCTGGTATTGGCCTACCAGACCGGCTTTCAGGCGCAGCCGATCCTCCCATTGCTCCAGCTCCAAATTTGTGACCGCCAGCGCCACCTGCGCCCGCGCCTCCTGGTCATAGTCCCGGTTCAGATCTGCATATTGAGAAAACGGCAGAGAAAAATCCCAGGTCTTCAACGTCCCCTCCGGAGTACGGTAAAGAATATGCAGATTGGCCTCCCCGCGGAATACTACCTTCCCGGACATGACCTTCTGATCGATAAGCTCCGGGCGCATTTGGAATCGGATCAATTTCTCCATCCCGGGCTGAGAGGCGGGAAGGCTCAATTCCTCGTCCAGCGCAAACGCCTTCTCTCCCGCTTCCCGGGGAAGCAGCACCGGGTAGCTTCTGCGCAGCAGCTGCACATCCTCCGGTATATCCCCCGGGGCATACAGGGGCATCTCCGCCTCCTCCATCGCCTCTCCCAACACGCTGAGTTCCGCCCGCACCAGAATTTTCCGGGCAGATACGGAGCGGGCGTCCACTTCTTTCAGCAAGCACTGCGCCTGCATCACGCCGTCCCGCTCCGTATCCGGAAAGTCCCAGTTCATTTGAAAAGGGATCCAGCTTTGCACGCACCGCGCCTCGCTGCCATCCTCGGGCGCATAGAGCACCCAGACCATCACGCCGGCGCTGATGGTCATGCCGCCGGTTTGCCATTGCTTGCCTCGCAGCAGCGGCTGCCCCCACGCGCCCAGTACCCGTCCTACGTCCGGCAGCGCGTCCGGCAATTTGACCTCCTGGGTCTGCTCCCGATTTTGTACCGCCCGGCACACCTGCTTCAAACAGGGGATATTGGTCTTATGAAATTGCAACTCCAAGCAAATCACTCCTTGTACACTTGCTACCAAAGCATATTCATCCAAGGACAAGTTTATGCCTGCTTGTCATCTATTTTTGCTCATCACCAGCACCCCCAGCGCCAGAGCGCCCAACCCCAGGCAGCAGGTAAAGAAGCCGGATTCCAGCCAGAAGCCCAACAGCAGTCCCGCGCCGAAGCAGATCAGCATCCATCCCCACAGGTGGTTTTGTCGGCACATAAAAACACCCCCTGCACAGATTCTATGCAGGGGGCGTCCTCTGTTTAACCGCCTAAATAGGCTTTTCTCACCGCATCGCTTTGCACCAGTTCCGTACCTGTACCGGACAGGGTAATCTTCCCCGTTTCCAGCACATAAGCGCGGTCTGCGATCTTCAGCGCTTTGCTGGCATTCTGCTCCACCAGCAGAATGGTGGTACCAGCGGCGTGCATTTCCCGGATAATGGAAAAAATCTGATCCACCAAAAGGGGAGCCAGACCCATGGATGGCTCGTCCAGCATCATCAGCTTTGGATGGCTCATCAGCGCGCGGCTCATGGCCAGCATCTGCTGCTCGCCGCCGGACAGGGTGCCCGCCACCTGCCTTCGCCGCTCCTTCAGCCGGGGAAACAGCGTAAACACTTTATCCATATCCTCTTTTTCCACTGCGCCCCGGGTATAAGCGCCCATTTCCAGGTTCTCCTGAACGCTCATCTGCAGAAAGATCTGCCGTCCTTCCGGCACATGCGCCAGTCCCTGACGCACCAGCTTATAGGCATCAGTATGGGTGATATTCTGCCCCATAAACGTGATGGTGCCGGTGCGGGGATGCATTAGCCCGGAGACGGTTTTCAGGACGGTGCTCTTCCCCGCGCCATTGGCGCCGATCAGCGCTACAATTTCCCCCTGGTGTACTTCAAAAGAGATTCCCTTCACCGCGTGAATCGCGCCATAATATACATGGATATCGTCAATTTTCAGCATCGCCGCACTCCTTTCTGCCCAGGTATGCCTCAATCACCGCCGGATCATTTTTAATTTGCTCCGGGGTTCCCTTGGCAATAATGCGGCCATAGTTTACCACAACGATGCCCTCGCATACCCCCATTACCAGGTTCATATCGTGCTCAATAAGAAAAATGGCGATCTGGAATGTGTCCCGGATCCGGCGGATCTGGTGCATAAGTTCCGCCGTCTCGCTGGGATTCATGCCTGCGGCGGGTTCGTCCAGCAGAATAATGGATGGATTTGTGGCCAGCGCCCGGGCAATTTCCAGCCGCCGCTGTACGCCGTAGGGCAGGCTTCCCGCCTTGGTGTCCGCCACATCCGCCAGTCCCATAAACTCCAGCAGCTCCATTGCCTTTTCATTGGCCGCCTTTTCCGCCTTGAAGTAGCCGGGCAGGCGGAGAACCGAGGAGGCAAAAGAGCAGCGGATCGCGTTATGCATCCCCACTTTCACATTGTCCAAAGCGGACATATCCGTAAAAAGGCGAATATTCTGAAACGTCCGCGCAATGCCCAGTCTGTTCACCTTCGCTGTAGTCATGCCCTTCGTATCAATGCCGTTCAGCAGGATGCTGCCGCGAGTAGGCTGATAAACGCCGGTGAGCAAATTAAAAATCGTAGTCTTGCCCGCACCGTTGGGTCCAATCAATCCGGAGATCTCTGTGGGGCCAATGGTCATTTGAAAGCTGTCCACCGCTGTCAGCCCACCGAAGTCAATGCCCAGGTTGCGCACATCCAGCACCGGCTGCTTATCTGCATCCTGCTCCCGCAGCAAATTATAGCTGGGTACCTGAATCATTTTCTTGGAATATTCATTCATGGCTCCCAGCCTCCTTTCTCCTGCCGCGGAAACGCTCCCGCAGCAGCACCGGCATAGCCCGTATAGCGTTCTTGATTTTGGGCGACCAGGTACACAGCATCACCACGATCAGCACCACCGCGTACAGGATCATTCGGTAATCCTGCAAAGAACGCATAGCCTCCGGCAGCACATACAGCACAGTCGCCGAAATCACAGAGCCAAGGATATTGCCCATACCGCCCAGCACCACGAATACCAGAATGTTGATGGACGTATTAAAATTAAACTTGGAAGCCGTTAGGGAGGAGAAATTCAGCCCGAACAGCGCGCCCGCCATGCCTGCCAAAAACGCGGATACCACAAACGCCTTCAAACGGAACGCCGTCACCGGGATACCCACAGACTCTGCGGCGATCCGGTTGTCCCGCACTGCCTTGATGGCGCGTCCCTCTTTGGAATGGATCAAATTCAATACCACAAACAGGGTTACTAGAATCAGTGCGAAGCCCATGGGGAAGGTGGCCAGCTTCTGGATGCTGGTAGCCCCCAGAGGTCCGCTGATGATCATCGTTCCACCGGGAAGCAGTTTCATTTGCTCCGTGGAAATCACCATATGAAACCCAGCCTCGTCTATGCCCACATACATATTATTGATGAGGTTTTTCATGATCTCCCCAAACGCCAGCGTAACAATGGCCAGATAATCTCCCCGCAGGCGAAGCACCGGGATCCCCACCAAAAAGCCCACAGCACCGGCAAGAATCCCGCCGGCCGCCATAGCCACTATCAGCCTTACCGTTCCCTCCGGAATCAGCTGCGCCGTAACCGCCGCGATCACAATGCCTGTAAACGCACCGATGCCCATAAAGCCCGCATGTCCCAGACTCAATTCCCCGCATACGCCTACCAGCAGATTTAGAGAAACCGCCAGAACGATATATACGCAAATGGGCACCAGGTACCCCTTCACCGCGCTGCCGAGCATACCCATAGAGGATAAGGTCTGCATTATCACAAATCCCAAAATCACCACGGCATAAGTGATTGTATTGCTGCGCAAGGTCTTATTGTTCCAGAATTTCTTCATTGCCGTCACCTTATACCTTCTCCTGAATCTGCTTACCCAGCAGACCTGCAGGTTTGACCAACAGAATGATGATCAAGACGCTGAAAACGATGGCGTCGGAGAACTGGGGGGAGATATACGCCTTGCTAAACGTCTCAATCAGCCCCAGCAGAATCCCGCCCAGCATAGCGCCCGGGATGGAGCCGATACCGCCGAACACCGCCGCCGTAAACGCCCGAATGCCCGGCATGGCACCGGTGGTGGGCTGTAAGGTAGGCACAGTGGAGCACAGCAGCACGCCTGCCACCGCCGCCAGGGCAGAACCGATGGCAAAGGTAATCGAAATCGTCCGATTCACCGGAATCCCCATCAGCTGCGCCGCGTCCCGATCCTCAGAAACCGCCCGCATGGCTTTTCCCGTGCGGGTCTTTCCTGTAAACAGCATCAAGCCCACCATCACCAGGATCGATACCAGTACTGTAGTCAGCACTTCCCCGGTAATCACCAGCTGGCCGCCAAACAGCGTGAGAGGTGCCAAGTTCACAATGCTGGTAAAATTCTTAGGACTGGACGACCAGATGAGCTGGGCGGCATTTTGCAGAAAATAGCTCACGCCGATGGCCGTGATGAGTACCGCCAGACTGGGCGTTCCCCGCAGCGGACGGTATGCAAGCCCCTCAATGACAACTCCCAGCGCAGTACACACCGCCATAGAAATAATTACGGATAGGATTGCCGGCAGTCCCAGGTAATTGGTCACGGAAAAGGATATGTATGCGCCCACCATAATAATGTCGCCGTGGGCGAAGTTCAGCATTTTGGCAATGCCGTATACCATGGTGTATCCCAGGGCGATGATGGCGTACACCGAGCCGATGCTGATGCCGTTGACCAGATATTGCAGAATTTTCATATCTACCTTCCCTTCTCGACAGCCTATGGCAGCGGCTCGCGCGAGCCGCTCTCATGGACTGTCGCATATATCGGTTGGGATGGAGAGGGTGCCCCCCTCCATCCCAAATCCTTTAACTCATCGGGACATACACGCCGTCCTTGATTACAACAGCCGCAGGAGATTTGGAAATCATGCCCGTCTCGTCCCAGGTCATGCCCTTGCCGGTGAGTCCGTCAAAGGTCATGCTGGCAAATTGCTCCATCAGCGCGGCGCAGATATCCGCCGTAGAGGTATTGCCGTCCACACCCGCAGCTACGCAGGCATCGTAGATGGCGTAGATGACGTCATAGCCATCTGCAGCGAACTGGTTGGGCACCAGACCGTCCATCTTTTCCTGGAACTTTGCCACAAAGGAAGCGGTGGCCTCGTCGCTGGCATTGGCATCAAAGGGGGTCATCAGCGCCAGCCCTTCCGCCAGCTGTGTATCAAAGCCTTCTACCGTCAGAATGCCATCCATGCCGTCGCAGCCAAAGAAGGTGGGCGCGTAGCCGATGGTGTTGGCGTAGGTAAGTACCTGGGAAGCCTCCGTATAGTAGAAGGGCAGGAACACCAGATCGGCCCCAGCGTCCTGGCACTGGGTCACCTGGGTAGACAAGTCGCTCTTACTGTCCTCAGTGAAGGAAGTCTCACAGACTATGTTCAGCCCCAGCTCCTCAGCCTTTTCGGCAAAGCCGTTATAAATACCGGCGGAGTATGGATTGGAGGAATCATAGATTACGCCGATGGCGGCATCCGGCCATTGCTTGCTGATAACCTCCGCGGCGCTGGCGCCTTGGTTGGGATCCGTGAAGCACATCTGGAAAACATTGCTGCCCGTGGCGGGAATCTCTACCGCGGAAGCGGAGGGCGTCAGCATAAACATCTGGTCGTTCAGGGTTTCCGCCGCAATGGTGAGGGAGGGAGATGTGGTTACCGCGCCCGCAAAAATCTGCATTCCCCAATCCTTCAGGCTATTGTATGCGGATACGCCTTTTTCACCATCGGCCTCGTCGTCCTCCGCCCGGAACTCCAATGTCAGGCCGCCGTTTTGGGCAGCATTAGCGTTGATCTCTTCCACCGCGATCTCCATGCCGGCTTTCACTGCCAAGCCATAGGCTGCGTTGGAGCCGGTGAGCGGGCCGGTCAGGCCTATTTTGATCGGCGTAACCGCGCCATCGCCGCCCGTATTGGCGGAATCCGTCCCTGCCGTTGTCTCGGGAGCGTCGCCGCTGGCGCAGCCAGCCAGCATTCCCATGACCATCAGGAGAGCCATAACCATTGCAAGAATTTTCTTCATAGTGTTTTCTTCCTTTCCTTGTTTACCGTGAGTTATATACAAAGAAGCGGCTGCTCCGGGGCAGCCGCTTCTTCATATCCAGAGAAAGCGACGCCCCTATGATCCCAGCAGAACGACCAGAGAAATAAGAATGGACACCGCCAGAACGACAGTGTCCATCAAGGGGCGCAGATCGGCGCAGGCACACGCTGCTGCGGAAGAAGCGCAGCAGGAAGGATGACGAGTCGCGCTGGAAACGTGCTTCATCATAGCCGTGTACCTCCTTAAGAATTTGTTCATATTGTATTCTACACGCGGACATTTGTCAACGCATAAGTTTCCACAAATTTCTCATCTCCCGGCAGAATGTTCTATGCACAACGCACAATTATACGCCGTCCATGGCCATTTTGCAGGCAGACAACACCTGAGAAACAATCGGTACGCACACATCCGTGCCGTAGCCGCCGCCTTCCACCGCTACAAAGAAAGCCAGCGGATATGCCTCGTCCTGCACAAATCCTGCAAACATCGCGTTTGGCGCCTCCCCCTCGCCTCGCTGCGCTGTACCGGACTTGGCGCAAACCGTAAGCCCTGGGAAGTGACCGGTTCCGTATTCCTTTTCCACATTCTTCGCCATGTATTCCTGCAGCGCTTCCGCCAGGGAAGCGGACATAATGCGTTCTGCGGTCGTTTTCTTCGCCTGGTAAGTGGTCTTCCCCCCCACCGTGATCTTGGATACCACATGGGGCTGCACCTCCACGCCTCCGTTGGCCACAGTGCCCATGAAAGTCAAGAAGCGGCAGGGATTTACCAGATCCGTATACTGGCCGATGCCGCTCCAGGCCACGTCCAGAATGCCGGCGTTTTCAATGTCGAAGTTGCCGGACTCCGTGGTAAGCCCGTCAAAGGACACCGGCTGGGTCAGCAGAAACTGCTCCACATATTCCGTCAGGCGTTCCGCGCCGATCTGTTCCACGATCTTGGCAAAAGCGATATTGCAGGAATTTGCGAAGGCGTCGGACAGGGTCTGCTCACCATGCCAGTGCTCGCAGGTCACTTCTCCGCCGCCCAGCTCATACACCTGATCGCAGTAAAATGTCTGCTCCTCAATATCTGGAATGCAGTCCAGCGCCGCCGCTGTGGTGATAATTTTGAAAATAGAGCCGGGCGTATAGCTGGACTGAAGAAAACGGTTTAAGTACACGCCATTGTATTCCCCATCCTCGTCATCCGCCACATTGGGCGCATCGTCCGGGTCGAAAGTAGGCGTGGAGATCGCGCAGAGCAGCTCCCCCGTCTTATAGTTATATACGGCAATGGTACCATGCCGTCCGTCCATGGCTTCCAGCGCCGCCTCCTGCAGTTCCGCGTCCAGGGTCAGCGCCATCTGTGCAGCGTTCTCACCAAAATGATATACGCCGTTGAGAACGTCATATCCTGACAGTTCTTTGGCATAGTAGTCATAAAAGGGGGTGCTGATATACCCGTCCCGGTCTCCGGTCCAGTGGAGCACAGCTTTGCGCACATCCGCGTCCTCGGCATAAGTGCGCTCCCCGGACATATCCAGCAGCATTTCGCCGTTCCGATCGGTGACGGAACTGGTTACCCTGCCATAAGAGTATACATGCGGGGAGCCAGGATATACCGCCCAATCGCCGCCTTCGATTGCGAATTCCACCAGGAACGCCGCAACGCCTCCTACCAGCAGCACTGCCAGCAGGATGATCGCCCAGGCTCGGTTTGCGATTCTATTCATCCTCCTCTACCTCCTTCTTGGAAAGGCGCACAGCAAAGCTGGCATTCTGCCGGGTATCCGCCGCTTTTACGAAGGCCAGCAGACCCCAGGAGCAGATCATGCTGCTGCCGCCATTGGAGAGGAACGGAAACGTCACGCCTGTCAGGGGCAAAAGATCCACCGTTCCCAACACATTCAAAATCGTCTGCACCAGCAGGATGCTGGCGGCAGTGCACGCGCCGATCACATAAAAGCTGCTGCGCCCCACCGCCGCGCTGCGCACGGCAAACACCGCCAGCGCCGCAATCGCCACGACCAGCATCGCGGCCATAATGAGTCCCCATTCCTCGGAAATCGTGGCAAACACCATATCCGAATCTGCGGCAAATACATTCTCCATCCAGCCGCGCCCCGGACCCAAACCCAGCAGGCCGCCGGAGGCGATACACATCAGCGCCCGGGTCTGCTGATAGCCGGCGTCCAGCGGATCCTCCCAAATATGCCGCCAGGAAGCAAACCGCCGCAGGGCGTGCGGCGCGATTTGCAGCGCTACCACACCGGCAAACACCAGCGCGGCAATGGCCAACGCCACAGTACCCACGCTGCCCGAGCGCAAAAAAGCGATTACCAAAAACGCGCAGAAGAAAATCAGCGCCGTGCCGAAATCATTCATCAGCGCCAGACAGCCGCAGATAAAGGCGGAATAGGCAATGAACAGAATCAAATTACGCTTGTTCATCAGGCGATCCATGGTAGAAGCGCCCACAAACACAAAGCACACCTTAGTCAGTTCCGAGGGCTGAATGGACATATTGCCGATGAACAGCCAGTTCTTGGCGCCGTAGTATTCCTCGCCGAACACCAGGGTGATGAGCAGGAAGCCCACGCCCGCCAGACTGGCAAAATAGCGGATCTTTTTCGCCCGCTCCAGATCCCGCAGGCTCCAGCCCACGGCAAAGAACACAATAATGCCCAGCGCCACCGCAATAAACTGCTTTTTGATCTCCTCCGGCGCTACTGTGGCCAATGCGGAAAAGCCCATGGTGCACAAGAAAAAGGCGATGGTCTCCACCTCAAAGGAGGAACGCCGGATACACAGATAAAAAATAAACAGGAGCCACTGACACAGCATTAGCCCCGCAAAGCCCATGACCATTTCGCTGCGGTGATCCCCGCCGGCGAGCACAAAGCCCAACGCACACAGCGCCTGGAACAGAGACAGCAAAATCAAATTTGCCATACCGCTGGCGGGAGAGGCTGCTTTCGTGCGCAGATGCGCCAGCTTAGCCTCCTGGCGGCTGGAAATAGGCTGCAGCTGCATCTCCACGCCGCCAATGGAGATCACGTCCTCCGGCTCCAGCGCGCAGATGCTCACTTTCCGGCCGTTGACCAGAACGCCATCCTTGGAGTTGGCATCGGATATGGTCCAGCTTCCATCATCATAACGGGTCAACACTCCGTGGTTGCGGGAGACCGTGGGAAAATCGATGATCACATCGCTGCGCTTGCTGCGTCCGATCACATTCTCCCAATGGGTGATGGGCAGCTTTTTGCCGTCCTTCAGACACAGCCATGCCCAGATCTCCGGCTCCCGCCGGAAGGTCAGCAGCGGCTTGCAGCAGCGGATCAGCAAAAGCAGCGCCAAAATGGGCGCGGCATACCGCAGAAAACCGATAAATACAAAATAAGCCGTTTTATCCGCCTGGGCGGCAGTCAGCAGTTCGTCCATGGGAACACCCCCGTTAGAAAACATACACGCAAGCATTTCGCTTGTCAATATCCCATTTTTTAAGATTTTATAAAACTTCGCAGCAGCGCGATCTCCGCAGCATATCCCGGCAGCTCATTGGGCGTTTCCAGAATCATGGGACGCCCCTGGAGCAAAGGATGGGTCACGATTCTCTGAAATACCTCCAGCCCCAGATGCCCCTTGCCCAGCAGTTCATGCCGGTCTTTGCGGCTTCCCATGGGATTCTTAGAGTCGTTCAAGTGCAGCGCCTTCAGCCTTTCCAGGCCAATGACCCGGTCAAATTCCGCCAAAACCCCATCCAGGTCGGCGGCAATCTCATAGCCTCCGTCCGCCACATGGCAGGTATCCAGGCAAACGCCTATACGCTTGTCCCCCACCGCATCCAGAATCCGGCGCAGCTGCCCGAACGTACCGCCAAGCTCACTGCCCTTTCCGGCCATGGTCTCCAGCAATACCGTCACCGGGTAGTCCGGCGCCAGCGCTTTGCGCAGCGCCTGGGCGATATAATCGATACCTGCGTCTTCCCCCTGCCCCACATGGCTGCCTGGATGGAAATTATAGTAATTCCCCGGCAGCAGCGCCATCCGCCGCAGGTCATCCTCCAGTACAGAAGCGGCAAACGCCCGCGCCTCCGGGTCGGCCGTGCACAGGTTCATGGTATAGGCGCCATGCGCCACAATTTTTCCAAAATCTGCTTCCCGCATAGCCTCCATAGCGCGGGCAGCGTCCTGGGGATCTTCCTTTTTTCCCTTAGAACCCCGGGGATTGCGGGTAAAAAAAGCAAATGTATCCGCGCCGATGCGCTTTGCCGTCTCTACCATGGCGCAGTATCCGCCCACGCTGGAGAGATGGCACCCCAAATATACCATTGCTCTTCCCTCCTTTGATTATATAGAATAGCATATCTTCGGGAAAAATGCAAATTCCCCCATTCCCCTCCGGCCGATGCTGTGCTACAATAATAAAAAATGGGGGTGTGTCCATGCCCAAATCTGAAAATCAAAAGTTGAAGCTCCTGTATATCAAGGATTACCTAGAAAAGAACTCTCACCAGAATCACCTGGTGAGAGCATCCGAGTTATGCCAAATGCTGCAAGCCCATAACATCGCCTGCGACCGCAAGACCGCGCTGGCAGACATTCAGGCACTGAAAGACTATGGGGTGGATATTCTGTCCAAGCCCGGCAGAAACGGCGGTTACTATATTGCTTCCCGGGATTTCGAGCTTTCCGAACTGAAGCTGCTCATCGACGCCGTCCAGTCCAGCCGCTATCTGACAGAGAAAAAAACCCGGGAGCTTATCTCCAAGCTGTGCAGTCAGTGCAATGAGGATGACGCCCGGCTGCTCCGCCGGGAAGTGCTGATCTCCGGACGGGTAAAAAGCATGAACGAAAGCATTTACTATAATGTAGACGCCATCCAGGAGGCCATTGCCGAAAATAAGCAGATCACCTTCCGTTATTTTGACTGGAACCTGCAGGGGCAGAAAGAATACCGGCAGCGGGAATACCGCGCCAGTCCCTACGGCCTTTGCCAAGAGAACGAGAATTACTATCTTCTGGCCTGGTCCCACCGGCACGGTATCACCGCCTACCGGGTAGACCGAATGGCAGCGATCCAAGCCGCCAAAGAAAGCCGCGTTCCCTGCCCCGAACTGACCGGCGCCTCTTTACAGCGTCACGCCGGCAGGCTTTTTCAGATGTACTCCGGCCAAGGCGTTGCGGTAATGCTCCGTTTCCACCGGGATTTGATCAACGCAGTAATGGATCGCTTTGGAAAAGGCGTCCTGCTGATCCCGGACGGCTCAGAGCATTTCACCGTTACCGCAGAAGTCGCCGTCTCCCCTATGTTTTTCAGCTGGGTCATTGGCTTCGGTCAAAAAGCCAAGATCCTCCACCCGAAATCCGTGGCTGCGCAGTGTGTCGCACTGTGCCAAGAGGCCATGGCGCAATATCAGCTCACCCAAAATGATTGAAACAGCCGCTCCCATTCGGCAGCTACCGCCTGGGTCTGCGCCTCCCCCGTTTGGGCGGAAAGCACATAGTGATACGCCCCATCATCCAGGATGGCCGCCCGATTTACTTGGTCGCCGTCCTCTCCGGCGCTGATCCACACCATATCGTAACGGGTGGTGTTCCCCTGCCGGGTCTCCATCACCGTAATATCCTCCAGGCCAAAGCCTGTGACGGAACGCAGCGTCTTATCCAGATCTCCGCCGGAGAGCACCTGCACCGAAAAGGAGTAGTCTTCGCAGAAGTACAGGGAACTCCCCTCCTCCTGCTGCGCGGTGAGCAAGGCAGCGTTGTCCGGAATTTCCAGCAGTATCTCCCGAACCAAAGGCGCCTGGATTGCAATGTCCCATTCATCCGCGATGGTTTCAAAGGTCTCCGCCGCGGCGCAGCCGCTGAGGCACAGCGCCAGCGCCAGCAGGCATAGTCCATATTTTTTCATGTTTTCCCCCTCCAGAAAGGCATTTTTATGAAACTGTTCCTTCTTGTCTACCTGCTTTTAATCAATGCGCTGGGCTTTGCGCTTATGCTTGCGGACAAGCAAAAAGCCCGGAAAAAGAAATGGCGCGTTCCAGAGGCCGCACTGCTGGGCGTCGCCGCTCTAGGAGGCAGCGTCGGCACACTGGCCGGGATGTATCTTGTACGCCACAAGACCCGGCATCAAAAATTTACCTGGGGCGTTCCCATGCTCCTGGCGCTGCAAATCCTTCTGGCCATTTGTCTGCTTATGACAAAATCCGGCAGTCTGTAGACTGCCGGATTCTATTATTCCCGCCACTGGTGCTTCTTCATGTCTACCCGGCCGCTTTCCAGAAAGGCCACGCCCTCCGCTTTTAGAAGCGCGGCCTGCTCCGGCCATCCGGGCGCAATGCGCCCCGCGTGGTTCACCACCCGGTGGCAAGGGTACTGTCCGTAGCGCTCTGCGCTGCGCAGCACACTTCCCACCAGCCGGGCATTTTTCTCTCTGCCGATGAGACGGGCAATCTGGCCATAGGAGGCTACCCTGCCCTCTGGAATTTCCGCTACCACGGAGAGGATCTCATAAGCCAAATCCGCGTCCAAAACTGCGCCCATCGTCCTGCTTCTCCCTGGGGTTCCCTGGCCTCAGCCCACAATGACCGGATAGGGTTCCATGGCGCGTTCCGTAAGCTCCTCCATAGCCGCCTGGGGATCGGTGGTTTCAGAAAGCCACAGACTGTAACGGAACTCCCCAAATCCAGACAAATCCATGCGGAAATTGGTTTCCCAGGTATTGTTCATCACCCAAGAGTACACAGGGCGGCGGTTATTCTCCCGGGCGCAGTCGCACAGCCGGATGGGATGGTGCCGCATTTCGCCAAAATATACCAACGGCACATCCCGGGACAGAAGCAGCGCGCTCTGCCGCTGCCCGGCAAATACCAGTCCCGTATCCGTGATGCTGTACTCCATGCCCGTACCGGGAAGCTGATCCACACCGGGACGGAACGGCTCCGTTCCTTTCCGCAGATAAAGCTGCTGCTCCCCATCCACCGTCAGCTGCAAGGGCAGATATACGCTCTCAATGGCGTTTGTCATGGTTTTTCCCATGGTCAGCCGGAAATCCATTCGGGGTGCCGCCTCATAGAGCTTCACAAACACGCTGCACTGGATGGTACCCGGCAGGGAATAGCGCAGCTCCAGCAGCGTAAACACCCGGCCGCGCTCCCGGCAGACCACCTCTTCCAGCTTCCCGGCGTACAGCTTGGCGTGCTGCCCCCGGACATTGCGCCCCAGCAGACGGCGCTCCTCATAGCAGGCGCAGGGCAGCTCCGGGCGCAGGGGCGTCACTTCATACAAAGGCGTCAGGAAAGGCGCGACACTGTCATTTTCCAGCAAATTCTGCCCCGTGGCCTTGTTGATGAGGGCGCTGATCCCTTCCCCCGTCCGGTAGCACAGCCGGAACCAGCGGTTTTCCACCTGGTAGGGAAGTTGAAAGCTCACCGGATCGAATGTATTCACAATGTCCCGCACCCGCTCCGCGCCGGCATAGGCGTGGCGGGTGTTCAGGGTCTCCGGCACACTCGGCAGTCCCCGGTAGTGGTACTGACGCTCCTGCCCGGGTTCAAAATGGTCAAAGAAGGTGACGAGCCTGCCCCGGGGATGGGGGGACGTCTGGCAGGAAACTGCTGTGCCGTCTTGCCGCAGGATCTCCGCCTCCCCCAGCAGCGGGCTTTCCACATAAAACTCTACCTTCTGCAGTCCGGGCAGCTTGCTGACAGCGCAAACCCGGATGTCCCCCTCCGGATTATAGTAGCGCAGAATGTCTCCCTTCTCCTCCGCTGCGTGCACCAGCAGCATGGAGGCGGCTTCGTGCGCCTTAGAGGCATAGGAGTTTTTCCGCAGATCCAAGTCCGTCACCATAGTGTCGCAGGGGTCGGTGACGGTGGAGGAATGGCCGCAGGTGTGCTCGGCGTAGAGAAGCAGATTATCCTCCACTGTGCGCGCCAGCTCCGGGAATTGCTCCCGGCAGGCCGGATTCAGCCGCTGCGCCAGCTGATAGCGGAACTGCGCGTCCCGGTAGTGCTTCACCGCATAGGGGGAAGCCCCCACGCCGTTGCCCCACCAGTCATTCAGGTCGCCCCGGTATACCGGCGCGTCCGCCAGCTTGTCCCGAATGGCTCGGTACAGCTCCTGCAGGGACACCATGCGGATGTTCACCCCCTCGGGATACCGGGCGTTATAAGCCTGAATCATCCGAAGGATCTCCGTTTCCGGGGGCGCATTGTCACTGAACACACCGGAGACGCTGGCTACCAAAAAGTCGTAAGCATACCCCGCCTCCAGGCACTCCCGAAGATAGCGCTCCAGATTCTGGTGCAGCGTCTCCACATCGTCTTTTGGCGCGGCGGCCGTCCCCAGCATATTCTCCATCATGAAGTTGCGATGACGGTTTGGCTTCAGCCCCAATACATTGCCCAGATTATAATGCTCACCGTTCCACACCAGCAGCCGCTTCCCGGCAGCATTTTCCCACCAGTAGGCAGTCTGGTTCTGATAGAGCGGGTACATTCCGTGATGGCAGTGGATATTGGTGTACAGAAACGCCACGCCATTGTCCATCATAGCGTCCCGCTGCCCCATGGAAATACCGTTGATATCCGCGCACATGGCCGTGCGGAGTTCCGCGCCATGCTCCCGCAGCAAGGCGGCCGCTTCCCCCATGCGGCGCTTCAGCACCTGGACGTCTGCCAGGTCGCTAAAATTCAGATAATTCCCGGAGATGCCGATTTTCTCCTCCCGCGCCAGCTGGAAGAATGCTTCCCGCTCCGCCGGAGTCGCCTGCTTCAGGAACTGCTCCACACAGAACCACGTCTCGCAGTTCCAGCGAAAATCCGCATTTTCCGGCTGCTGCATCAGCTGGAGCACCGTACGGATGTAATGCACCTGACCGTAGACCACCCGCTCCTGCAGGTCTGTGTAGCCGATGTCCGTATGGGAATGGTGAATGACATACAGCGTTTTTATTGGATTGGACATTTTCTTTCCTCCTATTATCGCCTTTGAAAGGCGCATATCACAATTAACCGCTCTCCAGAGCTTCCAGCAGCGCCTCGGCGGAAAGTATCCCGTCCACTGCGGCAGACATGATGCCGCCCGCGTAGCCCGCGCCCTCCCCTGTGGGGTAAAGTCCCATCAGGGCGCTCTGCCGGGTATCGTCCCGAAGAATCCGCACCGGAGAGGAACTGCGGGTCTCCGGCGCAGTGAGCACGCCGTCCGGGTCGCTAAAGCCTGTCAGCTTTCGCCCCAGCAGCGGAATGGCGCGCTCCAAAGCAGAGGTAATCACCTCCGGCAGCACTTGGTGCAATTCCGTCCAGACCACCCCCGGGCGGTAAGTGGGCTGCACCATTCCAGCGCTCATGCTGGCTCTTTTGGCCAGGAAGTCCCCCACCCTTTGGGCGGGCGCGCAGTATCCCCCGCCCACTCGGTAGGCAGTCTGTTCTATTTCCCGCTGCCAGCGCATCCCCGCCAGGGGGTCGTTTCCCGGGAAATCGGATGGATTCAGACTCACCAGCAGGGCGGCATTCGCGTTCTCCCCGTCCCGGCGGGAATTGCTCATGCCATTGGTCACCACGCCTCCCTGTTCCGAGGCTGCCGCCACCACATAGCCGCCGGGGCACATACAAAAGGTATATACCGTCCGCTCCTCCAAATGCTCTGCCAGCTTATAATCCGCCGGGGGCAGGACGGGATTCTCTCCGCCATACTGGGCTGCGTTGATCGCGCTCTGCCGCTGCTCAATGCGTACGCCCATGGCAAAGGGCTTTGCTTCCATGGGAATCCCCCGCTCCAGCAGCATGGCGAAAGTATCCCGGGCGCTGTGGCCAATGGCCAGGATCGCCTGATGGCAGGGGATATGCTCTCCGGTTTGGGTCACCACCCCGGTGAGACGGCCATCCTCCTGGGTGAAATCCACTACCTGGGTTGAAAAGCGCACCTGACCGCCCAGAGCGAGAATTCTCCGGCGGATATTCTGCACCACGGTGAGAAGTACATCCGTACCCACATGGGGTTTGGCATCGAAGAGGATGTCTTCCCCCGCCCCGGCCGCCGCCAGCTGCTCCAGAATCCACTGGATTCGGGGATTATTCACCCCTGTGTTCAGCTTGCCATCGGAGAAAGTTCCTGCGCCTCCCTCGCCAAACTGTACGTTGCTGCTTTCATCCAATTCTCCCGCAGCAAAAAAACGCTCCACTTTCTCGTGCCGGGTCTGGGCGTCCTCGCCTCGCTCCAGAATAATGGGCTTCTGCCCAGCCAGCGCCAATATCAGTCCGGCAAACATTCCCGCCGGCCCAAAGCCTACGATCACCGGCGGCAGCGCGGCCGCCGGGCGTGCCTTGGGAGGATGGTAGCTTTTGACCGGGGCGATGGCCGCCCGGCTGCACCGGGCATTCTTCAGTATCTTATCCTCGCTGCCCTGTACCTGCACATCCACCGTATAGACGATCCGCACATTCGGCTTTTTCCGGGCATCCACCGAGCGGCGGATGATCCGCAGGCGCTGAATCCGGCCAGGGCTGAGCCTCAGCAGTCGGGCGGCCTCACTGCATAGCTGCTCCGGCGTGTGCTCCGGAGGCAGAGAGATTTCGCAGATCCGAATCATAACGCGCCTCCCGCATGAAGTCCCGCCATTCTTCCGGAGCTCCATGCCCATTGCAAGTTATAGCCGCCGCAGTCCCCGTCGATGTCCAGTACCTCGCCGCAGGCGTAAAGCCCCGGCGTCAGCTTGCTTTCCATGGTTTGGGGGTCAAAATCCTCCGTGCGCACACCCCCGGCGGTTACTTGGGCACAGTCCATTCCCATGGGCTCCGTCAGGGGCAGGATAAAGGCCTTTACTACTCCGCAGAGCGTTTCCAGTTCCCCATCGGATAAAGCCGCAGCACTTTGCTTGCCCCGGATACCTGAAAAGCGGGTCAGCACACGGCCTAAGCGGTTATGCAGGATCCCTGTAAGCAATTCCTCCACCGGCAGCGCCCGTTCCCGGCGGCGGCGCAGTTCTTCCCCCAGTTCCTCCGCCGATACTTCCGGCAGCAGATCCAGCTGGCAGCGCCACTCTCCGCCGCCCAGGCACACATCCCGGGATACCTCGAAAATCACCGGCCCGGACAGGCCGTACTGGGTAAACTGTATCTGTCCGGCACTTTTCAAATGTAATTTATCGTTATGGAACACCTGCGCTGCGCACTCTGCCCGCACGCCTTTCAGGCTTTCCACGCCTGGCCAATCCGTCTTCACCTGCACCAGGGCAGGCCGCAGGCGGGTAGTGTGATGCCCCAAACGGGTGAGGAGACGGTAGCCGGACATGGAACCGCCCAGGCTCGTCCCTGCCAGGCCACCGCAGGCCACAATCAGCTTATCGCACGCAATCTGCTCTCCATTCCCCTCCAGCAGAAATCCCTGGGAAGTTTTTCGGACTTTTTCCACCAAAAAACCAGTTTTCAGGCAGATATTCTGCTTTTCCAGGGCAAAACGCAGCACATCTACCACAGAATTCGCCTGATCCGAAAAGGGATAGATCCGCCCCGACGGCTCCGCCGTCACAAACAGCCCCAGTCCGCGAAACCAGCGGATTGTCTCCTCCGGGGCAAAGGCTTCCAGCGCCGGCCCGGCGAATTCCGGCTGTTCTCCGTGGTATCCCAGCGCCCCCGCATGAAGATTGGTCAAATTGCATCGCCCGTTGCCGGTGGCGGAAAGTTTCCGCCCTACCCGAGCCTGCCGCTCCAATAAAACGACGCGGCACCCCGGCTGCTCCGCTGCGGCCAACGCCGCCGCCATGCCGGAAGCGCCCGCGCCAATGATCCCAACGGTCATTGCTCCACCTACTTTCTTTTTCTCATTATAATGGATAATCCACCCAGGTCAAGAAAAACTTCTTTCCTCTTGTCCACATCTGTGCTACAATAGAAAAAACAGTTCTGGGAGGCGCGTATGGATCGCAGCAATATTGAAAAGATCGCCCATACTCCAGAAGATAGAATGCTCCTGGCCAAACTCTGGGACAAGATCCAGGCCGGACAGCGTCGGGAAATTCCCCAGGGCACCGTCTTTCTCACCCCCCGGGAGCAGGCACTGGCGCGGTATCTTTTTGGCGATCTTCCAGGGCTGTATGCTTTCGGCGGCTACCCGGATGCGGAGCGGAAGATGCTGGTCTATCTGCCGGAGTACCTGGACGAAGACTTCCTGATGGGAGAGGATTCCCCCATCCGATGCCTGCGGGCAGAATTCTATCAGGGGGATACGCCAAGTCACCGGGATTTTCTAGGGGCGCTCATGGGCGCCGGAGTGGCACGGGAGGCAGTAGGCGACATCTGCATAGGCGCGGGCAGCTGCTGCCTCTTTGTAACGGAGCAGATGGCTCCTTACATCCTCCAAAACTTTGTCAGTGCCGGACGAACCAAACTGCATCTCTCCGTCATTCCCCTTAACCAGGCGGAACTTCCCCAGTCGGAAATCCAGGAGATCCGGGATACCCTGGCCTCCCTGCGGCTGGACAGCGTAATCTCCGCCGGTTTCCGCATCGGACGCAGTCTGGCGGCGCAATATGTAGCTGCCGGAAAGGCCGCCATTGACGGTCTGCCCTGCGACAAGCCGGACAAGCCGGTAAGCGAAGGGGCAAAGGTTTCCGTCCGGGGGCTTGGCAAGGTGCTTCTGGCGCGCGTCAATGGTCAGACAAAAAAAGGACGCGTCAGCGTCCTCATTCATCGCTATCTATAAAAAGGAGAAACCGTTTATGAAAATGGACGAGGTCATCGCCCGCATTAATGTCCTGGCAAAAAAAGCCAAAGCGGGGACGCTTACGCCGGAAGAGCTGCAAGAACGGGATCAGCTGCGCCGGATCTACATGGATTCCGTAAAGGCCAATCTCATCGGTCAGCTGGAGAATACGTATATCGTGCAGCCAGACGGCACCAAGAAAAAGCTGAAGCGGAAATAAACGGTTGCCCGGACAGATGCAACTTTTCGCCATCCTTCGCATAGGGATGGATGGGGAAACCCAAAAGGAAAAGGAGCATACAGTATGGCAAATTTATGGTATCTAAGTCCCTCCGATCAGAATGAGAACATTGGCATTGGCAGCTATGGCAATGAGATGGAGCAGATGAACAAGCTGCTGGACGCCGTCATTCCCCACTTGGAGCGATGCGGCGTGCAGTTTCACAGAGCGTCCAAGTCTTTGGGCATTTCCAAGCGTCCGGCGGAATCCGACAAATTGAACGCCCGGTATTATCTGGCGCTTCATTCCAACGCCGGGGGCGGCGGTCAGGCCTGGGGACCCATCGCTTTTTACTACGAGGGCGGCAAGTCTCTGGCAGAAAAGCTCATCGCCGAACTAAAGGCCACCGGGCAAAAAAGCAACCGTGCCAGCAGCGTACAGCAGAATAAGAATCTCTTTGAACTGAACGCCCCCGCTGCCACCGCCTGCCTGCTGGAGGTGGACTTCCACGATTCCCAAACCGGCGTGGATTTCCTGGTAAACCACAGAGCAGATGCGGCAAAGGCTATCGCCAAAGCCATTGTGGCCATTGACGGCCGGACATGGAGCGATGCGGAACCAGACACCGCGCCGCAGACCGACAAGCTCTACCGGGTACAGGCAGGCGCTTTTGCCGTCCGGGCAAATGCGGAAAAACTGGTAGCACAGCTGAAAAAGGATGGGTACGAAGCCTTCATCACCCAGTGACCCCACAATCAAGCAGCCCCCTCGCCGTTTTCTGGCGAGGGGGCATTTTGTTATTTGCCGATTTCGTCCCGGGTTTCCCGGAAGCACTTCACCACAAAGTCAATATCCTCCTTGGTGTGGCTGGCACAGACCTGGGTGCGGATACGCGCCCGCCCCTTGGGTACCACAGGGTAAGAAAAAGCCACTACATAAACGCCCTTTTCCATCATCTTTTTGGCGTACTCCACTGCCAGGCGCTCGTCATATAGCATCACCGGTACGCAGGGATGCGTTCCCTCAATGATGTCGAAGCCGTTTTCCACCAGCTGCCGACGGTAGTAGGCTGTCACCTCCTCCAGATGATCCCGGAGGGCGGTACTCTCCTGGAGCATATGGAACATCTCAATGCTGGCGCCGGCAATGGCAGGCGCCAGGGAGTTGGAGAACAAGTAGGGACGGCTCCGCTGGCGCAGCAGGTCTACGATCTCCTGCCGCGCGGCGGTGTAGCCGCCGGAAGCACCGCCCAGCGCCTTGCCCAGAGTACCGGTGATAATATCCACGCGCCCTTCCACGCCGCAGTATTCCGCCGTCCCACGGCCATGTGCGCCCACGAAGCCCACGGCGTGGCTGTCGTCCACCATTACCAGCGCGTGGTACTTGTCCGCCAGGTCGCACACGCCCTTTAGATTGCAGATAATGCCGTCCATGGAGAACACACCGTCGGTGGCGATCAGCTTGATGCGCGCGCCCGCCGCGTCGGCCGCCTGAAGCTGGGCTTCCAGATCGGCCATATTGTTATTCTTATAACGGTAGCGCTTTGCCTTGCACAGCCGCACGCCGTCGATGATGGACGCGTGATTCAGTTCATCGCTGATTACTGCGTCCTCCGCCGTCAGGATCGTCTCAAAAAGACCGCCGTTGGCGTCGAAGCAGGAGGAATAAAGGATGGTGTCATCCATGCCCAGGAATTCCGAGATGGTTTTTTCCAATTCCTTGTGAATATCCTGGGTGCCGCAGATAAAGCGGACGGAGGCCACGCCGAACCCTTTCTCGTCATAGGTCTTTTTGGCTGCATCGATAAGCCGCTGATGATCGCCCAACCCCAGGTAATTGTTGGCGCACATACACAGCAGCTCACGCCCATCGGCCATTTTTACCCGCGCGCCCTGGGGAGATACAAACGGCGCTTCGCCCTTGAAAAGTCCCGCCGCCTTAATGTCCTCCACTTCTTTGGCGTAAATGCTTAAAATGTCCGTTTTCCGTGCCATATTCCTTTCCTCCTGTTCTTAATCGTTGATATGCGCCCAATCCAGAATGACCTTGCCGGATTGACCGGAGATCATAGCGTCAAAGCCCTTTTCAAAATCCTTGATGTCAAAGCGGTGCGTAATGACTGGGGAAATATCCAGCCCCGCCTGGATCATGGTAGACATTTTATACCAAGTATCCCATACCTTTCGTCCATAAATGCCCCGGAGATTAAGACCGTTGAAAATCACAGTTTCCAGATCCACCACTGCATCGGTGCGCTGTAAGCCCAGCAGCGCGATCTTGCCGCCGTGCTTCATGTTATGAATCATATCGGAAAGGCCGGGCTGGCTGCCGGACATTTCCATGCCGATGTCAAAGCCCTCGGTCATTCCGATTTCCCGCATCACATCCCGAAGCTTCTCCTCCCGGAGATTTACGGTGCGGGTCGCCCCCAGCTTTTTGGCCAGTTCCAGCCGGTAAGGGTTCATATCCGTCACCACCACATGCCGCGCGCCGGAGAAATTAGCAATGGCTGCCGCCATAATGCCGATGGGGCCTGCGCCAGTGATGAGCACATCCTCGCCCAGCATATCGTAGGAAAGCGCCGTATGGGTCGCATTGCCAAACGGGTCAAAAATAGCATAAAGCTCCTCCGGAATGGCCGGATTGCACGGCCATACGTTGGAGGCGGGGATCACCAGATATTCCGCAAAAGCGCCGTTCCGGTTCACGCCCACGCCCTTGGCATCCTTGCAGTTTTCCTTATGTCCCTCCAGGCAATTCCGGCACTTGCCGCAGGTGATATGCCCCTCGCCGGACACCAAATCGCCCGCCTGGAATCCCTGGACGCCCGCGCCTACCTCTACTACTTCGCCCACATACTCGTGTCCCACCGTCAGGCCAATGGGGATGGTATGCTGCGCCCATTCATTCCACTGGTAGATATGTACGTCCGTGCCGCAGATGGCCGTTTTATGGATCTTGATCTTCACATCATTGGGGCCGACCTCCGGAATGGGTACCCGCTTCATCCAAAGGCCGGTGGTGGGTCTTTCTTTCACCAACGCCCACATCATATTGTCGTTCATTTCCATTCCTCCACAAAGAAGATGTTATGTGCTTCCATCATACTCCAAAGCGATCTTTTTTTCAACTGTTTTTTCATTTTGGGCAATAAAATGCCCGCGCTCGTTGTACATGAGCGCGGGCGTTCCCATTATTCATTTGGCAGGATTTCTCCCGCCATAACCATATCGATGAGCTCCGTGGCGTGCTCCACCGTCTCCTCATCAGGATACATGACATAGCAGTAAAGGCCGGGGGTAGAGTAGGTAGTTTCCTCGCCATTGTAACCCGTCACCGCGTAGGAAACGATGTTCCAGGAGGCCATATCCTCCAGCTGCATTTTCACCAGCCGAGCCACCGCTTCCATGGGGAAGTTGGTGGCAAACATTCCTTCCAGACTGTCCAAAATCTGGGAATAGTTGGCCAGCAGCGCACCGGATGCCAGCTTCTGGATAACTCCGGTGATCACCCGCATCTGGTTTTTGCCGCGATCGTTGTCTCCGCCTGCCAGCGCGTACCGCTCCCGGGCAAACGCCAGCGCCGCCGCGCCGTCCAGCTCATTTTCTCCCTCCTGGAAATAGTAGCCCTGCGCGGAGAAGCTGGTCTCGGAATTTACCGTCACGCCGCCGATGGCGTCGATCAGTGTTTCAAATCCCGTAAAATTGATTTGGGCATAGTATTCGATATCCTCATTGTACAGCGCCGCCAAAGCGTCCATAGAGCACTGGGTGCCATAGTTGCCGCAGTGCGTCAGCTTATCCATAGCACCACCGCCTGCAGGATTGGCCACATAATAATCTCTAGGCGTATTTACCAGCAAGATCTGCTTGGTGCTGGGATTCACCGCCGCCAGGATATTCACATCGCTGCGGCTGGTATCCAGCATGGTGCTGCGGGTATCGGAGCCGCTTAGATACAGCACAAACGGTTCTTCCGCCACCTTGCCGGCATCTATCTGCGGCTTTTCCTCCGACGGCTCCATCATCACGGCGTGCTCATGGAGGCTGCGAACCCGTTCACTGAAATCACTGTATTCTTCCAGTCCTTCCAGAATGGAGACATAGGACTGATTCAGAATAATCGCCTGCACTTCTCCGTTGTACAGCGCATCAATCATAGCAAAGGGCGTCAGGTAATTCTCCGTATTCACTTCTCCGCCAAAAGCGTTCTGAAGCTCTAAAAGCGTCTCCTCCGTATTCTTCCAGTCCATAGTATCGGTATAGCCAAAGGTATACCCTGCCGCGTCCTCCAGAGTCTGGGCAGAATCCTCCTGCAGCACATACACCTGAATAACGGCGCTCACATTCGTGCCTTTGGTCACTGCGGAGATGGTCTGATTCAACTTCATCACAGCATATGCGCCGAAGCAGCAGCAAACCGCCAACACTCCGCATAAAACCGCCGCAACGATCTGACGCAGGGGCTTCTCTGCTTTAGACCATTTCCCCTGCTTTCTCCGCCTGCGCAGCAAAAAAAGCAGCGCATCCGCCAGCAGGAACATACCCAGCAGAACTGCAAAATATTTCACGGGAA